>NZ_QTPV01000001.1:0-376972 GCF_003857985.1 Burkholderia sp. Bp9090
GGGCTTACGGGTACCGCGACGACGAATACTTCTTCCTCAAGATCCGCGCCGCGTTCCCCGGTAATCCTCGATGAACCAAAAAAAAGGCCCTTGCGGGCCTCTTACGGATGAAGGGGTGAGCAACGTTCATTGCGTCAGCGCCGTAAACCCCTCCAGCAACCGCTCGACATCAGCCGCTTGAATCGCGCCCATCGTCGAGATCCGGAACAGTTCCTTCGACAACCCGCCTTGCCCCGCATAAATCACGAAGCCGCGCGCCTTCAGCCCGTCGTGCAGCGTCTCGTACGTGACGCCTTGCGGCAGCCGGTACGCATGCAGCACGACCGACGACGCGCCTTCCGGCAGCACGAGCGACATCCCGCGCGCCGCGAGCCCGGCCTGCGCCTGATCGGCGAGCGCCTTGTAGTGCGCATGCCGCGCACGCCAGCCGCCGGCCTCATCGAACTCGCGCAGCGCCTCGACGAGCGCGTAGTACGCGTGCACGGACGGCGTGAACGGCGTATTGCGCTGATCCTGCAGCTTCGCGAGCCGGCCGAGATCAAGGTAATACGTGCGGCTCGCCGCCTTCGCGAGCGCGCTGCGGCGCACGATCACGAACGCGGCACCCGGCACGCCGTGCAGGCACTTGTTCGCGGTCGCGGCGACCGCGTCGATCACGCCGCCGGCGAAGTCGATCGCTTCGGCACCGAAGCTGCTGACGCCGTCGACGAGCATCTTCACGCCACGCGCACGGCACACGTCGGCGATCGCGCCGAGGTCGTTCAGCCGGCCCGTCGTCGTTTCGTGATGAATCACCGCGACGTGCGAATAACCGCCCGCGTCGAGACGCGCGGCGATCTGCGCGAGATCGGGCGCCTGCATCCATTCGTGCTTCACCACCTCGTGCGCGATTCCGTACTGCGTCGCGATCTGCGTGATGCGCTCGCCGTACACGCCGTTCTCGATCACGAGCAGCTTGCCGTCCTGCGGCACGAGCGCCGCGATCATGCTCTCGACGGCGGCGGTGCCCGAGCCGGTCATCAGCACGGCGGCCCACTCGGCCGGATCGAGCTCGTACGCGGCGACGAGGCGCGCACGCGCTTCATCCTGCAGATCGAAGAATTCGCTTTCGCGATGGCACAGGTCGGGTTGCAGCAGGCTGCGGCGCACGCGTTCGGTGAGCGTGACCGGGCCGGGATTCAGCAGCAGCATCAATGAGCTCCTTCGGCGTGGGCTTCAGCCTGTGCGGCGCCGATATGCCGCATCAGGCGGGTCTTGACCTCGACCGGCGTGACGGTCGGGCGGGGCAGGCCGTCGGGCACGCCCGTGCGGATCGCCACGCGCACGAACTGCGCACCGTCGGCCCGCGCGGCGAGCGTTGCATCGAGCACGTCGAGCGTGTCGCCTTCGACGGCCGACGCATAGCCGCATGCGGCCGCGACACCCGCGAACGACACATGCTGCGACACGGTCGCCTGGCCGCCCGTCGATTCGTGTGCGCCGTTGTCGAGCAGCACGTGCGTGAGGTTGGCCGGGCCGTAGGTGCCGAGCGTCGCGAACACGCCCATGCGCATCAGCGCGGCGCCGTCGCCGTCGACGGCCACCACGCGCAGGTCGGGGCGCGCGAGCGCGAGACCCAGCGCGAGCGGCGTCACGCAGCCCATCGAGCCGACCATGTACAGCTGGTTCGGGCGGTCGTCGATCGCATAGAGCTCGCGGCCGCAGAAGCCGGTCGACGCGAGCACGACGGTCGAATCGACCGGCGTGTGCGCGATCACGCGCTGCAGCGCGTCGTGGCGGGTCGGCCACGCGTCGGCCGACGCGGCACGCGACGACGCTTGCGCGGCGACATGCGCGCGCGGCGCTGCCGCCGGGTTCGCCTTCAGCTCATAAGGCGCGACGCTGCCTTTCTGCATCACGAGCGCGTACGGGCGGCCCGTCGCGTCCATGTGCGCGATCGCGCGGTCGAGCGCCGGGCCGACCTGTTCGGGGTCGGTCGGGAACGTCTCCCACGGGATCTCCATCGTGTCGAGCATCGCCGGCGTGATCGGCCCCATCAGCGCGTGCTGCGGCTCGTCGGCGACACCCGGCTGGCCGCGCCACGTGACGATCAGCAGCTGCGGCAGCCGGAACGTCCAGGTCAGCGACGTGAGCGGGCTCACCGCGTTGCCGAGCCCTGAGTTCTGCATCATCGCGATCCCGCGCTTGCCGCCGAGCGTGGCGCCCGCGATCAGCGCGACCGCGTCGCCTTCGTTCGCGGCCGACACGTAGTGCAGCGTCGGGTCCTGCAGCACGTAGTTGATGAACGGCGTCAGGTACGAGCAGGGCACGCCCGCGTACCAGTCGAAACCGCGTTCGCGCGCGACCTCGACGAACTGGGCCGCTTCGATCATTGCGCGCTCCCGTTGCCGGCGCCCGGCTCGGACAGCGGCGTCTGGCCGTGCGCGAAGTCGCCCGCGCGGCGGAAGTCTTCCAGATCGTTGACGCCGCGCCAGTGGCCGTGCACGTACTGCACCTCGATCTTCTCGCCGGCGGCGATCAGCTCGTTGAGCAGCGACGGGATGTCGAGCGTGTCGAAATCGGGGCGTGCCTGCAGCGTCGCGAGCATCGCCTTCAGGCGGTCGACGCCCGCGCCGCGCACGTTCAGGAGACCGATCCAGCGGCCGTGCGGCGTGCCGGCGGCGACGTCGCTCGACACACGTTGCAGATACGTCTTCTGGCCGAACAGGCCGCGGTCGTCCGCCGCCGAGCACAGCGCGAAGTCGCGCACGCTCTGGTTGGTTTCCGTGAGCGACGAATCGACGACGACGCTGAACTCGGCCTCGCTCTCCGCGAGGTCGCGCACGATGTAGCTGCGGAACAGCAGGTCGCCGTACGAGATCACGGTGTCGCCGGTCAGGCGTTCGGCCGCACATGCGAGCGACGCGAGTTCGCCCGTCTGCGCATGGCGTTCGTTGACCACGAGCTTGATGCCCGACGTGTCGATCGCGTCGGCGCGATAGCCGCCGACCACGGTGATGTCGTTCACGCCGTGCGTCTTGAAGCCGTCGACGAGCCAGCGCAGCAACGGCTTGCCGGCGACCGGCAGCATGACCTTCGGCTTGTCTTCGGTGACGGCTTCGAGGCCCTTGCCGCGGCTCGCGGCGAGCACGATCGCGGCGTTCGACGCGCGCGACGACGACGACAGGTAGATGCGCTCGGCGGCCGAGTACTCGTCGGCGTCCTGCAGGCGGAAGATCTCGTTGACCGATGCAACGCGGTCCTCGACGTTGATCAGCGTTTCGCTCTCGTGGATCTCGCGCGCGGTCGCCTGCATCGCGGATGCCGACGCGCGGATCAGGTGGTTCGCCCAGATCACGGTGCTGATGCCGGCCTGGCGGAACACGTCGGTCGGCGTGCTGTAGTACTTGGTCGGTACGATCACGAGCGGCGCCTTGCCGCTCCATTCGCGCGCGAACTGCAGGATCTCGTCCGGGCGCGACAGCTTGCTGTGGATCAGGATTGCGTCGGCGCCGGCTTCCGCGTACGCGTTCGCGCGACGCAGCGCCTCGTCCATCCCCCAGCCTGCGATCAGCGCTTCGACACGCGCGACGATCGAGAAGTCGGGATCGGTCTGCGAATCCTTGCCGGCCTTGATCTTGCCGCAGAACTCGTCGATTTCCGCGAGCGGCTGGCGCTCGCCGCCGATGAAGCTGTTGGTCTTCGGGAACTGCTTGTCCTCGATACAGACGCCGGCGATGCCGCGCTGCTCGAGCTTCTTCACGAGGCGGCGCACGTTGTTGAAGTTGCCGTAGCCGGTGTCACCGTCGAGCAGGATCGGCAGGTCGCTCGCGTCGGCCATGAATTCGAGCACGTCGACGACCTGCGTCCAGCTTGCCTCGTTGTTGTCGCGCACGCCGAACTGCGCGGAGATCGCGAGGCCCGATGCCCAGATCCCCTTGAAGCCCGCTTCGCGGACGATGCGCGCGGACAGGCCGTTGTGCGCTTCCATCAGGAATTCGAGTTCGCTGCTGACGAGCATGCGGCGCAGGCGTGCGCTGCGCGATTCGGAGAAGTTGGGTTCGCGTGCGTTCATCGTGCGGCTCCGGCGGTCGTGCGTTGAATCAGGGGGAGAATTTCTTGCGTCGCGCGTGCGACGTCGTTCGGGAAGTCGATCTCGATCCACGGCGAACCCGTGACGTCGGCGACGTCGAACGCGTGGCCGCCTTCGAGCAGCAGGTCGCGCACGGCTTCCTCGTGCGGCATGTTCGCGCGGCCGCTGTCGACGTAGCCCGCGACGATTTTCGCGAGGCGGCGCGCGGTGCCTTCGGTGAAGCGGAAGAAGCCGACCGACTCGCCGATCGTGTCGTAGTCGAGGTCGACCGCGAGCTGCTTGCGCAGCTCGACCGGCACGCCGTTCTTCAGGCACAGCTTGACGGGCTCGTCGCCGGCCTCGAAGTCGCGATCGATCAGCAGGCGGGCGACCGACTTGTCGGCATCGGCGACCAGCGCGTGCAGGATGTTCTCGTCGTACAGCACGTCGGCGTCCATCAGCAGCACGTCGCCGCCGCGCGTCATCGCGTCGGCGACGGTGTGCACGGTCAGCACGCTGCCGAGGTCATAGCGCTCGTTGATCACGATCTCGGCGGTGCGGCCGAGGCGCTTCAGTTCCTGCTCGACCTTCTCGTGCTGAAAGCCGAGCCCGAGCACGATTTCATCGACGCCCGCGGCGTCGAGCACACGCAGATGGCGCTCGAGCAGCGACACGTCGTCGAAGCGCAGCAGGCACTTCGGGAATTGCGCCTCGGGCGGTTGTTGCAGGCGCAAGCCGAGGCCTGCCGCAAGAATGATGGCTCGCATGGGTTCTCCAACCAAAAAACCGGCGGATCTGAACGATCAGTCGGCGATGGGCTGCGGCGCACGGCGCCGCTGCCAGTTTCTTTCACTGAAATGCAGATAGAGCAGGCCGGGCAGGCCGAGCGCGAGTTCGCGCGCGCGCTTCGCGAGCGACAGCGCGAGCGCCGCGTCGGGCGGCAGGCCGACCAGCGGGGCGAGCAGCAGGTAACCGCCTTCCTGTGCACCGAGCGAGCCCGGGATCGCGAACGCCGCACCGCGAATCGCCTGGCCGACGCTCTCGAGCAGCAGCGCGTCGAGCCAGCTGACCGGGTGCCCGAGGAAGTGCAGCGCGAGCCACACTTCGGCGGTGCCGACGATCCAGCCGGCGAGGCTCAATGCGAAGGTCTTCGCGACCTTCGCGCGATCGCGGTACAGCGCGCCGACCGCGTCGTCGATCGCGTCCGCGCGGGTCGCGAGCGACGACCAGTCGCGCGGGCCGAGCAGCTTCGACGCGAGACGCAACCCGCGGCCGAACAGCCCGCGCCGCTGCGCCGCGTAGAACGCGACGGCCAGCGCGCCGAGCACGCCGGTGGCGATCAGCGCCGGCGTGCGCAGGTGAGCGACCGACTCGTGCGTCGCATACACGCTGAACGTGGCGATGCCGATCAGCGCGAACGCCATCTGCGCGAGCGCCTGCATCGTCGTGCTGACGGTGACCGCGGCGGCCGCATCGGCCATCCGCGTGCCGCGCTGCGCGAGGTGGCGCACCATCAGCACCGGGCCGCCGATCTGCCCGGCGGGCAGCAGGCTGTTCACCGATTCGCCGACCCAGCGCGCGCGCAGCGCGTTGCCGAGCTCGGCGCCCGGCTGGCCGCGGCGGAACATCACCGAGATCGCCAGCGCGTCGATCACGAGCGGGACGACGTGGAATGCCGCGACGAGCGCGAGGCCCCAGCCGGCCGCGAGGAACGTCGACGCGACCGCGCCGACGCCCTGCCACGCGAGCAGGGCGACGAACAGTGCCGTTCCGAGGGACAGCAGGATCAGGCCGGCGCGTGTCATGACCCGCTCGACCGGCGCGTAGCCAGCTGCTTGAACACCTGGCGGAAACCGAAATAGGCGATCGCGTCCTTCATGTTCGAGATGAAGCGCTTCCACGGCCGCATGCCGGGGTTGGTCACGTATTCGAACGTGAGCGACACGCGCGTCTCGTTCTGGCCGAGCGGCGTGACGCGATGGCGCAGCTTGTCGCCGTCGAACAGCACGATGCCGCCGTCGGCGATCTGCACGGAACCCGGTTCGTCGGGCACGTCGGGATTGCGCGTATGCAGCTCGTAGTCGAGCCGGCACGACGACTCGTCGATCACGCCGATCAGCAGCGTGTAGCGGCGGCCGTCGTAATACGACGTGTCGTAGTGCCAGCCGATGTGGTCGCCCGGCTTCGTGTAGTAATACAGCGCATACGCATGCGGATCGTCGTCCGGCGACAGCATCAGCTTGTCGCCGGTGACCTTCTCGAGGAAGCCGATCAGCGCCTTCGAGCGGTACAGCTCCGCGATGTACGGCGCCTGCTCGTCGATCGTGTGCCGGCTCACGCTGCCGCCCTGCTTGTGGCCGGGCAGGTAATTGCGGTTCAGGCCGGCCTGCATCGCGCGGGCGGCGGCCGCGAGCTTCGCGTGTGCGTCGGCCGGCAGGAATGCGTCGAGGTACAGGAACGAGCCCTGGCGCGTGTAGTCGCCGCGCAGGCGGTCGAGGTCGAGACGGCCGACGCAGTCGGCCACGGTGCGATCGGGATCGGCCGCTGCCGCGCGCGCAGGCGCGGGGCGTGCCGGGCTCAGCACGGAGTCGTCGCGCGTGCTAGGAGTCATTTGGAAACCTGGATTTCGGTAGGGTTCTGCGGGAGATTGCCGCGGCGGACGATGCGCCACCAGTCGATCACGACCCACGCGGCGAACAGCGGGGCGCCGATCGATGCCGCGAGCAGGAACGGCTGCACGCCGTCGACAAGCGTCACGATCGGCAGCAGGTAGAGCACGTCTTCCGTCTCGAAGCCGCCGGCGAACGCCTGCTTGGTGCCGGCCTTGCCGGCGATCGATTCGATCCGCATGCGCAGGAAGAAGATCAGCGCGACGGCCGCGCCGGCCACCGCGCCGAGCAGCACCGGCGACGCGGCCATCTGGCCGCCCTGGGCGACGATGCCGAGGCCCATGCTGACGAACAGCGCGACCGTCACGAGCGCGTCGGCCGCGAGGTCGTAAAAGTGACCGATCTTGCTGGACTTGCCGCTGATGCGCGCGAGTTCGCCGTCGGTGTGGTCGACGAAGTTCGACAGCACGATCAGGAATGCCCCCGCGTTGATCCAGCCGAAGCCGCCTTGCGCGAGGCACCAGGCACCGGCGAGGCCGATCAGCAGACGAAGGGTAGTGAGGTGATTCGGGGTGACGGGCGTGTCGATCAGCGGGCGTACGAGCGAGCGCGCGAGCCGCGCATCCCAGGTGCGTGGCAGGGGCGGTTCGGAACGTGTGGCGGTTTTTCTTTGGTCCATCGGCGAAATATATACGGAATTGTAATTTGTTGCTTTTTATTCGATCAATGTCCTGACATACGGGAGTGTTACCGCGTATTCCGGACATCGCCCGGTTGCGAACCGGATGCGCGAAACGGCGTTCGCACAGGCGGGCCTTACCAGCTTCAGTGTGGTTCGCGTCGCGCGGCTGTCAAGGGCGGACGGGCCTTGCGCGCGGGCGCGGCGGCGCTCCGCGCGCGTCGCCGCGTTGATGTGCATCAGGCCCGCGAAAGCCGCGTCGGGCGACAATCGGCCGCGGCGGCCGCGCCGATCGGCCGTCGCGTGCGGATTCCCCGCGTTTACGCGATCAATCCGGAAAGATATCGATCGATTGCCGTTCAGCAGCTTGCAATCCGTGCGCGGCAAATTGGCGGTTCGCTTTCGCGCACCTTTCGAGCGGATTCGATGCGCGGCCGCGCCCTGTCACAGAACGGCCGTTCGATACCCGGCGCATTCGGCAAGTATCTTTTGCATTCAACGGACATTTCGCGGCGATGGCCTCTGCGATACTCCGACCGTGCCCGTGGTGCCGGGCCGCCCCTCGCGGCCCCAAGGGCTTCGCGTCGCCCAGGAGACACCCCCCGCGACGTCAACGACAGACCAAAAGCGTCAGATATACAGCCATGTCTTCTTCACGCATCCTCGCTCCCGCCCTGCGTTCGCTCGTCCGCACCGCCGACGAAGCCGCCGCGCTGATCCGCCCCGGCATGACCGTCGCCATGAGCGGCTTCACCGGTTCCGGCTATCCGAAGGCCGTGCCCGCCGCGCTCGCCGCCCACATCGACGCGGCCCACGCGCGCGGCGAGGACTTCCGGATCAACGTGCTGACCGGCGCATCGACCGCGCCGGAACTCGACGGCGCGCTCGCCCGCACCAACGGCATCTCGATGCGCCTGCCGTACCAGTCCGACCCGACGCTGCGCGACAAGATCAACGCCGGCGAAGTCGACTACCAGGACGTCCACCTGAGCCACGTCGCGCAATACGCATGGTTCGGGCTGTACGGCGACCTCGACGTCGCGATCGTCGAAGTCGCGGGTATCCGCGAGGACGGGCTGCTGATCCCGTCCGCGTCGATCGGCAACAACAAGACGTGGCTCGAGCAGGCGAAGCACGTGATCCTCGAAGTCAACGCGCGCCAGCCGCTCGGCCTCGACGGGATGCACGACGTCTATTACGGCACCGCGCTGCCGCCGCACCGCAAGCCGATTCCGCTGACGAAAAGCGACGACCGGATCGGCGAGCCGTACCTGCGCTGCCCGGCCGAGAAGATCGTCGCGATCGTCGAGACCGACGCGCCCGACCGCAGCAACGCATTCTCCGCGCCGGACGCCACGTCGAAGCAGATCGCGCTGCAACTGATCGACTTCCTGCGCCACGAAGTGAAGCGCGGCCGCCTGCCGGAAAACCTGCTGCCGCTGCAGTCGGGCGTCGGCAACATCACGAACGCGGTGCTCGCGGAACTCAGCTCCGCCGGCTTCTCGAACCTGACCGCGTACACCGAAGTGATCCAGGACGGCATGCTCGACCTGCTCGACGACGGCACGTTGAGCTTCGCGTCGGCCACGGCGTTGTCGCTGAGCCCGGCCGCGGTGCAGCGCTTCGCGGACGAGATCGCGACGTTCCGCGAAAAGATCCTGCTGCGCCCGCAGGAGATCAGCAACCATCCGGAACTCGTGCGCCGCCTCGGCTGCATCGCGATGAACGGGATGATCGAGGCCGACATCTACGGCAACGTGAACTCGACGCACGTGATGGGTACGAAGATCCAGAACGGCATCGGCGGCTCGGGCGACTTCGCGCGCAACGGCTACCTGTCGTGCTTCATGTCGGCGAGTACCGCGAAGGGCGGCGCGATCTCGCGGATCGTGCCGATGGCGAGCCACGTCGACCATACGGAGCACGACGTCGCGGTGGTCGTCACCGAGCAGGGGCTCGCCGACCTGCGCGGCTTGTCGCCGAAGCAGCGCGCGCGCAAGATCATCGCGACCTGCGCGCATCCCGACTACCGGCCGATGCTCGAGGACTACTTCGAGCGCGCGTCGCGCGAGAGCTTCGGCAAGCACACGCCGCACCTGCTCGCCGAGGCGCTGTCGTGGCACGAGCGCTATGTGCGCACCGGGACGATGAAGGCCTGACGTCGCGGCCCGCGGCGGGCAGGTGCCCGCCGCACTGAGTCAATCCATCGCCGCGTGCGCGACGTCGACGCTCGCCGTTTTCTGCGGCGGGCGGATCAGCAGCAACAGCGGGATCATCAGCAGCGTCGCGACGAACATCAGCTTGAAGTCGTTCAGGTAGGCGATCATCGCGGCCTGCTGGTTGATCGTGCGGTCGAGCAGCGCGATGTCGACGTGGCTGCCGGCCATCGCCTGCACGGCCGGGTCGAACGGCGTGATGTGGGTCGCGAGGTCGGCATGCGCGACCTGCGTGTTGCGCGTCATCAGCGTCTGGACGATCGAGATGCCGATACTGCTGCCGATGTTGCGCATCAGGCTGTAGGTGGCCGTGCCGTCCGCGCGCAGCTCGGGCTGCAGCGTCGAGAACGACAGCGCGCTCAGCGGCACGAACACGAGCCCCAGGCCGAAGCCCTGGACCACCCCGGGCCACACGATGTCCGCCTCGGACAGCACGATCGTGTACTGCATCATCTGCCACAGCGCGAGCGCGGAAATCGCCAGCCCGGCGAGCAGCAGCGCCCGCGCGTCCACGTATTTCAGCAATCGTCCGACGAACAGCATCGCGATCATCGTGCCCGCGCCGCTCGGCGCGGTGACGAGCCCCGTCGTCGCGACGGGATAGCCCATCAGGTTCTGCAGCATCGGCGGCAGCAGCGCGCGCGTTGCGTACAGCACCGCGCCGACGACGAAGATGAACAGCGTGCCGGTCGCGAAGTTCGGGTCGCGCAGCAATTCCGACTTGAAGAACGAGGCCTTGCCGACGGTCGCCGTATGCACGAGGAAGAACGCGAAGCTCAGCGCCGCGACGAGCGCCTCGATGCGGATCTCGTACGAACCGAACCAGTCGAGCTGTTCGCCGCGGTCGAGCATCGCCTGGAACGCGCCGATCGCGAGCGCGAGCGTCGCGAAGCCGAACGCGTCGAATTTCACGTGCGGGCGCGGTGCGCGCGCGGGCAGGAAGGTCAGCACGCCGGCCAGTGCGAACGCGCCGATCGGCACGTTGATGAAGAACACCCAGCGCCAGTTGTAGCTGTCGGTGAGCCAGCCGCCGAGCGTCGGGCCGAGGATCGGGCCGACCATCACGCCCATCCCCCAGATCGCCATCGCCTGGCCCTGTTTCTCGCGCGGGTTGATGTCGAGCAGGATCGACTGCGACAGCGGCACCAGCGCGGCGCCGAATACGCCCTGCAGCAGCCGCGCGCCGACGATCTGCACGAGCGACTCGGACAGCCCGCACAGCGCGGACGCGATCGTGAAACCCGCGATCGAGATCGTCAGCAGCCGTTTCATGCTGAGCCGGTCGGACAGCCAGCCGGTCAGCGGCGTCGCGATCGCCGCGGCGACGATGTAGGAAGTCAGTACCCAGGTGATTTCGTCCTGCGACGCGGACAGCGTGCCCTGCATGTGCGGCAGCGCGACGTTCGCGATCGTGCTGTCGAGCGTCTGGATCAGCGTCGCGAGCATGATCGACAGGGTCAGCATCGGCCGATTGAGGGCGGGCGGCGAGGCGGGGGCGTCGGCGGCGGGATTCAAGCGGGTGTCTCCGTGGGGCGGTCGCCGTGGGCGGCGATCCGGTACGGCTCGAATTATAAGCATGCTTATTATGTTTGTGCTCATCGCTTGGTCGGGGCCGCGGGTCATTCGCGGCCTGCCCCTATAATCGCCGCATGGACAAGACCTACGAGAACCGGATCGGTTACCTGATTTCCGACGTGGCCCGCCTGCAAGGACGCCTGTTCGACCGGCGCGCGAAGCGCATCGGGCTGACGCGCGCGCAAAGCCGCGTGCTCGCGTACCTGACATGGAAGGGCGAGATGAATCAGGCGCGGCTCGCGGAATGGCTCGAGATCACGCCGATCTCGCTGACGCGGCTGCTCGACCGGATGGAAAGCTGCGGGTGGATCGAACGCATCGCGAACGACGACGATCGCCGCGCGTTCGTGATCCGGCTGACCGACAAGTCGCGCGAGATCTTTCCGCAGATGCTGGAAGTGGGCGACACCGTCACCGACGACGGGCTGCGCGGCTTCACGCGCGACGAGCGCGACACGCTCGTGCGCCTGCTCGGGCGCGTGCGTCACAACCTGATCGACAGCGGCGGCGAATGACGCGGGCGCGGCGCAGTTGAATCGGCCGGCAACGGCGGGGCGGCTGCGGCAACGGCGGGGCGGTCCGGGCTTGTGTCGGAGGAGTCGGGCCGCTATCTTGCAACCTCAAGTTCACTTGAGATCAAGCATGAGCCGTCTGGACATCGCCGATGTCGCGCGCCGCTCGGGATTGCCCGCGTCGACGCTGCGCTACTACGAGGAAAAGGGATTGATCGTGCCGACCGGCCGTCACGGGCTGCGGCGCCAGTATGACGAATCGGTGCTGGAGCGCCTGGCGCTGATCGCGCTCGGCCGCGAGGCCGGTTTTTCGCTGGACGACATCGTCGCGATGTTCGGCGCGGACGGCCGGCTCGCGCTCGATCGCGCGAAACTCGACGACAAGGCCGATGAGCTCGACCGTACGATCCGCCGTCTCGGCGCGGTGCGCGATGCTTTGCGACATGCCGCCGTGTGCCCGGCGCCGAGTCATCTCGAGTGTCCGTCGTTCCGCAAGCTGCTGCGCATCGCCGCGCATCGTCATCCGGTGCGCCGCACGAAGACGGACGGCACGTAAGCGGTCAAGCGGTCCGGTTTGCCGGAACGGCGCGCGCGGGCGGGCGGCGGGGGCGGCCGGCGCCCCCGAGCGGATCATCCCGCGTAATACACACGACACTCCATCTCGCGTCCGCGCACGATGCGCTTGCCGACGAGCGAGCCGAGCGTTTCGGTGACGACCGTCCTCTGGTACTCGCATTGCAGCGCATCGTAGAAGTAGAGCGCGACCCAGTCGGCGGTGCGGGTGGACTCCTGCGGGCGAACGGGATACGGGCACAGCGCGGTGAAATGCCAGCCGCCTTTCGTCATGTGCATCACGGGCGGCTGAACGCTCAGGTCCGCGTTCAGCCGACGCGACACGAGCGTGGGCAGGATGCCGGCGGCGGCCTTGTTGCGGTACAGGCGGTCGATATACAGCAGCAGCTCGACCGGCGGCTCCGTGCCGAGATCGGCGTTGCGCGCGTGGCCTTGCCAGCGCCGGCGCCGGGTCAGCACGTCGTCGAGCGCCGCGCGGATGCCGGCCGCGCGACGCGGGCCGACGCCCGCGATCGCTTCGAGCTGGCCGCTGCGGGCCGCGCGTTCGAGATCCTCGAGCGTATCGATGTGCAACTGGTCGTGAATCCGCAGCGCGAGCGCGTGGCCGATGCCCGGCACGGCTTCGAATGCGGACGCGCGCTCCGCGTCGCCGCGCAGCCGGTCGAGCAGGCGCCAGCGTCCGGTCACCAGCAGTTCGGCGATCGCCTGGGCGACGCCCGTGCCGATCTCCGGCAGTGCGGCGAGCGAATCGACGCCGCCCGCGTCGAAGCGGGTGCGGATGCCGTCTTCGAGCGAGGCGATCGTGTCGGCCGACGCGCGGTAGGCGGCAACCCGATAAGGATTCGCCCCCTGTTCGGCAAGCAACTGCGCGGCTTCGCGCAGGCAGGCCGCGATTTGCCGGTTTTCCTCGTGTGTCTGGCCGATGGTCGTTTGCATGTGCGGAGCCCGGGGATGTGCAAACGGAATGGACACGGCGGATAACGCGCCGGTCGCATTTTTTTTATTTCAACACATTGTCAGGGCCGGCGACGAACAAAACTTGATGTGCATCAATAGCAAACGTTGCACAGGCGGAAGCGGGCCGCGCACGTTCGTGCCGGGTCGCGGCACGAACGTGCGATGCGTCACGCTTCGAGGAACGTCTGCGCGCCTTCCGCCTCCGCGGCCGTGCGCAGCGCGGCGAGCGCGCGCTTCTCGATCTGCCGCACGCGTTCGCGCGACATGCCCGCGTCCTGCGCGATCGCATCGTAGGTGTCGGGCTCGGCGCCGCCGAGGCCGAACCGGCGGCGCAGCACGTCGGCCTCGGCCGGCGTGACCGAGCGCAGCAGCGACGTCACGCATTCGCGCATCCGCGTGTCGGCCAGCTGCTCGAACGGGCTCGCCGATGCCTGGTCCTCGATCAGGTCGACGAGGCCGGCGTCCGCGTCGGGCAGCGGCGTGTCGAGCGACACCGGCTCGGCAGGGAGCGCGAGCACCGCGCGCAGCTTGTCCTCGGCGAGCCCGGTTTCGGCCGCGAGTTCGGCCGGCGTCGCGCGCCGGCCGGTGCGCTGGCGGAAGCGCAGTGCGTGCCGATGCACGCGCTGGTACTGGTCGCCGACGTGCACCGGTACGCGGATCGTGCGCGCGCGATCGGCCACCGCGCGCGCGACCGCCTGCCGGATCCACCAGGTCGCGTAGGTCGAGAACTTGAAGCCGCGCCGGTATTCGAACTTCTCGATCGCGCGCATCAGGCCGAGGCAGCCGTCCTGCACGAGGTCGGGCAGGTCGACGCCGCGGTTCATGTACTTGCGCGCGATCGACAGCACGAGCCGCAGGTTCGCCTCGAGCATCGCGCGCGTACCGTCGCGCACCTTCTGCTGGCCGTCGCTCAGCGCGGCGCCGAGCGCACGCCGCGCGACCGTGTCGAAGCACGCGGCGTCGGTGCCCGCGGCGGCGTCCGTCGCGGCGTCGACCGGCGCGGCGGCCAGGGCGCGCACGACGCGGCTCGCGTCGTCGACGGCCGGTGCCACCCACGCGAGCGAACCGAGCAGCGCGGCCAGGCGGTTGCGCGCGTCGCGGTATTCGGCCGAGCGGCACCCCTGCGCGTGCAATGCGCGGCGCACGGCCGTCACCGCGTCCTGCAGCGTGTCGTAGCGTGCAGGCACCGGTGCGTTGCCTTCGCCGTCGCCGATGTCATCGCCTTCGTTGGCGGCCGCGCCGGTGGCGCTCGTCGCGCCGTGGCGCGCGAGCAGCGCCTCGACGGCCGCCGGACAGCCGGCGAGCGCGTGCAGGATCTGATGGCGGCCCGTTTCGATTTCGCGGGCCAGCACGATTTCGTCCTCGCGCTTGAGCAGGGGCACCGCATGGATGCGCCGCATGTAGAGCGCGAGCGGATCGGTCGATGCGCTCGTGCCGCGGGCCAGATCGCCGAGCAGCGTACGGCCCTCGTCGAGCGCGTCGCGATCGACGTCGACCGGCGCCGCGCCCGCGAACGGCACCGGCGCGGCCGGCTCGTCGAGCACGGCGATGCCGATGTCCGCGAGCGCGGCGCGCACGACGTCCAGCGCGTCGGGGCTGTCGCTTTCCGGCGGCAGCGCGTCGACGAGGTCGGCGTGCGTCAGATAACCCTGTTCGCCGGCAAGCGCCAGCAGCTGGATGATCGGATCGAGGGGCGTGTCCGCCCGAAGCGTGGGGCGTGGCGTAGTCATGTCGATGGCGGCGTGAGCCGCGTTCCTGTCTGGGCGGGCCGAAGTCCGCGGGTTTCAGGCTCCCGGGGGCCGCGAACGCCCGTCCGCGCCGGCCAGCCTGACTCGATATTCAAGTTGAGGGCATTTGCGTCAACTTCAACGTCGGCGCGGCTGACGCGCGAGCATGCTGCATGCCCGCCCGGTTGCGACCTGGATTCGACCCGTGGAAACAAAAAGTAACGGATCAAACCCGCAGAAATATGCGGGGGACGTAAGCTAGAGTCAGGCGCGCGCCACGCAGCGACGCGCGGATTCCTTCGGAGCATGAAATGAACCCGATTTCCGCCGCGAGGCCTGCCGTCATGGCGCTGGCCATGCTCGCGCTGAGCGGTTGTTATTACACGAGCCCGTACGGCTATGCGCCGTATTACGCACCCGTGCCTGCCACGGTTTCGCAGCGCGAACTCCCGGCAGCGCCGGCAAATGCCGGGCCGGTTGCCCCGTCGACACCCGCGGTGCCGGCCGTGCCGCCGCCGGCGGACGATTACGCCGACGCGCCGGCTCCGGTATATGCCGCGCCGGTCTATGTGCCTTACCCGGCCTACTATCCCGCGTATTACCCGGGCTGGTACGGGCCGCCCGTCACGATCGGCCTCGGCTTCTGGGGGCATTGGGGCGGCGGCTACCGCGGCGGGTACTGGCGCCGTCCCTGGGGCGGCGGCCACTGGGGAGGCGGGCATTGGGGCGGGGGCCATCGACACTGACCGACGCGCGGCGGCACCGCGCGGGAGAGCAACATGAGCAACACGATCATCCGAAGTCTGTGCGTCGTCCTGTTCGGTCTCGCCGCGATACCGGGCCTCGCCGACGCGCAAAGCAGCGCCTATACGAATTCCGGGGCCGAAATCTATGCGGGGCCGGCGCCCGATTATCCGGTCGTCGCGCAGGTCCCGCCCGGCACCGCGCTGGACGTGTTCGGCTGCCTGAGCGATTACTCATGGTGCGACGTCGCGCTGCCGGGCGTGCGCGGCTGGATCGACGCGGAGCAGCTCGACTATCCGTATCAGGGCAATTACGTGCCGTTGCTCGAATACGGCGCGATCATCGGCGTGCCGGTGACCGGGTTCGCGATCGGCGCGTACTGGGATCGCTACTACCGCCACCGGCCGTGGTTTCACGATCGCGACCGCTGGGAGCATCGTGCCGAGCCGCGCATCGGCCCCGGCGGGATGCCGCCGGCCTACGGGCGCCCGCAGCCGGGCGGGCCGGTTCAGCGCGTGCCGGGCGGCGAGCCGTCCGAGCGGCATGATGCACGGCCGTCGGCCACGCGCGGCGGCTGGAACGGCCCGAACCGCGCGCCGGCGCCGCAGGCCGCGCCCGCGCCCGCGCAGATGCCTGGCGCGGCTGCCCGTCAGCCGGCGCCACCGCCGCCATCGTCACCGCCCGCACCGAGCGGTGGCGCGGCCCGGATGATGGTGCCGCCGACGCATCAGGGTGGTGGAGGTTACGGCGGCGCACGGCCGCAGGGCGGCGGAAACGGCGGCGGGAACCACGGCGGTGGCGGGGGTGGAGGCAGCAGCGACGAGTTTCGCCGTTGACCGGCCGACGGCAGCGGGGGCGCGGCCCTTGGCCTGCGCCGGACGAAAAACGGATCGGTCGGCTCGCTCATCGCGCCCCTGCAAGCCTGTTCCTGGAAAAACGAAACCCCACGCTCCGAAAAACGTGGGGTTCGTCAGCAGTCCGATGCCGCTCCGGAGAGCGGCTCCCGATCGAGGCGGGCGGGCCCGTCGTGCGGCCCGCCGCCGCGCGTCAGTCGTCGAGCAGCGACAGGTCGCGCACGGCGCCCTTGTCGGCCGACATCACCAGCTTCGCATAGGCCTTCAGCGCGGCGGACACCTTGCGCGGGCGCGGTTGCGCCGGTTTCCAGCCCTTCGCGTTCTGCTCCTCGCGGCGCCGTGCGAGCTCCTCGTCCGAAACGAGCACGTCGATCGTGCGGTTCGGGATGTCGATGCGGATCTTGTCGCCGTCGCGCACGAGGCCGATCGCGCCGCCCGCCGCCGCTTCCGGCGAGCAGTGACCGATCGACAGGCCCGACGTGCCGCCCGAGAAGCGGCCGTCGGTCAGCAGCGCGCATGCCTTGCCGAGGCCCTTCGACTTGATGTAGCTCGTCGGGTACAGCATTTCCTGCATGCCGGGGCCGCCCTTCGGGCCTTCGTAGCGGACGATCACGACGTCGCCGGCCTTGACCTTGTCGTTCAGGATGTTCTCGACCGCTTCGTCCTGCGACTCGGTCACGTGGGCCGAGCCCTCGAACACGAGGATGCTTTCATCGACGCCGGCCGTCTTCACCACGCAGCCGTCGAGCGCGATGTTGCCGGTCAGCACGGCGAGGCCGCCTTCCTTCGAGAACGCATGCTCGTACGAGCGGATGCAGCCTTCGGCGCGGTCGAGGTCGAGGCTCGGCCAGCGCGTGTCCTGGCTGAACGCGACCTGCGTCGGGATCCCGGCCGGGCCGGCCAGGTAGAACGTGCGGACCGCTTCGTCTTCGGTGCGGACGATGTCCCACTGGTCGAGCGCGTCCTTCAGCGACGGCGCGTGCACGGTCGGCACGTCGGTGTGCAGCTTGCCGGCGCGGTCGAGCTCGCCGAGGATCGCCATGATGCCGCCGGCGCGGTGCACGTCCTCGATGTGGTACTTGTTCGTGTTCGGCGCGACCTTGCACAGCTGCGGCACGCTGCGCGACAGGCGATCGATGTCCTTCATCGTGAAGTCGATGCCGGCTTCCTGCGCGATCGCCAGCAGGTGCAGGATCGTGTTGGTCGAACCACCCATCGCGATGTCGAGCGTCATCGCGTTCTCGAACGCCTTGAAGCCGACCGAGCGCGGCAGCACGCGCAGGTCGTCCTGCTCGTAGTGCTGGCGGGTCAGCTCGACGATGCGGCGGCCGGCGCGCTTGAACAGCTGCTCGCGATCGGCGTGCGTCGCGACGACCGTGCCGTTGCCGGGCAGCGACAGGCCGAGCGCTTCGGTCAGGCAGTTCATCGAGTTCGCGGTGAACATGCCCGAGCACGAACCGCAGGTCGGGCACGCCGAGCGTTCGACTTCGGCGACGTCGGCATCCGAATACGACTGGTCGGCCGCGATCACCATCGCGTCGACGAGGTCGAGCTTCTTCAGTTCGATGGCCTTGGTGACCGGGTTCGCGAGTCGCGTCTTGCCGGCTTCCATCGGGCCGCCCGACACGAAGATCACCGGGATGTTCAGGCGCATCGCGGCCATCAGCATCCCTGGCGTGATCTTGTCGCAGTTCGAGATGCAGACCATCGCGTCCGCGCAGTGCGCGTTCACCATGTACTCGACCGAGTCGGCGATGATGTCGCGGCTCGGCAGCGAGTAGAGCATGCCGTCATGGCCCATCGCGATGCCGTCGTCGACCGCGATCGTGTTGAATTCCTTCGCGACGCCGCCGGCGGCCTCGATCTCGCGCGCGACGAGCTGGCCGAGATCCTTCAGGTGCACGTGCCCGGGCACGAACTGCGTGAACGAGTTGACGACCGCGATGATCGGCTTCGAGAAATCGTCGTCTTTCATGCCGGTGGCGCGCCACAGCGAGCGCGCACCTGCCATGTTGCGGCCGGCGGTGGAAGTTTTGGAACGGTATGTGGGCATGGTATGGCTGAAGAAATATCGCGGAAAAGGGTGGAGGCACGGGAATAAAGGCCTCTCGCGCGCCCGTGCGAACAACCTCTTGAGCTGCGCCCTGGGCAAACTCGGCGATTATCCCACAGCCGCCGGGCGTGCGGCGCCCGCGGGTGGCGTGGTGGGCCGGACAGCGCCTCGGTGTGCCGAGCGTGAAGGCGAACCGGGCGCACCAGGCACGAAGGCGGACGCCGGCCATCGCCGGCGGCGCCGGCAGCGGCTTCATCGCCCGTTCTGCCGACGATGAAGCCGTGCGCCGTACCCGCCGATCGCGCGTCAGTCGAGCAGCGTCAGGATTTCGTCGTACAGCGCCTGCGGAATCCGCACGCCGTGCGCGATGCTGCGCGCGCGGGCATCGAAGCGCCGTTGCGACGGCAGCCGCGCGCCTTGCCCGGTGATCGACGCGAACATCCGCTCTCCGCGCGCGAGGCCCGCGTCGAGATCGTCGCCGAGGAACACCTTCGGGTCGAACGCGATCACGAGTTCGCCGTGGCACGGCGTCGCGCCGACGCCTTCGTCGAAATCCATCGACTCCTGGCTCGTCATGTCGCCGATCAGCGCGCCGCCGAGCAGTTCGACCATCGCCGCGAGCGCCGAACCCTTGTGCCCGCCGAAGGTGCGCATCGCACCCTGCAGCGCGGCCTTCGGGTCGGTGGTCGGCTGGCCATCGGCGTCGATCGCCCAGTGCGGCGGGATCGCCTTCCCCTGTTTCGCATGCAGCTCGATGTCGCCGCGCGCGATCGCGCTGGTCGCGAAATCGAACACGAACGGCACGCCGTCCGGGCGCGGCCACGCGAATGCGATCGGGTTGGTGCCGAACACCGGTTCGCGGCCGCCTTCCGGCGCGACCCAGCTGTGGCTCGGGTTCATCGCGATGCCGGCCAGCCCCTCGGCGGCGATCGCCTCGACCTCGGGCCACAGCGCCGAGAAGTGGTAGCAGCGGTTGATCGTCATCGCGGCGATTCCGTGCTGCTTCGCCATCTCGACGAGCACCGGCAGGCCGGTCTTGAAGCTCAGCAGCGAGAAGCCGCGATGCGCGTCGACCGAGACGATCGACGACGACAGCCGGCGCAGCGTCGGCACCGCCTGCGGATCGACCTTGCCTTTCTTCAGCGAGCGCACGCACACGAGCAGCCGGTACACGCCGTGCGAGTGGCACTCGTCGCGCTGGCCCTGCGTGATCACGCTGGCGATCGCCTGCGCGTGCGCAGCGGACATCCCGTGGTGCGTCAGCACCCGCAGCGCGAGTGCGTGCACCTCGTCGAGCGACAGGACGACTTCGGCGAGCGGCTCAGACATCGCGCGCTTCCCGCGGCGCGGGCACGCCGTCGATGCGTTGCGGCACGTTCAGCGGGTTGCCGTTGCGGATGGCGTCCGGCAGCAGCGCGTCCGGCACGTCCTGGTACGACACGGGGCGCAGGAACCGCTCGATCGCGCGTGCGCCGACCGATGTCGTGCGCGTGTCGGACGTGGCCGGGAACGGGCCGCCGTGCACCATCGCATGACCGACCTCGACGCCCGTGCCGAAGCCGTTGACGAGAATGCGGCCGGCCTTGCGCTCGAGCGTCGGGCGCAGCGCGGCGAACAGCGCGGCGTCGCCGTCGGCGAGATGCGCGGCGATGGTCAGCTGGCCTTCGAGCGACTTCAGCACGCGATGCAGCGTGTCGGCATCCGGGCAGCGCACGATCAGCGACGCGGGGCCGAACACTTCGTCGCGCAGTTCGGGGTGGGCGATGAACGCGTCCGCCGACGTCGCGAACAGCGCCGAGCGCGCCTGGTAGCGGCCGCCTTCCACGCCTTCCGCGAGCAACTCGACCGCGTCGTGCGCGCGCAGGGTGGCCACGCCTTGTGCATAGCTCGCGTGGATGTGCGGCGTCAGCATCGTCTGCGCGGCGGTCGCCTGCACGGCGGTGGCTGCCGCGGCTTCGAACGCGCGCAGCGCGGGGCCGTCGACCGCGAGCACGAGGCCCGGGTTCGTGCAGAACTGGCCGGCGCCGAGGGCGAGCGACGCGACGAACTGCGGCGCGATCATGTCGTGGCGCGCGTCGAGCGCGGTCGGGAACAGCAGCACCGGATTGATCGAGCTCATTTCCGCATAGACCGGAATCGGCTCGTGGCGCGCGGCCGCGATGTTCATCAGCGCGACGCCGCCGCGGCGCGAGCCGGTGAAGCCGACGGCCTTGATGCGCGGATCGGCGACGAGCGCCTGGCCGATTTCACGCGACGCATCGAACAGCAGCGAGAACACGCCGGCCGGCAGCCCGCATTCGCGCACGGCCTGCTGGATCGCACGGCCGACGAGCTCGGACGTGCCCGGGTGCGCGGAGTGCGCCTTGACGATCACCGGGCAGCCGGCCGCGAGTGCCGATGCCGTATCGCCGCCCGCGACCGAGAACGCGAGCGGGAAGTTCGACGCGCCGAACACGGCGACCGGCCCGATCGCGACGTTGCGCAGGCGCAGGTCGACGCGGGGCAGCGGCTTGCGGTCCGGACGAGCCGGGTCGATCCGCGCATCGACGTAGCCGCCGTCGCGCACGAGCGACGCGAACAGCGCGAGCTGGCCGACCGTGCGGCCGCGTTCGCCTTCGATGCGTGCGCGCGGCAGCCCCGTTTCGGTGACGCAGCGCTCGATCAGGTCGTCGCCGAGCGCCATGATGTTGCGGCCGATCGCGTCGAGAAACGCGGCGCGTTGCTCGGGGCCCGTTTCGCGATACGTGTCGAAGGCTTCGTCGGCGAGCGCGCAGGCCGTCTCCAGGTCGTGCAGGCTCGCGCCGCCGAACGCGGGTTCGAGCGGTTCGCCGGTCGCGGCGGCGATCGCGTGAAGGGTGCCGTTCTGTCCGGCGACGGCCGACTGGCCGATCAGGAGCTGACCTGTGAGTTGCATGGTTCTTCCTCGGAAAATGCGGGGCCGGACGTGATGCGCCCGGCCGGAGTGGAAAGGGGAAAGCGGGTGCGTCAGTCTTCGTCGTCTTCGAGCTGCAGCTTGTCGGAACGGATGCCGGTGTTGGCGCCCCAGTAGAAGATCACGAGCGCGACGGCCGCGACGACGACCGTGTCGTACGGATGCGCGAGCTGGCCCGTGCCGCCGAAGCCGCCGAAGTACGACAGCACGATCATGGCCGCGTAGAACGCGATCAGCCACGCTGACGAGCGCACCTGTTCGGCGATGCTCAGGTGCGCGGTCGGCACCCAGCGGCGGCACGCGAGATAGATCACGAACATCACGATCTGCAGGCCGAGCAGCCAGGACACCGTGCTCCAGCCCGACCAGTAGACGATCAGCGCGGCGATCACGAACGACGCGGGGCCGGTGATGCCGAACGCCACCGCGCGGAACGGCCGCGGCAGGCCTGGCGCGGTGCGGCGCAGCGCGGCGACCGACACGGGCGCGACCGCGTAGCTCAGCACGAGCGCGGCCGACACGATGTTGATCAGCGCTTCCCACGACGGGAACGGCATGGTCCAGAAGATCGCGAGGCCGAACGTGAGCCACAGGCCCGCGCGCGGGATGCCCGACGCTTCGTCGACACGCGTGAACACCTTGAAGAACGTGCCCGTCTTCGCCCAGCCGTAGACGACGCGCGGCGTCGCGTTCATGTAGATGTTGCCGCAGCCGCTCGGCGAGATCATCGCGTCGGCCACCACCATCACCGCGAGCCAGCCCACGCCGAGCGCGAGCGCGATGTCGCGGTACGGCAGCGAGAAGGCCTTGCTCACGTCGTGCCAGCCGGCGGCGAGCATGTCGGTCGGGATGCTGCCGATGAAGGCGAGCTGCAGCAGCACGTAGATCAGCGTGGACAGCAGGATCGACAGGATCAGCGCGATCGGGATCGTGCGCTGCGGATTGCGCACTTCGCTGGCGACCGACACGATCGGCGTGAGGCCGAGGTACGCGAAGATGATGCCGCCGGCCGACACGGCCATCTCGATGCCCGGCATGCCGAACGGCGCGAAGCCGTGCATGGTCAGGTTGGCGGGCTTGAAGAACGTGAACAGCACCGCGATCACCGACAGCGGCACGATGAACTTGAAGATGCTGATGATGTTGTTCGCCTTCGCGAACGTCTTCACGCTCGAATAGTTCAGGTAAAAGAACAAGCACAGCAGCGCGGCTTGCACGAGCCAGCCGAGCGTGGTCGGGTCGCTCGAACCGGCCTTGGTGAGACCGGGAAACCACGCGGCCGCATATTGGCGCGCGGCGACCACTTCGATCGCGATCAGGCTCGAGAACGCGATCAGCGTGATGAAGCCCATCAGGTAGCCGAGCAGCGGGCCGTGCGAGAACACCGGGTAGCGGACCACGCCGCCCGCGCGCGGCAGCGCGGCGCCGAGCTCGCAGTAGACGATGCCGAGCAGCAGCACCGCGAAGCCGCCGAGCAGCCACGAGAAGATGCCGGCCGGGCCGGCGATCGTCGACACGTGACTCGCGGCGAACAGCCACCCCGAACCGAAAATCGCGCCGAGGCCGATGAACGTCAGGTCGGTCAGCGACAACTGCTTCTTGAATTTGCCGTGACCGCCGTCGGCGGGCACGGAACGGGAAAGCGGGACGGACGGGTGTGTGTTGCCTTGGCCTGGCATGGGTTTGTCTCCTGGGAAATATCGGTGCAGGTGTGGCTTGCGCCGGGCTCCGACGGAGCAGCGGCGCAACACCTGCCGGCCGGCGTGCGACCGGTTCGAGCGACCGGCGCGGGCCGGGGGCCGTTCACGCGCGGCGCGGGTTGCGCCGCAGCGAACGGCCCGCGCGAGCCATGCCGGACCGGAAGCGACGATGCGACGGGGGATGCCGTTGCACCGCCGGGGGGAAATCGGTCAGCGCGGTCAGCGGTTCGCCCGATTCCGATCGGCGCGGCGCGCGGCGTCGAAAGCGATGGAAGCGCCCGGTGCGAACCGGTTGCTGAGGGCGGGGAAAACTCCGGTCCGCTGGATGGCGTTTCGGCTCACTGCAATCTCCTGCTTCGTATCGGTCGACGACAGGCGTGTCGACGTGCAACCAGTATCGCCGTGCAAACACCCATCACGCTTGAGCCGGATCGCGGAGCAAAATGACGAAATCGGCATAGTGGCCGGAAGGGCCGCGAAGGGTGCTTCGCACTATGCCGATTTCGTCGCCGTCCTTATCGAAAAGCCACAAGCGGACGGACGCGCGACGGAGGAAGCTATGCTCTTTTCCCCACATCGGACGGCTCATGATGAAGCGCATCCAGATCATCGATTCGCACACGGGCGGCGAACCCACGCGGCTCGTCGTGTCCGGTTTCCCCTCGCTCGGCAACGGCACGATGGCCGAGCGCCGCGACGTGCTCGCGCGCGAGCATGATCGCTATCGCACCGCGTGCATTCTCGAGCCGCGCGGCAGCGACGTGCTGGTCGGCGCGCTGCTGTGCGAGCCCGTGTCGCCGGAGGCGGCGGCCGGCGTGATCTTCTTCAACAACAGCGGCTATCTCGGAATGTGCGGGCACGGCACGATCGGCGTCGTGCGCACGCTGCATCACATGGGCCGCATCGAGCCGGGCGTGCACCGGATCGAAACGCCGGTCGGCACCGTCGAGGCGACGCTGCACGACGACCTGTCGGTCAGCGTGCGCAACGTGCTCGCGTATCGCCACGCGAAGGCCGTCGATGTCGACGTGCCGGGCTACGGCCCCGTGAAGGGCGACATCGCGTGGGGCGGCAACTGGTTCTTCCTGATCAGCGATCACGGCCAGCGCGTGGCCGGCGACAACGTTGCGGCGCTTACCGCCTATTCGTCCGCGGTGCGCGCGGGGCTCGAGCGCGCGGGCATCACCGGCGCGAACGGCGGCGAGATCGACCATATCGAACTGTTCGCTGACGATCCCGAGCACGACAGCCGCAGCTTCGTGCTGTGCCCGGGCCACGCGTACGACCGTTCGCCGTGCGGCACCGGCACGAGCGCGAAGCTCGCGTGCCTCGCGGCCGACGGCAAGCTCGAGCCGGGCGTCGTGTGGCGGCAGGCGAGCGTGATCGGCAGCGTGTTCCAGGCGAGCTATGCGCAGGCCGACGGCGGCATCGTGCCGACGATCCGCGGCAGCGCGCACCTCAGCGCGGAAGCGACGCTGCTGATCGAGGAAGACGATCCGTTCGGCTGGGGCATCGTGTCGTGAGCGAAATCAGGACCGACGTCGTCGTGATCGGCGCCGGCATCGTCGGCGCGGCGTGTGCGCACGAACTCGCGCAGCGCGGGCTGCGCGTGCTCGTCGTCGATGACGCGAGCGGCGGCGCAACCGGCGCCGGCATGGGGCACCTCGTCGCGATGGACGATAACGCGGCCGAGCTCGCGCTGAGCCATTACTCGATCGAGCTGTGGCGCGCGCTCGCCGGCGAGATGCCGGAAGGCTGCGCGTACCGCAACTGCGGCACGCTGTGGCTCGCGGCCGATTCCAGCGAGATGGACCTCGCGCGCACCAAGCAGGCGACGCTCGCCGCACATGGCGTCGCGGGCGAACTGATCGATGCGGCGACGCTCGCGCAACTCGAGCCGATGCTGCGCGCGGGCCTCGGCGGCGCGCTGAAGATCCCCGGCGACGCGATTCTCTATGCGCCCGTCGCCGCGAGCTGGCTGCTGCAGCGCGCGCCGGGCATCACGTTGCGGCGCGAGCGCGCGGTGGCGGTCGATGGTCCGAGCGTGACGCTCGCGAGCGGCGACACGCTGCGCGCGGAACGCGTGGTCGTCGCGAACGGCGTCGCCGCGCGCACGCTGTTGCCCGAGTTGCCGCTGCGCCCGAAGAAGGGCCATCTGCTGATCACCGATCGTTATCCGGGCCGGGTGTCGCATCAGCTCGTCGAACTCGGCTATGCGGCGAGCGCGCATGCGAGCGACGGCACGTCGGTCGCGTTCAACGTGCAGCCGCGACCGACCGGCCAGCTGCTGATCGGCTCGTCGCGCCAGTTCGATACCGAGGACGCGCGCACCGAGCCGCCGGTGCTCGCGCGGATGCTGCGCCGCGCGGCCGGCTATTTGCCCGACCTGGCCGACCTGAACGGGATTCGCGCATGGACGGGTTTCCGTTCCGCGAGCCCCGACGGCCTGCCGCTGCTCGGCGAACATCCGGCGCGGCCGGGCGTATGGCTCGCGGTCGGGCACGAAGGGCTGGGCGTGACGACCGCGCCGGGCAGCGCGCGGCTCGTCGCCGCATTGATGACCGGCGAGCGGCCGCCCATCGACATCGAACCGTATTTGCCGGGACGTTTCCTGACGACGTCCCCCGTAGCTGGAGCGCTGACATGAAACGACCCCCACGCACACTTCGTTCGCCATCGACCGGAGTTGGCGCTTCAGCGCTTGCCCCGGTCCCATGCAAGGCGCCCCCCGCGGGGGCGGCCCGCCGGAGGCTCACATGATCATTCATCTGGACGGCCGCGCGCTGACGGTGGCCGACGGCGCGACCGTCGCGGCCGCCGTCGCGGCGAGCGGTGACGACACGACGCGCGTGTCGTGCACGGGTGCGGCGCGCGCGCCGTTTTGCGGTATGGGCATCTGCCAGGAGTGCAGGATGACGATCGACGGCCGCCGCCGCCTGGCCTGCCAGACGCTGTGCCGCGACGGGATGCGGGTGGAGCGCACGCGATGAGCACGGCGAAACAGGAACGACTGAGCGTCGACGTCGCGATCGTCGGCGCGGGCCCGGCCGGGCTGTCGGCGGCGCGGGCCGCCGCACGAAGCGGTGCGACGGTCGCGATCGTCGACGACAATCCGCGCGCGGGCGGGCAGATCTGGCGCCAGGCGGCGGCCGCGACGCCGGTGCCGGCCGCGGCGGAACGGCTGGCCGTGCTGCGCCAGCCGAACGTCACGCATCTTGCGGCCACGCGCATCGTGGCCGAAACGCAGCCGGGCACGCTGCTGCTCGAGGACGACGAGCGCGGCTTCCTGCTCGAATTCCACACGCTGATCGTGTGTTGCGGTGCGCGCGAGCTGCTGCTGCCGTTCCCGGGCTGGACGCTGCCGGGCGTGACCGGCGCGGGCGGCCTGCAGGCCCTGATCAAGTACGGCCTCGACGTGCGCGGGCAGCGCACGGTGATCGCCGGCAGCGGCCCGCTGCTGCTCGCGAGCGCGGCGACGGCCCGTCAGGCCGGCGCGCAGGTGTCGCACGTGCTCGAACAGGCGGCGTGGAGCGACGTGGCCGGTTTCGGCGCGGGGCTTTGGCGCTGGCCGTCGAAACTCACGCAGGCGGCGAAGCTCGTCACGGCAGCCTACCGGCCCAATGCCCACGTCGTCGAGGCGTTCGGCGACAAGCGGCTCGAACGCGTGCGGATCCGGCAGGGCGAGCGCGAGTTCGAGGTCGACTGCGACAGGCTCGCGTGCGGCTTCGGCCTCGTGCCGAACACCGTGCTGCCGAGCCACCTCGGCTGCCGGATAGAAAACGGCGCGGTGGTGGTCGACGCGCATCAGCGCACGAGCCGCGACGGCTGTTTCGCGGCGGGCGAGTGCACGGGTGTCGGCGGCAGCGAACTGGCGATCGTCGAAGGCGAGATCGCCGGCTATGCGGCCACCGGGCAGACGGCGCCGCTGGCCGCGCTGGTTGCGCGGCGTGCGCACTGGCAGGCGTTCGCGGATGCGGTGCGCGAGCGCTTCGCGATACGCGAGCCGATCCGCAAGCTCGCGCGGCCCGACACGCTGCTGTGCCGTTGCGAGGACGTGCGCTTCGACGCGGTCGCAGACGCGGCCGCGCCTGCGCCGGGCTGGACGGCCGCGAAGCTGCAGACGCGCTGCGGGATGGGCGCATGCCAGGGCCGCGTGTGCGGCGCGGCCGCGCAGGCGCTGTTCGGCTGGACGCCGCCGGTGCCGCGCACGCCGCTTGTGCCCGCGCGAGTCGGCACGCTGATGCTGGACGACATCGCGTCCTGCGACGGCGGCTGATGCGCCACGGCGCAGCGCCCGGTTCGCGCCGGGTCGCTGCGTCGCTCACTCCGCCTTCACTTTCTCCCATCCGCCCACCTGCGGCGCCGCACAGGCACGCAGGCACTCGATCGCGGCGGCCACGGCCGCGCGCTTCGCGCTGTCCGGATGCCAGTAGATCGACACCGCGCCCTGGCCCTCGAGCCGCATCGGCAGGATGCGGATCGCGTTCAATTGCTCGAAGCGCCGCGCGGCACGATGCGATGCGACGCCGAGCAGGTCGGTGTTGTTCAGCAGCGTGAGGTTCAGGATCGACGAATTCGATTCGACGCAATGCGGCGGCTGCACGCGCCCGGCGGCCGTCAGCGCGACCTGTAGCGCGTTGTGCACGGGGGTGCCGGGCGGCCAGACGATCCACGAGCAGGCCAGCACCTCGTCCCAGCCGACGGATGCCGCGCCGACGAGCGGGTGATCGGGCCGCGCGACGAACACCACCGGATCGACGTACAGCGCTTCGGCGTGAAGGTGCGGATCGACGGACGCGGACCCGGAACGGCCGACGACGATGTCCAGCTCGCCGCGCGCGAGCTGCGGCATCAGCTGGTTCATCGTGCTCTCCGCGAGCCGCACCTGCGCGCGCGGCATCCGCTTCAGCAACTGCGATACCGCGAGCGGCACCGTATCGGCGGCCGCGACGCCCGACGTGCCGATCGTGACCAGGCCGCTGCCGCCTTCGCGCAGCGCGGCCATGTCGTCGCGCGCGACGTCGAGCTGCGCCTCCACGCGGCGCGCATGCTCGATCAGCGCTTCGCCGTAGGCCGTCGGCCGCAAGCCGCGCGCATGCCGCTCGAATAGCGGCAGGCCGACATCCTCCTCGAGTTCCTTCAGCCATTTCGACAGCGCCGGCTGGGTGGTCGCGAGCGCAGCCGCCGACTGGCTCAGGTTGCCCGTGCTGGCCAGGCTCAGCAGGACCTGCAGGTGCCGCAAGCGCAGCCGGTGGGTCCAGTCCATCGCACGCTCCGTATCGGAAGGTATATCCGAATCAATATGGATTAGATGATTTCACCATTTTACCGGGTATGTCTGCGTCGAATATAAATGCGCTAACGGACTGCGGCACGCGGTCCCCGACCCGACACAGCGCCGACCGCGATCGGCCGCCCCAAGGAGACATCATGACCAGCCGACACCCGGATACGTCGCGCGCCGATTACTACGCCCGGATCGCCGAGCAGCGCCTCGCCCCGTTGTGGGAATCGCTGCACAACCTCGTGCCGAAGACGCCGCAGCCGGCCGCGCAGGCCGCGATCTGGAAGTACGCGCGGGTGCGGGACCTGGTGATGCAGGCCGGCAGCGTGATCAGCGCGGAAGAAGCCGTGCGCCGCGTGCTGGTGCTGGAGAACCCGGGCCTGCCCGGCAAGTCGAGCATGACGCCGACCCTGTACGCAGGCCTGCAGCTGATCCTGCCCGGCGAGATCGCGCCGAGCCACCGCCATACGCAGTCGGCGCTGCGCTTCATCGTCGAAGGCAAGGGCGCATGGACCGCGGTGAACGGCGAGCGCACGACGATGCATCCGGGCGACTTCATCATCACGCCGTCTTGGGCGTGGCACGACCACGGCAATCCGGCGGTGGAAGACGGCGGCGAGCCGGTCGTGTGGCTCGACGGGCTCGACATTCCGCTCGTCGCGAACCTCGACGCGGGTTTCGCCGAAAACCATCCGACGGCCGAGCAGCCGGTGAGCCGCGCGGAAGGCGACAGCTTCGCGCGCTTCGGCCACAACATGGCGCCGGTGCGGCATCGCGCGAGCGATCCGACGTCGCCGGTGTTCAGCTATCCGTATGCGCGCACCCGCGACGCGCTCGACGCGCTGTACCGCAACGGCGAACTCGACGCGTGGGACGGCGTGAAGCTGCGCTACGTGAACCCCGCGACGGGCGGCTGGCCGATGCCGACGATCGCGACCTTCATGCAGTTCCTGCCGGCCGGCTTCGACGGCCGCACGTATCGCAGCACCGACGCGACGATCTACTGCGTCGTCGAAGGCAGCGGCACCGCGCACGTCGGCGGCGACGCGTTCGCGTTCGAGCCGCACGACATCTTCGTCGCGCCGTCGTGGGCGCCGGTGCGGCTGTCGGCGTCGTCCGACAGCGTGCTGTTCAGCTATTCCGACCGGCCGGTGCTGTCCGCGCTGAACCTGCTGCGCGAAGCGCGCGACTGACACCCGTTTTCCCCGCTTCGTTGCGTGCGTCGCCGACGCGGCGCGCGTTCCTTCCTTCATGCCTACGCTGGAGCCGTTCATGACTTATGTTTTCCCGCCCGAAGCGCCGGTGGCGCTTCCCGTCGCCGGCAGCGACGCCCGCTTCGCGGTGCGCCGCGTGTACTGCGTCGGCCGCAACTACGCGGCGCATGCGCGCGAAATGGGCTTCGATCCCGATCGCGAACCGCCGTTCTTCTTCTGCAAGCCGGCCGATTCGGTCGTGCCGGTCGCCTACGGCGAAACGCTCGATCTCGCGTATCCGTCGCAGACGCAGAACTATCACTACGAAGCCGAGCTCGTCGCGGTGATCGGCAAGGGCGGCGCCGACATTCCGCTCGAGCGTGCGCTCGAGCACGTGTGGGGTTATGCGGTCGGCCTCGACATGACGCGCCGCGACCTGCAGATGAAGATGCGCGAGATGGGCCGGCCGTGGGAAATCGGCAAGGCGTTCGACCGTTCCGCGCCGATCGGCCCCGTGCATCCGGCGAGCGAGGTCGGTCATTTCGAGCAGGCCGGCCTGTGGCTGACGGTCAACGGCGCGACGAAGCAGAAGAGCGACGTGTCGCACCTGATCTGGTCGGTCGCGGAAACGGTCGCCGACCTGTCGAAGTTCTTCCGCCTCGAACCGGGCGACGTGATCTTCACCGGCACGCCGGAAGGCGTCGGCGCGGTGGTCAAGGGCGACGTGATGCAGGTCGGCGTCGAGCGGCTCGGCGAACTGGTCGTGCGCGTGGTCTGACGCGCGCGCCCCGCTTTCCTCGAAAGGTCACATCGTGCAACTGCATAGCTTCTTCAACAGTTCGACGTCCTATCGGGTGCGCATCGCGCTCGCGCTGAAAGGACTGCCGTACGACACGCTGCCCGTGAACATCCGCACGGGCGAGCACCGCGAGGCCGGCTACGTCGCGCAGGTGAATCCGTCGGCGTCGGTGCCGGCGCTCGTCGACGGCGATTTCCGTCTCGGCCAGTCGCTCGCGATCATCGACTACCTCGACCGGATTCATCCGGCGCCGCGGCTGATTCCGCTCGAACCGCGGCAGCGCGCACGCGTGCTGGAACTCGCGACGCTGATCGCATGCGACATCCATCCGGTCAACAACCTGCGGGTGCTGCGCTACCTCGACAGCGAACTGCAGGTCACGCCGCAGCAGAAGAGCGCGTGGTACCGGCACTGGGTCGCGGAAGGGATGGCCGGCGTCGAGCGTCTGCTCGTGCGCGCGGACACGGGCCCGTGGTGTTTCGGCGAGGCGCCGACGCTCGCCGACGTATGCCTCGTGCCGCAGGTCGCGAACGCGCTGCGGATGGATTGCGACCTGAGCGCGTATCCGCGCAGCCTGGCGATTCACGAACACGCGCGGCGCGAGCCGGCATTCGACGCAGCGCAGCCGCAGCGGCAACCGGACTACATCGCGTAACACGAAGCAGGAGACAGACATGGGCGAGACACACAACACAGGCCGACGCGTACTCGTGATCGGCGGCGGCATCGGCGGGCTCGCGACGGCGCTGGCGCTCGCGCGCCAGGGCATTCGCGTGAAGCTGCTCGAGCAGGCCGCGCAAATCGGCGAGATCGGCGCGGGCATCCAGCTCGCCGCAAACGCGTTCAACGCGCTCGACGCGCTGGGCGTCGGCGAGGCCGCGCGCGGCCGGGCGGTGTTCACCGACAGGCTGCAACTGATGGATGCGGTCGATGCGCGGGAAGTCGCGTGCGTCGATACGGGCGCTGCGTATCGCGAACGCTTCGGTAACCCGTATGCGGTGATCCATCGCGCGGACATCCACCTGTCGATCTACGAGGCGGTCAAGGATCATCCGCTGATCGAGTTCCGGACCAGCACGCAGGTGTGCGGGTTCGAGCAGGATGACCACGGCGTGACCGTGATCGACCAGCACGGCGAGCGCTATCGCGCCGATGCGGTGATCGGCTGCGACGGCGTGAAGTCCGCGATCCGTCACGCGCTGATCGGCGACGCGCATCGCGTGACGGGACACGTCGTGTATCGCGCGGTCGTCGACGTCGACAACATGCCGAAGGATCTGCAGATCAATGCACCGGTCGTCTGGGCCGGCCCGCATTGCCATCTCGTCCACTATCCGCTGCGCGGCGGCCGGCAGTACAACCTCGTCGTCACGTTCCACAGCCGAGAGCAGGAAACCTGGGGCGTGCGCGACGGCAGCAAGGAGGAAGTGCTGTCGTACTTCGACGGCATCCATCCGCTGCCGAAGCAGATGCTCGACCGGCCGACGTCGTGGAAGCGCTGGGCGACCGCCGACCGCGACCCGGTCGAGCGCTGGAGTGCGGGCCGCGCGACGGTGCTCGGCGACGCTGCCCATCCGATGACGCAATACCTCGCGCAGGGCGCGTGCCAGGCGCTCGAGGATGCGGTGACGCTCGGCGCGGCCGTCGCGCAGACCGACGGCGACTTCGAGGCCGCGTTTGCGCTGTACGAGCGCGTGCGGATTCCGCGCACCGCGCGCGTGCTGTATTCGGCGCGCGAGATGGGGCGGATCTATCACGCGAAGGGCGTCGAGCGGCAGGTGCGCAACACGCTGTGGGTCGGACGCACGCAGGCGCAGTTCTACGATTCGCTCCACTGGCTGCACGGCTGGCGCGCGGAGAACTGCCTGAAATCCGTTGCCTGACGCCTTTCGGTTTGCATTCGGCGGCGCGCATTTCAACGACATCGCGCGCGACCGCCTTCATGGAGGAGACATCATCATGGCCGATACGCTGTCCATCGACGTCAGCGAATGGATCGACCGGCATCGCGTTGCGCCGTTTCAGGCCGCGATCGTCGTGTTGTGCTTCCTGATCGTCGCGATCGACGGTTTCGACACGGCATCGATCGGGTTCATCGCCCCCGTCATTCGTGCGGAATGGGGCCTGTCGCCCGCGCAGCTCGCGCCGGTGTTCGGCGCCGGGCTCGCCGGGCTGATGGCCGGTGCGCTCGTGTTCGGGCCGTTCGGCGACCGGTTCGGCCGCAAGCGCCTGCTGCTCGCCTGTGTCGCGTGTTTCGGCATCGCGAGTGCGGCGTCGGCGAGCGCGGGCGGTTTGACCGAACTGATCGCGTGGCGCTTCGTGACGGGCCTCGGGCTCGGCGGCGCGATGCCGAACGCGATCACGCTGACGTCCGAGTATTGCCCCGCGCGGCGGCGCTCGCTGCTCGTGACGACGATGTTCTGCGGCTTCACGATCGGCTCCGCGCTCGGCGGACTCGCGGCCGCGTCGCTGATCGAACGCGACGGCTGGCGCGCGGTGCTCGTCGTCGGCGGTGCCGCGCCGCTGCTGCTTCTGCCGGCGCTCGCATGGCGCTTGCCCGAATCGGTGCGCTACCTCGTCAACACCGGCGCGGCGCGTGAACGGATCGCGGCGATGCTCGCACGCATCGCACCGGACCCGCATCTCGCGCACGCGTCGTTCATCGCACCGCGCGGCAAGCCGGCCGGTTCGCCGCTCGGCCGCCTGTTCGGCGCCGACCTGCTGCGCGGCACGCTGCTGCTGTGGCTCACGTTCTTCATGAGCCTGCTCGTCATCTACCTGTTGTCGAGCTGGCTGCCGACGCTGTTGCGCACGACCGGTGCGACGTTGCAGACGGCCGCGCGCGTGACCGCGATGTTCCAGGTCGGCGGCACGCTCGGCGCGATCGTGCTCGGCGGGCTGATGGACCGCTTCGATCCGCATCGCGTGTTGGCATGCAGCTATGCGGCGGCCGGCGTGTTCGTCGCGGCGATCGGCGTGCTGGCCGCGTCGCCGGCGGGCGCCGCGCTGGTCGTGTTCGCCGCGGGCTTCTGCGTGTCGGGCTCGCAGGTCGGCGCGAACGCGCTGTCGGCCGCGTTCTACCCGACCGAGTGCCGGACCACGGGCGTGAGCTGGGCGAACGGAATCGGCCGCGGCGGGTCGGTCGTCGGTTCGATGGCGGGCGGGGCGATGCTCGCAACGGGGCTGCCGTTGCCGATCGCCTTCGCATTCGTCGCGGTGCCGTGCGTGATCGCCGGGATCGCGGTGCTGGTGCTGGGCGCGGTACGGGCCGGCGAGAAGCGCGCGGCGGCAGCCGATGCGCTTGCCGGCGAGCAGGCGTAGCGGAGGCAGGGGTGGGCGTCGCAGACGGCGCTTTCCTTTTTCTTCCGATGGCGCCGACCGAAAGTACGAATCAACGATATATAAATATATATAATATTGATTCGTTAATCGAATGCGATCGCTCTCATGAACGCCGACCCTTCCACCGGGCTGCCCGAGCCCGATCAGATGCGCGCCGCCGCCGAATCGGCCTGCGCGCTGCTCAAGGTGCTGTCCAATCCCGATCGCTTGCTGCTGCTGTGCGAACTGTCGCAGGGCGAACGCTGCGTGAGCGATCTCGAGGCGCGGCTGGATATTCGCCAGCCGACGCTGTCGCAGCAGCTCGGCGTGTTGCGGGACAACGCGCTCGTCCGCACGCGCCGCGAAGGCAAGAACATCCACTACTCGCTCGACAGCCCGGCTGCGATCGCGGTGATGGGCGTGCTGTACGAACAGTTCTGCGGCCCGGCCGCGAAGGGGACGCGCGATGCAGCTTGATGCGCTTCATTTCACGCCGTGGCTGTCGCTTGCCGGCGGCGTGCTGATCGGGCTTGCGGCCGCGTGGCTCATGGCGTTCAACGGGCGGATCGCCGGAATCAGCGGCATCGTCGGCAGCCTGTTTACGGCCGGCGCGGCGGAGCGCGGCTGGCGTGCCGCGTTCGTCGCCGGGCTGATCGCCGCGCCGCTGCTGATGCGTGTCGCCGGTGCCGCCGTGACGCCGCAGGTCGATGCAGGCTGGGGCGAGTTGCTGGCGGCCGGCCTGCTGGTCGGGATCGGCACGCGCTATGCGGGCGGATGCACGAGCGGTCACGGCGTCTGCGGGCTGTCGCGCGGCGCGACGCGCTCGATCGTCGCGACGGCGGTCTTCATGGTCGCGGGCTTCGCGACCGTATTCGTGCGACGGCACGTGCTCGGGGGCTGACATGCAGGCAGGATTCGCGTTTCTGGCGGGGCTGATGTTCGGCGTCGGCCTCATCGTGTCGGGGATGGCCAACCCGCAGAAGGTGCTCGGTTTTCTCGACCTGGCCGGCCGCTGGGATCCGTCGCTCGCATTCGTGATGGCCGGCGCGATCGGCGTCGCCGTGTTCGCGTTCGCATGGGCGAAGCACCGGTCGCGGTCGTTGCTCGGCCTGCCGATCCAGTGGCCGGCCGTGCGGACGATTACCGTGCGCCTCGTCGCCGGCAGCGCCGTGTTCGGCATCGGCTGGGGGCTTGCCGGGTTCTGCCCGGGGCCGGCGATCGTGTCGATCGGGCTCGGGTCGGTGAAGGGCATCGCGTTCGTCGGCGCGATGCTGGCCGGGATGGCATTGTTCGAATGGATCGAGCGCGCGCGGAAGGTGCGGTAGCAACGCGCGGCTGCTGCGGCCGAGGTTGTCGGCGTGGCCGAAGCGGCCCGGCGAGGGCGCCGGCAGGGCTGGAATTCGTCGCCGGGGAGCGACACGGTGATCGTGCGGCGACAACGGCGACGGCGTGTAGGCGTCGCGCGGCCGGGCTGGAATTCGTCGCCGGGGGAGCGACACGGTGATCGTGCGGCGACAACGGCGACGGTGTGTAGGCGTCGCGCGGCCGGGTTCGAATTCGTCGCCGGGTGGAGCGACACGGTGATCGCGTGGTGACACCGGCGACGGTGTTGTAGCCGTCGCGTCAGGACTGCTCGCGCACATGCCGCTCGCCGAGCAGCCGCGCGGACGCCCGCTGCAGCCACGCACGCCACACCGCGAATACGCCGGGCCTGGCCACGGGCGCCGCGACGGTCGCGGCAACCGGCCCGGCGCCGCCGGCGGACAATGCCACGTGACCGGCCGTCTCGATCGTCAGGCATTCGCCTTCGTCGAGCACGCGGCGAACGTATTGCGGCGCATCGGGCAGCCAGTCGAGCCCGCCGTGACGTAACGTGACCGCGAGCGCGCCGTCGAGCACGATGACGCGGCTGCCCTTGTCGAACCACGCAAAGTGGCTTTGCCCGGCGTCGAGCCGGATGTCGTGCGTCCGCATGGCGTGTCCTTTTCCCGGTTGCGCGGCCCGGCGATGGCAGGGCGACAGCGTGCAATCAGGTTAAGGAAACGCGTGCGGGCAGGACAGATTCAGGGGACGGGTATCTGTTACGGTGCAGACGGCGATTTCATGTTGCTGTATCGGTGAGTTTCCCCGGAATCTGTATCTGGCGTGCGCCCGGGCGCGCGGGCAGGATGACCCGCATGACGCCCATCACCGATCCATCCCGCATGACTTTGCCGATGGCCGGCGAGCCGCTTTACGAACGGCTCGCCGAGCATTACCGCCGCATCATCGCGGCCGGCACGCTGTCGCCCGGCGACCGGATGCCGTCCGTGCGTGCGTTCATGGCGCAGCACGGCGTGAGCCTGTCTACCGCGACCCAGGCCTTCCGGCGGCTCGAGGATACGGGCTGGTGCGAAGCCAGGCCGCGCTCGGGCTACTTCGTGCGCCGGCGCGCGGCGGCCGCGCTCGACACGCTGCCGGAAAGCGACGGGCAGCCGCTGAGCGTCGAGCCGCCGTTCGCGGGGCTGCACGAACGCGTGTCGCGCGTGATCGATCGTGCGAACGCGAGGCCCGACGCGCTGAATCTCGGTGGCGCATCCGCGCTGGCGACGCTGTACCCGGCCGAGCGCCTGCAGGCGCTGGCGATCCGGCTGCTACGGCGCAAGCCGACGCTGCTGACCGACGCGGGGCCGGTTGGCGGCTCGGCCGAATTCCGGCAGACGATGGCCAAACGCGCGCTGTCGTACGGCGTGACCGTGTCGCCGGACGACGTGATGTCGACGAGCGGCGGCGTCGATGCCGTGAATCTCGCGTTGCGCGCGGTGGCGCGCCCCGGCGACACGATCGCGATCGAATCGCCGGCCTTTTTCGGCTTGATCCAGCTGCTCGAAAGCCTCGGCCTGCGTGCACTCGAGATTCCGGCCAGCCCGACGACCGGGTTGTCGATCGAAGCGCTCGACGTGGCGCTGACCGCGTACCCGGATATTCGGGCCGTGGTCGTCGTGCCGAATCTGCAGAACCCGCTCGGCAGCGTGATGCCCGACGAACGCAAGGCTGCGCTGGTCGCGCTGTGCTCGCGTCGCGGCGTGGCCGTGATCGAGGACGAGCCGTATCGCGAACTCGTGGAAGCGCCGCACGCGGTGAAACCCGTGAAGGCATGGGACCGCGACGGCACGGTGATCTATTGCCCGTCGCTCAACAAGGTGCTGGCGCCCGGAATGCGGCTCGGCTGGATGAGCGCGGGCCGCTGGCACGCGCGCGTGAAGATGCTCAAGTTCGCGCAAAGCCGGCACAACGCCGCGTTGCTGCAGGCCGTCGCGGCCGAATTCGTCGGCTCGGGTGCGTTCGACCGCCACCTGCACCGGTTTCGCGAACAGCTTCGCGTGCAGCGCGATGTGACGATCGATGCGATCGCGCGCCATTTTCCCGCCGGCACGCGGATGAACCGGCCGCCCGGCGGCATGCTGCTGTGGATCGCGCTGCCCGACGGCGTGCGTTCCGAAGCCTTGTTCGATGCCGCGCTCGCACGCGGGGTAAGGATCGCGCCAGGCGCGATCTTCTCGAATTCCGACCGCTTTGACGCGTATATCCGGCTTGCCTGCACGCGGGTGTTCGACACGGCACATGAAGCGGCAATCGAAACGCTCGGCCAGTTGATACGCGACGCGGCGGCCGCTGCGTGAGCAGGGCGGGTGTCGGCCGGGCTGGCGCGTTGGCTACCGGGCTCGGCGGTCGTGACGAGAGCACGGGCCGGCCGATCCGGCTCGCCGCATTCTCCGCGGCCTGCCGCCGCGCGGCGACGCGCCGACGATACGATTTCGGCGATTTCATCGGCTGACCGCATGCGCGGCGAGGTGCTGACGGATCAGCGACAGATAGCGATCTCCGACCGAGAAGTCGCGTGCGGCACGCGGCCGCTCCGCCGGGCGCAGCGTGGCCGGCGCGCTCATGCCCAGATACCGGCATACCGCCGACGGAAAGGGCTTTCGCGTATGCCCGAGCTGGCGCGCCGCACGCTCGACGCGGGCGTCGCCGACCTGCGCACGCAGCCATGCCAGCACTTGGCGATCGGTGTCGTTGACGATACGGACCAGATGTTCCATCGCGCACCTCACTGTTCATAAATACAGTACTGTAAATATAACCAGTGTTTGCGGCGACCGCAAGCGGATGCGCACGCGCCTGGCCGTTCGGCCAGGGTCAACGCGCCGGCGCGGCGGCGCGGGCGATCCGGGCGGCGGCCGGGACGGGATTCGCGTAGCGTGCGTCGGTCAGCGTGCCGAGGAACGCGACGATGTCGTCGATTTCCGCGTCGGTCAGCGCGGGCGGCGTGCCGGGCCGGCGGTTCATCGGCGTCGAATTGACGTTGATGTTGCCGCGATAGGCGGCCGGCACGTCGTCGAACGTCCGGGCGCCGTGATACCAGCGGCCAGGGTCGGTCGAGCGCGTGTTGTAGAACGCGACCGCGTCGCGCAGCGTCGTGAACACGCCGTTGTGCATGAACGTCTGCTTGACCGCGACGTTGCGCAGTCCCGGCGTGCGCAGGTAGCCGCACCATTGCGTCGGCTCGGGCCAGCGCAGCCGCGCAGCCGTATCGCACAGACCGTTGTCGAAATGGCGCGGATCGCGGTTCGCGGGCAGTGCGTGGTTGCGCGGCACCGCGATCGCGTCATAGCCGAAATCGGTGAAGAGCGAGCGCTCCGGCCGGCTCGACGTTTCCGACAGCGTATGGCAGCTCATGCAATTGCCCTTGTCGGGATTGCGGAACAGCGCCAGGCCGCGCATCTCGGCCGGCGCGAGCGGCTTGCGCGTGCGCAGGAACGCGTCGAAGCGCGACGTGAACGGCGCCATCTCGTCGCTCTGCAGATAGGCCTCGACGGCCGAGCCGAGCGCACGCACCAGTTGCTCGGGATCGCGCCGCACCGACGTGCCGAAGCGCGCGGCGAGATCGCCCGCCAGTTCGGTGCCGTCGACCTTGCGCAGCAGCGCGGCCGGCGACCGGTTGTTCATCTCGTTCGGGTCGAACAACGGCCCGCGGATCTGTTCGGCGAGCGTGTCCGCGCGGCCGTCGCTGAACAGGCCGCCGAACGGCGACGGCGCGGGCGCGTCGTCGTCCTGGTAGAAGTGGCGGCGCGGCACGTAGCGCACGTAGAGCAGCGATGGCGCGTTGCGCTGGCTGAAGCGCCCGTGGCGGCTGCCTTCCGGCACGCCCGGCCCCGCGAGCGAAGCGGCCGATAAGGTCGGCGCGAACGCGCGCCCCGGATCGTGGCAGCCCGCGCACGACATGCCGCGCGGCTCGGACAGCCGCGGATCGAAGAAGATCCGGCGGCCCAGCGCGACGAGCGTCGGGTCGGGCGCGAAACGGGCGGTGGCCGCGTCGACCTTGTCGGTCACCTGCGGCGTGCCGTTGCCGATCGTACCGACGACGCGCGCCGGCGGCGCGCCGGGGAGCAGGGTCGTTTCGGCAGGTGCGCCGTGGGCCGCGAGCGCCGCTCCGGCGAGCACGGCGGCGGCAAGGGCGCGTACCGCCCGTCCGCCGGCGGCCGGAACCGCGGCGGACGCCGGACGCCCGGCGAGGGCGACCGAAGGAATCGGCTGCCTTCGCGATCCAGCCATTCCTTCCCGGCAGCCGGCCGCATCCGCCGAACACGCCGAACACGCCGAACACGCCGAACACGCCGAACACGCCGAACACGCCGAACACGCCGAACACGCCGCATCCGCCGAATCCGCCGAATCCGCCGAATCCGCCGAATCCGCCGAATCCGCAGAATCCATCAAGCCGCCGTGCAATCGAACTTCGTCACTCACGGCGCGATGAACCCCGTCTTGTCGCATGCGAGCGTGTTGCCCGACTGCTCGCACGACGCGAGCAGCTTGCCCGCCGCCGAATACGCATGGAACACCCAGCCCGTCGCCGGCGCCGCGCGTCGCTCCATGATCAGGAACCCGAAGCTGTTGTTGTGCGACAGCCGTTCGATCACGGCGCCCGGCGCCGGCGTCAGGCCGGCGGGGAACGGGTCGGGCAGCGCGACGTCGAGGTTGTCGCCGCCGTTGCCGGACACGATCGTCGCCGGATGCCCGGACGAGAAGTTGATCGCCTGGAAGTCGTGCACGTGCCCGTGCAGCGCGACGTGGATGCCGGGCGGGTAGTACGCCTGCGCGTTCAGGCTCGCCATCACCGACTGCAGCGCGAGGTTGCCCGGCGCGGGCGTGCTGCCGGCGATCGGCGCGAACGCGAGGATCGGATGGTGGTTCGTGAAGATCGTCGTCGACATGCCGGCCTTCGACGCGAGCGACGCGACCGTCTGGAACTGCTTCTGGTAGATGCGGAATTGCGCGTCGGTCGTCTTCAGCGGATTGCGGCCGACCTTCGCGGTGTCGAACACGATCACCTGCGTGCCGCCGCCGAGCGACACCGCATAGGGATCCGAGTAGTTCGCGTCGTCGTCGTTGGCCGGATCGTCGCACGAACGGGCCGCCGAATACGGGCGCGGATCGAGGAAGCGGTACCAGCCCTGGCCGGCCCGTGCGCATTCCTCGTGGTTGCCGCGCACGACGACCCACGGCGCCTTCGCGAACAGCGGCGCGGCCGGGCGGAACAGGTCGGCCTGCCACGCATCCCAGCCATAGCCCCACGGGCTGTCCTTGCAGCCGGCGATGTCGGGCGGGCACGCGTTTTCGCGGTAGTGATAGTCGCCGACGTGCAGCACGAGGTCCGGCGACAGCTTCGCGACGCTCGCCGCGATCGTGTCGAACGGCCAGACCGTCGCGTCGTTGCACGCCTGCCATGCGTTGTCGGCCTTCTTCATCCGGCAGCCAGTGTCGGCGATGATCGCGATGCGCTGCGGCTGCGCTTTCGGCAGCGGCAGCGCGCGGCCCGCGACGCTCGCGGTTTGCGCATCGGTCGGCAGCGCCGCTTCGCAGACCGACACCGGGAAGCTCGACGGTTTCGAGTCGGTCGCGGCGCTCGCCGTCGGACGCTGCGCGACGGTCGCGGCGCCGGCGCGCAGCGTCATGCGCGACAGCTTGCCGTCGACGGACAGTTGCGGGCACAGCGGATCGCTCGCGGATGCGGGGCTGTAGCTCGTGATCACGCGTGCGATCGCCTGGTTCGCGTCGCCGATCTCGACCCACGCGGCCTGGAGGTTGATCGCGGCACTGGCCGGATCGGCGGGCGTATCGATGTGATTCGAACACGCGGACAGCGCCGCGAGGGCAACAAGCGGAGCGCAGCGCGCGAGCAGTGCGCGCGGGAGGAGTCGTCGCATGAGAGGCACCGTAGGAAAGTCGTCAACGATACGCAGCGCGAGTGTAAGAAATGTGAAGGGCGGAGTCCGACGGCCGGCCGGCGCGCGGGTCGTGCCGCGGTCGCGGCCTTGACCTCAAGCCGGCTTGAAGCAGCATAGTCCGGATCACGGTCAACGATACGGACGAAAAAGGAGAATCGACGATGAAAGACAGCCGGGCAAACGAAGCGCAGTCTGCGCTGTGGAATGGTCCGTCGGGGCTGGCATGGGTCGACGAGCAGCGCTCGCTCGACCGGATGTTCGAGCCGTTCGAGACGCTGCTCGCGGACGCGGCATCCGCGCGCAGCGTGCTCGACGTCGGCTGCGGCACCGGCGCGGTGACGCTCGCGATCGCACGGCGGCTTGGTGCGCACGCGCACTGTACCGGCGTCGATATTTCGGCGCGGATGATTGCCGCCGCACGGGCGCGTGCCGAACGCGCCGGCCTGGGCGCCGGCTTCGTGCATGCCGATGCGCAGACGCATGCATTCGCGCCGGCTCGGTTCGACCTGATCGTGTCGCGCTTCGGCGTGATGTTCTTCGACGATCCGGTGCGCGCCTTCGCGAACCTGCGGCACGCGGCGCGCGCGAACGCGCAACTGCGATTCGTTGCATGGCGCGGCGCCGCCGACAATCCGTTCATGACGACGGCCGAACGTGTCGCGGCAACGTTGCTGCCGGACCTGCCGGCGCGGCAGCCGGGGGCGCCGGGGCAATTCGCGTTCGGCGACCGGCAGCGGATCGCGTCGGTGCTGTCGGAAAGCGGCTGGGCCGACATCGCGATCGAGCCGATCGACCAGGCGTGCGTGTTGCCCGAGGCGGCGTTGAACGACTACATCGCGCGGCTGGGCCCGGTCGGGCTCGCGCTTCAGGACGCGGACGACGCGACGCGGCGGCGCGTGGTCGAAACGGTGCGCGCTGCGTTCGAGCCTTACGTGCAGGGCGCTGACGTGCGGTTCGACGCGGCGTGCTGGCTCGTCACGGCGCGGGCGCCGTCTGCATGACGCGCCAGGCTACGAGGGCGACCGATGTTCGGCATGCACGCTGCCGTTCGCGCATGACAAGGCAAGGCTGCGCCGCCGCGCAAGCGACAGATATCAGCCGCGCCTCGCACGCAACATCAGCCACGCGCAGCCCGCCGCGACGAGCGCGAGCCCGAGCAGCACCGCCTCGACGCCGAGCGCGAAACCGGGCGGCATCTCGCCGCTGTTCGGCACGGGCGACAGGTTGGCGGTGATCGCGATCGCACCGCCGGCCAGCAACGCGATGCAGACGATCCAGTAGACCTTGCCGCGCGGCGCGGCGGTGCGGATCCGCCACAGCGCGAGGCCGACGCCGCCGAGGTAAAGCACCGCGAGCGTCGCGAGCGCGATGAAGTCGCCGGTGCGATCGTGCAGCAGGCCACTCATCGTGCGACTCCGTCGGAGGCCACGCGTCCGCACGATGCGATGAACGCGTCGACCGCGTGGCCGATCCGGCCGTTCACGCGCTCCCGCAGCATCGGATACAGCCCGGACCGCAGCGTCAGCGGCAGGTTGTAGCGGAAACCGAAGTGCGCGAGCACGAGCCCCGTCAGCCCGTAGATCGCCCACGCATGGAAGCCCCAGTGGAAGAAGGGCATCAGCATGGCCTCGCGCGCGGTGGCGGGCGTGCTGGGGGCGACGGCCTGCGGCTTTAACGCCGTGCGGGTCGAGGGACGGGAACCTGGCATGGCTGGCATCCAGTTGTGGGCGCAACGAGGCGCGACGCCGCCCGGCGCGCGCGTCGCACGCCGGACCCTGATACGGCGTGCGTCGAGTGTAGCGCGGTGTCGGGACTGCAAGAAGGGGCAAGCAGCAGGGATTAACCTGACGAATTGTAGGGTATCGGGCCGATCGCGAACACCCTCGCACTGAGCCGGCGCGTGCGACGGAGCCCAGACCGAGCGCAGACGAGGCGCGGAATCCGGCGCCCCGGATGATGCGGACCGTCCGGGGCGCCGGCGGGCGATGCGCTGCCGCGATTTCAGAACGTCACGGCGATCCCGGCCATGCCGACGAACTGGCCGTGCGTCGTCGACGGCGTGAGCTGCTGCGAGTCGCCGACGATCGGCGCCGCGTCGACGATATGGCCGGCACCTTGCGCGCCGAGCGTGCGCCCGCTCGAATGCGTGTACGCCTGCAGCGCATAGAGCGTCGTGCGCTTCGACAGGCTGTACGACTCCTTCAGCGAATACTGCTGGTAGCGGGCCGCGTTCGACACGCCGTTCGCCTTCGACGCGAGCGTGTACGCGAACGCGCCGGCCACCGAGAAGGTCGGCGTGAAGCGGTACGCGGCGAGCGCGCCGTAGGTGTTGAACACGGCCGTGTTCGCGAACGCGGAGCCGCTGCCGGGCAGGTACTTCACGTTCGAGTAGTTGAGGCCCATCGTCAGGTTGCCGAGCGTGTAGTTGCCGGCCGTCGCGACCTGCTCGACGGCCTTCGCGGTCAGGTAGCCCTGGTTCAGCACGGACACGGCGAAGCTGCCCGACGCCGCGGTCGCCGGATTCAGGAACCCCGCCGACGAACCCGAGCTGTTGATGCGCAGGTAGCCGGCCGCGATCCCGACCGGCCCGTTCGCATAGCGCAGCGCGGCGCTGAACGTATTGCCCTTGCCGGTCGCGCCGGCGATGCCGCCGAACGCATACATCGCGCTCGCGGTCAGCCCGGACAAGGTCGGCGACGTATAGGTGACCGAGTTGTTCACGCGGATGGTCGTGTCGAGGCCGTCGATGTCGCCCGGATGCGCGCCGGTCGCACCGGTCAGCCAGCTGCTCGACGCGTAGGGGCCGACCAGCAGGAAGTACGGCGTGTACTGGCGGCCGGCCGTCACCGTGCCGTAATGGTCGTTGCGCAGCCCGACGAAGGCCTGGCGGTTGAAGATCGTGCCGGCGGCGGCTTGCGCGCCGGTGTTCAGGTTGAAGCCGGATTGCAGGTCGAAGATCGCGTGCGTGCCGCCGCCGAGATCCTCGTCGCCGCGCAGGCCGAACTTCGACGCATACAGGTTGCCGTCGCGCATGTACACGTTCGAGTGGCCTTGCTGGTTGTTCACGTACGCGAGCGAATCGTCGACCACGCCGTACAGCGTCACGCTGCTCTGCGCATGGGCGGCGGAAGCGCCGAGCGACGCGGCGGATAAAATCAGGATTGCATAATGATGATGCGGTGCCTTCATTGTCGATCTCCAGGTCTCTTCAGGGGGCGGGAGGCTGGACGGCCTCCTCTTGGATGGCGGGGCGGGCCGCGTGCGCGGTCCGCCCGAACATGGCTCGGCGCTTGCCCGAGCGTGCGCGGTCAGTCGTCGAGCGCCACGACGAGGCGACGCCACGCGCCGTCCCGCGCATCGTGCTCGACGCGCGCGCCGCGCACCGCAAGCGCGCCTTGCAGCGACGCCGGCAGCAGGATCTCGAGGCGCTCGGCGGGGCGATGCATGCGGCCGTCCCAGCGGACCGACACGCCGAGTTCGCCCGACGCCTGGCGGCCGGTCTCGATGCGCCACAGCCCGTATTCGCCGTCGCGCCACGCTTCCGTTTCGCCGTCGTCCTCGACGCATTCGCCGTATGCGACACCGTCCTCGATGCGTGGCGCGACGAGGAAGCCGCGCGTGTCCGCGCGCGCGCCGAAGCGTTGCTCGGCGACGTTCAGCGGCAGCACACGGCCTTCGCGCAACAGCATCACCGGCGTGTCGAGCGGCGCGGGCAGCGTCACGCTCGCGCCGCCGTCGAACGATCGCGCGCTCGCGCAGCACAGCCAGCGCGCGCCCGACGGCAGGTAGACCGTGCGTTCCGTGCGGCCCGGGTCGACCACCGGCGCGACGAGCAGCGCGTCGCCGAGCATCATGTCGTCGCATTCGTCGTAGCAGCGCGGGTCGCGGGGGAAGTCGCCGAAGGTCGGCCGCAGCACGGGCTCGTAGCGCGTGGTCGACAGCCACAACAGGTGATAGAGATAAGGCAGCAGCCGGTAGCGCTGCTTGATCAGCGACGCGATCCGCGCGGTGATCTCCGGATACATCCACGGTTCATTGACGGTGCCGTCGTCATTCCACGAATGGATGCTGAAGCGCGGCATGAAGATGCCGAACTGGACCCAGCGCAGCAGCAGCTCGGGCGACGGTGCGGGACCGGAGAAGCCGCCGATGTCGTGACCGATGTTCGACACGCCCGACAGCGCGAGCCCGAGGCCCATCTTCAGGTTGTAGCGCAGCGTTTCCCATGACGTGTAGTTGTCGCCGGACCAGGTCTGCACATAACGCTGCATGCCGGCGCCGCCGGAGCGTGACACGAGGAACGGCCGCTGCGCCGGCGCATGCGCGCGCTGCGCGTCGCGCGACGCACGCATCATCAGCATCGTCTGCAGCACTTTCGCCTCGCGCGCGGGAAATGGCTGGCCGAAGCCGTGCGCGATCGCGTCGGGCGACCAGATCTCGTATTCGTTGTTGTCGTTCCAGGTCGACTCGATCCCGTAGTCGAGCAGCGCCGACGTGACCTGCTCGCGCCACCAGCGGCAAGCGTCCGGTTGCGTGAAGTCGATATATGCGCCGACCTCGTCCCAGAACTGCACCCACGCCGGCTCGCCGGACGCCGAGCGGATCAGCAGCCCGCGCCGTGCAGCGTCGTCGAACGCGGGATGGTCGCGCAGCAGGCACGGCTTGATGTTCGCGCACAGGCGGATGCCGTGGTCGCGGTAGTGCTTCACGAATCCCTTCGCGTCGGGAAACTTCTCGCGGTTCCAGTTGAACACGTAGCGCTTCGCGCCGATCGACGTATAGCCCGACGACAGGTGGAACGAATCGCACAGGATGTCGTGCGATTCACACTGCTCGACGAACTGGTTCATCTGGCGCTGCGCGTCCGGCGCGTCGGTGTAGCTCATCGTCGAGCCCGAATAGCCGAGCCCCCATTTCGGCGTGCGCGCCGGGCGCCCGGTGAGCCACGTGAAGCGCCGGGCGGCGGTGAGCGGCGTGTCGGGCGATGCGATGAAGTAGTAGTCGAGATCGCCGTGCTCGGCGACGAAGTAGCGGTACAGACCGTGGTAGTTGTCGAGCTCGCGGCCCATGTCGAACGCGCAATCCGACAGCGTGTCGTAGAACAGCCCGAAGCCCTGGCACGCGTCGGGCGACCAGGTGACGTAGAACGGGATGTGCTTGTAGAGCGGGTCCGTGTGCTTCGCGCTGTAGCCCATCGCGTCGATGTTGCGCATCTCGAAGCGCGCGCCGGTACGGTCGAGGTCGCCCGCGCGTTCGCCGAGGCCGAACACCTTGTCGCCGCGCTCGCGGGCGACGTAGTGATAGGCGCGGTCGTCCCACCAGCCGAAGTTGTACGCCTGCGTCGCGCGGTCGGCGAGCACGACGCGCCACGCGCCGTCGGCACCACGCATCGACCACGTGCAATGGCCGCCCTGCCGGCTTACCGTGAGACGGACCTGCGCGGTTTCGATGCGCACGCCGCCGTCGTCCTCGCCGAAGTCGTAGTCGGGCAGCGCGAACCCGCCGAGGTCGAGACGGTCGCGGCCCTCGAGCGGCACGTCGTCGAGGCCCGGTGCGATCGTCCAGGTGCGCGGGTTGCGCGGCGTCGCGTCGGGCAGCACGCGCACGCGCACGATGTCGTCCTCGAGCACGAAGATCTCGAGGGTCGCGCCCGCGTCGGACGCGAGCAGCACACGGTTCGCCTGCCGGGCGGCGACGCGGAACACGGGCGGATGAAGAAGCGAAGTCATGAAGGCGATTCCTGATGAAAACGAAGGTCAGGCGTGTTGCGCGAGCAGGCGTTCCTGCTTCGACTGCCCGCGGATCAGCACCGCGAGCAGCGTGACGCCGATGATGTCGAACAGGCCGAGGCACGCGAACAGCGGGGCGTAGCCGATCTTGTCGGCGAGCGCGCCGACCAGCAGCGAGAAGCCGAGCCCGCCGATCCACGCGGCCATGCCCGCGAAGCCGCTGGCGGTGCCGACTTCCTCGGGATCGAACACGTCGGCCGACAGCGTGTTGACGAGTGCCGAGATCATCTGGTGCGCGAAGCCGCCGACGCAGAACAGGGCAATGGCCGTATACGGCGACGACACGAGCCCGATCATCGCCGGCCCGAGCATCAGCACCGAACCGAGCGCGACGCCGGCGACGCGGGACCACACGAGCGGCAGTTTGAACCGGTTCGCGAGGTAGGGCGACAGGTAGCCGCCCGCGATGCCGCCGAGGTCGGCCGCGAGAAACGGCATCCACGCGAAGACGGCGATCTGCGTGAGCGCCATGTGGCGCTCGGTGGCGAGGTACAGCGGAATCCAGAAGCTGAAGGTCTGCCATGCGGGTTCCGCGAAGAAGCGCGGCAGCGCGATGGCCCAGAAGCGGCGCGCGGTGACGACGTCGCGAATCCGGCGCTTCGACACGGCCGGCATCGTGGCCTGGCCGTCGCGGATCAGCGTGCGCTCCTGCGACGTGAGGCGCGGATGATAGGCCGGCGAGCGGTACTGCGTGTACCAGAGCGCGGCCCACAGGAAGCCGAGGGCGCCGGTGACCATGAACGCGGATTGCCAGCCGAACCGCATCGACAGGAACACGACGAGCGGCGGCGCGATCGCGGCGCCGAGCGACGTGCCGGCGTTGAAGTAGCCGACCGCGACGGATTTCTCGCGATCGGGAAACCATTCGGCGACGGCCTTCATCCCCGACGGAATCGCGGCGGCCTCGAACAGCCCGAGCAAGCCGCGCAGGATGCCGAGCGACAGCCAGCCCGACGCGAAGCCGTGCGCGACGCCGACCACCGACCAAAGCATCGCGAACAGCGCGAACCCGAGCCGCAGCCCGATCAGGTCGACGATGAACCCGCACACCGGCTGCATGATCGTGTAGCCGATCTGGAATGCGCCGACGATATACGAGTACTGCTGCGTCGAGATCGCGAACACCTGCTTCAGTTCCGGTGCGAGCACCGCGAGGGAGTTTCGAGCGAGGTAGTTGAGGATCGTGCCGAGGCATACCAGCACGATGATCCACCAGCGCAACGCCTTGACTGTTTTCACTGCTGTCTCCTGATCCATGCAAGTCGCCCGGCCAGGGCGTCTCGTTCAGTCTTATTTGTACGATGTCCGATCTTGGTGGGCGCCGATTCGCCCGGTTTTTCTCGAAATGACCACATTCAATCGAACATTTCGATGTTGTCGAAAGCTGATGTTATCGGACGACTGATCATTTTCGAGCATCCTATGTTCGAATTCGAATCAGGTCAACGTGAATCTGCATTCGAACGAACATGCTTGGGGTATTCCCGATAGGCGTGCAGATCGGGTGTCCGGCGCGTTGCGTGACGACCGAGCGCCGAACGCCCGCTTGCCGGGGCCGAGCGGCCGTCGACGGGCCGACTGCATCAGCCGGGCCCGGCAATGGGCGTGACAACCCTGATGAAAATTTATTTTTTTCCTGTCGGCAGATTGTGTAAATTGATTTTCATCCACCTTGCAAAACCATTCGCATGACGCCGCTCCTTCCGCACGATGTCAGTCACGAGGAATCCGCGATCGCGGAGCGCATCGCCTCGGCCATGCCGCGGATGACGCCGATCCACCGCCGGATGGGCGAGTTCGTGCTCGCGAATCCGTTCCGCGCGGCGACGATGCGGATCGACGAGCTGGCGCAGGCCGTGAACGCATCGATCGCGACCGCGAACCGCTTCGCGAAGGCGCTCGGCTTCGACGGTTATCCGGCGATGCGCGCGGCGCTCGTGCGCGGCTTCGAGGCGACGCTCGGCCCGGTCGAACGGCTGCGTTCCGCGCAGGAGCAAGAGCAGGAGCAGGGCGTGCGCGGCGCCGCGTGGATCGACGCGGTGTTCGACCAGGCCGTCACGAACATCGAGAACACGCGCGCGCAGCTGGATGCGGCCGACGTCGAAGCGGCCGTCGAGGCGATCGTCGGCGCGCGGCGCGTGCTGATCCTCGGCGCCGGTTCGAGCGCGTTTCTGACCGGGCTGATGGAACACGGCCTGTCGGTGTGTCACGACAACGTGCAGTCGCTCGCGCTGCTCGGCGGCCCGTCGCATGCGGCGCGGCGCCTGTACACGGCCGACTCGCGCGATCTCGTGATCGCGCTCGCGTTTCCCCGCTACGTGAAGGACACGATCGAGCTGGCCCGCCGCGCGGCGGCGCGCGGCGCGCGCGTGCTCGGCATTTCCGACGGGCCCGGTTCGCCGCTGGCACCGATTGCGTCGCTGAACCTGTACGTGAAGGCCGAGCGGCGTTTCGCGGCCACGTCGGAAGCGGCCGTGCTGACGATGATCGAGGCGCTGATCGACGCGGTCGCGCTGCGCACGCACCGCTCCGCGAAGTCCGCCGCCGAAATGACCGAATTCCTGTTGCCGTGGCTGGTCCAGCCGCAAGCGGCGCTGCCGGCCGCCAACCCTTCTTCTTCCGGTCCGAAAAAATCATGACTTCATCCGCGATCGTCGCGATTCATGGCGGTGCAGGCACGATCCTGCGCGAGGCGATGGACACCGACACCGAACGCCGTTACCGCGCCGAACTCACCGCGATCCTGCAGGCCGCGCAGAAGGTGCTCGCCGACGGCGGCAGCGCGCTCGACGCCGTCACCGTCGCGGTGCGGATGCTCGAGGACTGTCCGTTGTTCAACGCCGGGCGCGGCGCCGTCTATACGGCCGAAGGCAAGCACGAGCTCGACGCGGCGGTGATGGACGGCACGACGCTCGCGGCCGGCGCGATCTGCTGCGCGACCCGCGTGCGCAATCCGGTCCTCGCCGCGCGGCGCGTGATGGAGGCAAGCGAGCACGTGCTGTTCGCGGGCGCGGGCGCCGATGCGTTCGCGGCCGCACAGGGCCTCGAACTCGCCGAGCCCGGCTACTTCGACACGGAAGCGCGTCGTGCGCAGTGGCTCAAGGCGCGCGAGGCGGCCGGCATGATGCTCGACCACGACGCGGCGACCTTCGCGTTCGGCGCCGGGCAGCCGGCCGAGCCGCTCGATCCCGACCGCAAGCACGGCACGGTCGGCGCGGTCGCGTGCGACCTGCGCGGCCATATCGCGGCGGCGACGTCGACCGGCGGCATCACCAACAAGCAGCCCGGACGCGTCGGCGATTCGCCGATCATCGGTGCCGGCTGCTACGCGGACGACGCGACCTGCGCGGTCTCCGCGACGGGCACCGGCGAGATGTTCATCCGGCTCGCGACCGCGCACGACGTGGCCGCGCAGATGGCCTATCGCGGCGCGTCGCTTGCCGACGCCGCGCACGACGTCGTGATGAACAAGCTGCCGCGCCTGGCCGGGCGCGGCGGGATCGTCGCGGTCGACGCGCACGGCAACGTCGCGATGCCGTTCAACACGGAAGGGATGTATCGCGGCTACGCACGCGTCGGCGAGACGCCCGTGGTCGGCATCTATCGCGACGATGCGGCCTGATTCCGGATCGTACGAGGAGACCTTCGCATGACTTCGAGCCGAACCCCGTCCGCGCTGGTGCTGCCGGAACAGCGTGTGGTCGCCGTCGACGACCTGTCGGTGATGTTCCGACGAGAGAACGCGACGTTCGACGCGGTACGCAACGTGTCGTTTCACGTCGATCGCGGCGAGACGCTCGCGATCGTCGGCGAATCGGGCTCCGGCAAGTCGGTCACGTCGCTCGCGCTGATGCGGCTCGTCGAGCACGGCGGCGGCGAGATCACGAGTGGCCGGATCGCGTTGCGGCGCCGCGGCGGCGCGCTCGTCGACCTCGCGCAGGCGAGTGCGGCGACGATGCGCGGGATTCGCGGCGCGGACATCGCGATGATCTTCCAGGAGCCGATGACGTCGCTGAACCCGGTGTTTACGGTCGGCGACCAGATCAGCGAGGCGATCGCGCTGCACCAGTCGAAGAGCGCGACCGAAGCGCGCGCGGAAGCGTTGCGGCTGCTCGATCTCGTGCGCATTCCGGAGGCGCGCCGCGTGTTCGCGCGCTATCCGCACCAGTTGTCCGGCGGGATGCGGCAGCGCGTGATGATCGCGATGGCGCTGTCGTGCCGGCCCGCGCTCCTGATCGCCGACGAACCGACGACCGCGCTCGACGTGACGATCCAGGCGCAGATCCTGCAACTGATCCGCGGCCTGCAGGACGAAATGAACATGGGCGTGATCTTCATCACGCACGACATGGGCGTGGTGGCCGAAGTGGCCGATCGTGTGCTGGTGATGTATCGCGGCGAGAAGGTCGAGGAGGGCGAGTCCGAGCGCATTTTCGCGACGCCCGCGCATCGCTACACGCGTGCGCTGCTCGCGGCCGTGCCGCGGCTCGGCTCGATGCACGGCACCGATATCCCCGAGAAATTTCCGCTGCTGAAGGTGGACGGCGCGAGCGCGGCCGCGCCGGCGCCTGCCGCGAACGACGCGAGTGATGCGGCCGATGCGAACGATGCGAACGATGCCGCCGCGGTCCCCGCCGCCGGGCAGCCGCGCGTCGATCCGGCCGCGCCGCCGATCCTGCGCGTGCGCGATCTCGTCACGCGGTTTCCGGTGAAGAGTGGCGTGTTCGGCCGCGTGTCGCAGTACGTGCATGCGGTCGAGCGCGTGAGCTTCGAGCTGCGCGCGGGCGAGACGCTGGCGCTCGTCGGCGAATCGGGCTGCGGCAAGTCGACCACCGGCCGCTCGCTGCTGCGCCTCGTCGAATCGCAGAGCGGCTCGATCGAATTCGACGGCCGCGACATCAGCGCGCTGAAGGGCCAGGACCTGCAGGCGCTGCGCCGGAACATCCAGTTCATCTTCCAGGATCCGTTCGCGTCGCTGAACCCGCGCCTGACGGTCGGTTTCTCGATCATGGAGCCGCTGCTCGTGCACGGTGTCGCGAGCGGCCGCGAAGCGCAGGCGCGCGTCGACTGGCTGCTCGACAAGGTCGGCCTGCCGCCGGAGGCCGCGCGCCGCTATCCGCACGAATTCTCGGGCGGCCAGCGCCAGCGGATCGCCATCGCGCGCGCGCTCGCGCTGAATCCGAAGGTCGTGATCGCCGACGAATCGGTGTCCGCGCTCGACGTGTCGGTGCAGGCGCAGATCGTGAACCTGATGCTCGACCTGCAGCGCGAGCTCGGCGTCGCGTATCTGTTCATCTCGCACGACATGGCCGTCGTCGAGCGCGTCAGCCACCGGGTCGCGGTGATGTATCTCGGCCAGATCGTCGAGATCGGCCCGCGCCGTGCGGTGTTCGAGGCGCCGCAGCATCCGTACACGAGGAAGCTGATGAGCGCGGTGCCGGTGGCCGACCCGGCACGCCGGCATGCGCCGCGCCAGCTCGCGGCGGACGAGATTCCGAGCCCGATCCGCGCGGTCGGCGACGAGCCGATCGTCGCACCGCTCGTCGCGGTCGGCCCCGATCACTACGTCGCGACGCATCGCGTCGGCGGCGCGTATTGATTGCGCGGCGAGGCGCATATGGACCGTAGCTGCGCACGCGCCAGGCAACGGCGTCACTTCCCGGAGCGGATGCAGTCGCGCCGCGATTTCCACCACGCGTTACCGAATCATCCACAGGAGCCAGACAAAATGAACAAGCCGCATTCGTTCCCGATGTTCCGCCCGCGCGCGCTGTTCGCCGCGGGGGCAGGCGCGCTCGCGCTGTTCGCCGCGCCCGCGTTCGCGCAGCAGAACGTCGTGGTCGCCGTGTACTCGACGTTCACGACGATGGACCCGTACGACGCGAACGACACGGTGTCGCAGGCCGTCGTGAAGTCGTTCTACGAAGGGCTGTTTGGCTTCGACAAGGACATGAAGCTCGTGAACGTGCTCGCGACGAGCTACCAGGCGTCGCCCGATGCGAAGGTCTACACGGTCAAGCTGCGCCCGGGCGTGAAGTTTCACGACGGCACCGACTTCAACGCCGACGCGGTGAAGGCGAACTTCGACCGCGTGACCGATCCGGCGAACAAGCTGAAGCGCTACGGGCTGTTCCGCGTGATCGAGAAGACCGAGGTGGTCGATCCGATGACGGTGCGCTTCACGCTGCGCGAGCCGTTCTCCGCGTTCATCAACACGCTCGCGCACCCGTCGGCGGTGATGATCTCGCCGGCCGCGCTGAAGAAGTGGGGGCGCGACGTGTCGCTGCATCCGGTTGGCACGGGCCCGTTCGAGTTCGTCGAATGGAAGCAGACCGACGACATGAAGGTGAAGAAGTTTGCCGGTTACTGGAAGAAGGGCTATCCGAAGGTCGATTCGATCGACTGGAAGCCGGTGGTCGACAACAACACGCGCGCCGCGCTGCTCAAGACCGGCGAGGCGGATTTCGCGTTCACGATTCCGTTCGAGCAGGCGGCCGACCTGAAGAGCAATCCGAAGGTCGAGCTGATCGAGCGGCCGTCGATCATCCAGCGCTACATCTCGCTGAACACGCAGAAGAAGCCGTTCGACAATCCGAAGGTGCGTGAAGCGCTGAACTACGCGGTCAATAAGGAGGCGCTCGCGAAGGTCGTGTTCGCCGGCTACGCGACCCCGCAGACGGGCGTCGCCCCGGTCGGCGTCGAATACGCGACCAAGCTCGGGCCCTGGCCGTACGATCCGGCGAAGGCGCGCGCGCTGCTGAAGGAGGCCGGTTATCCGAACGGCTTCGAGTCGACGCTCTGGTCCGCGTACAACCATTCGACGGCGCAGAAGCTGATCCAGTTCGTCCAGCAGCAGCTCGCGCAGGTCGGTGTGAAGGTGCAGGTGCAGGCGCTCGAGGCCGGCGAGCGGGTCGCGAAGGTCGAGAGCGCGCAGGATCCGGCGGCGGCGCCGGTGCGGATGTACTACAGCGGCTGGTCGGCCTCGACGGGCGAGGCGAACTGGGCGCTGTCGCCGCTGCTCGCGTCCACGTCGGCGCCGCCGAAGCTCTACAACACCGCGTACTACAAGAACGGAGCCGTCGACGACGATCTCGCGAAGGCGCTCGAGACGACCGACAACGCGAAGAAGGCCGCCCTGTACGCCGACGCGCAGAAGCTGGTGTGGGCCGACGCGCCGTGGATCTTCCTGGTGCAGGAGAAGATCGTCTACGCGCGCAGCAAGCGCCTGCACGGCATGTACGTGATGCCGGACGGTTCGTTCAACTTCGACGAAATCTCGGTGAAATGACGGCAGCTCGCCCGCTGTCCGGCGCCGGCGGCGCAAGCTGCCGGCGCGCTGATTCGATCGGTGCCCCATGCTGAATTTTCTCGTCAAACGCCTGTTCGGCCTGCTGCCCACGCTCGCGATCGTCGCGGTGCTGGTGTTCCTGTTCGTGCACCTGCTGCCGGGCGATCCGGCGCGGCTCGCGGCCGGCCCGGAAGCCGACGACGCGACGGTCGCGCTGGTGCGCACCGATCTCGGGCTCGACCGGCCGCTGCCCGCGCAGTTCGCGAACTTCTTCGTGAAGATCGCGCACGGCGATTTCGGCACGTCGACGCGCAGCAAGCGGCCGGTGTCGACCGAGATCGGCGAGCGCTTCATGCCGACGCTGCTGCTCACGCTCGTCAGCATGGTGTGGGCGACGGCGTTCGGGATGGCGATCGGGATCGCGTCGGCGGTATGGCGCAACCGCTGGCCCGACCGCCTCGGGATGACGATCGCGGTGTCGGGCATCTCGTTTCCGGCGTTCGCGCTCGGCATGCTGCTGATGGAGATCTTCTCGGTGAAGCTCGGCTGGCTGCCGGTCGTGCCGGACGGCACGTGGAAGAGCTACGTGCTGCCGTCGCTGACGCTCGGCGCCGCGGTCGCGGCCGTGATGGCGCGCTTCACGCGCGCGTCGTTCGTCGAGGTGCTCAACGAGGACTACGTGCGCACCGCGCGCGCGAAGGGCGTGCACGAGCCGCTGGTGGTGCTCAAGCATTGCCTGCGCAACGCGATGATCCCGGTCGTCACGATGATGGGGCTGCAGTTCGGCTTCCTGCTCGGCGGCTCGATCGTCGTCGAGGCCGTGTTCAACTGGCCGGGGCTCGGGCGCCTGCTGGTCGATGCGGTCACGATGCGCGACTACCCGGTGATCCAGGCGATCGTGCTGCTGTTCTCGCTCGAATTCATCCTGATCAACCTGACCGTCGACGTGCTGTACGCGGTCATCAACCCGACCATCCGGTTCAAGTGAGCGTGAGGCCAGCATGAACGCGACTGTCCAGCCCGCGGCGCCGGCCGCATCGAACACGATCCGCACGCCGTGGCGTGAATTCTGGCGCAAGTTCCGCAAGCAGACCGTCGCGCTGGTCGCCGGCGGCTTCGTGCTCGCGCTCGTCGTGCTGGCCTTCGTCGGCCCGCACATCGTGCCGTTCGATCCGGAGAACTACTTCGACTACGACGCGCTGAATGCGGGGCCGTCGGCCGTGCACTGGTTCGGCGTCGACTCGCTTGGCCGCGACATCTTCAGCCGGATCGTCACCGGCACGCGCATCTCGCTCGCGGCCGGCTTCTTCTCGGTCGCGCTCGGCGCGCTCATCGGCACGTTCTTCGGGCTGCTCGCCGGCTACTACGAAGGCTGGTGGGACCGCATCACGATGCGCGTGGCCGACGTGCTGTTCGCGTTCCCGGGGATCCTGCTCGCGATCGGCGTGGTCGCGATCCTCGGCAACGGGATGGTCAACGTGATCTGCGCGGTCGCGATCTTCAGCATTCCGGCGTTCGCGCGGCTCGTGCGCGGCAACACGCTGATGCTCAAGCACATGACCTACGTGGAAGCCGCGCGCAGCATCGGCGCGTCCGACTGGACGATCATCATGCGGCACATCCTGCCGGGCACCGTGTCGTCGGTCGTCGTCTACTTCACGATGCGGATCGGCACGTCGATCATCACGGCCGCGAGCCTGTCGTTCCTCGGGCTCGGCGCGCAGCCGCCGACGCCGGAGTGGGGCGCGATGCTCAACGAGGCGCGCGCGGACATGGTGACCGCGCCGCACGTCGCGATCTTCCCGAGCCTCGCGATCTTCCTGACCGTGCTCGCGTTCAACCTGCTCGGCGACGGGCTGCGCGACGCGCTCGACCCGAAGCTGGAGCGGCGCTGATGAAAGCCGTGCCCATGTGGGCCGCGACGCTGCCGGCCGGGCCGCGCGGCACGATCGCCGACGTGCCGGGCGTGACGGTCGGCCATGCGACGCTCGATGCGGGCGACGTGCAGACGGGCGTCACCGTCGTGAAGCCGCACCCGGGCGACCTGTACCGCAGCAAGGTGCCGGCCGGCGCGGCCGTGATCAACGGCTTCGGCAAGAGCGTCGGGCTCGTGCAGGTCGACGAACTGGGCACGCTCGATACGCCGATCGCGCTGACCAACACGTTCGGCGTCGGCGCGGTGGCGCAGGCGCAGATTCGCGCGGCGGTCGCGGAGAACCCGCAAATCGGCCGCGACTGGCCGACCGTCAACCCGCTCGTGTTCGAGTGCAACGACGGCTATCTGAACGACATCCAGGCGTTCGCTGTGACGGCCGCGCATTACGACGAAGCCTGCCATACCGCGGCGCGAGATTTCGCACGTGGCGCGGCAGGCGCCGGGCGCGGGATGTCGTGTTTCGACCTGAAGGGCGGGATCGGCTCCGCGTCGCGCGTGGCCGTCGCGGCCGGCAGGCCGTATACGGTCGGCGCGCTGGTGCTCGCGAATTTCGGCCGGCTGCCGATGCTGATGCTCGGTGGCGTGCCGGTCGGACGGATCGTCGCGCAGCGGCGTGCCGCAGCGGACGCTCAGCCGACGCACGCGGCGCCGCCCGAGCAAGGCTCGATCATCCTGCTGCTCGCGACCGATGCGCCGCTCGACGCGCGGCAACTGTCGCGGCTCGCGCGCCGCGCGGGCGCGGGGCTCGCCCGCACCGGCTCGGTCTACGGGCATGGCAGCGGCGACATCGCGCTCGCCTTTTCCACCGCGTACACGATCGCGCACGATGCGTCGACCGTCGCGCTGCCGGCCCTCGTGGCCGATGCGGCGCTCGATCCGCTGTTCATGGCCGCGGCCGAAAGCGTCGAGCACGCGATCGCCGACGCGCTGCTGCAGGCCCTGACCGTGACCGGCCGCGACGGCCACGTACGGCAATCGCTGCGCGATGCGGTGCCCGAGCTCGAGCGGTTATTCAACGCAGGCAACGAAGGACGTCCGAGCCATTCATGAAGATTCTGATCTCGACCGACATCGAGGGTGTCGCCGGCGTGTTCGCCCTCGAGCAGACGCGTGCCGGCAATCCGGAATACGAACGTGCGCGCCGCTGGATGACCGCCGAGGCGAACGCGGCGATCGAAGGCGCGTTCGCCGGCGGCGCGCAGGCCGTCTGGGTCAACGATTCGCACGGCAGCTTCCGCAATCTGCTGCCCGACGGGCTCGATGCCCGCGCCCGCGTCGTGCTCGGCAAGCCGCGCACGCTGGGGATGATGGCAGGCCTCGAGCAGCAGCCCGACCTCGTGTTCATGATCGGCTTTCATGCGAAGTCGCAGACGCGCGGCGTGCTTGCGCACACCATCAACAGCTTCGCGTTCACGCAGGTGTGGCTGAACGGCGTCGAACTCGGCGAAGCCGGGCTGTACGGCGCGCTGGCGCGCGAATACGGCGCGCACGTCGCGCTGGCGTCGGGCGACGACGTATTCGCCGAGGAAACCCGGCCGCTGTTTCCGGACGCGCGTTTCGAGACGGTCAAGACGGCCGGCGGCGCATCGAGCGGCGACACGCTCACGCCGGCCGCGTCCTGCGCGCGCATCGCGACCGCCGCACGCGAAACGGTCGCGCATGCGCTGTCGTCCGGCTGGCGCGCGACCGCGCACCGGCCCGCGCCGGCCGCTTGCACGCTGCGCGTGCAGACGGCTGCGCTCGCCGATCTGTTCTGCGTGCTGCCGTCGCTCGAGCGGGTCGATGCGGTGACGCTGCGCTTCGACGGGCCGTCGGTCGAGCACGTGGTGCGCACGCTGAACAGCCTGTCGGCCATGTCGTTCATGCTGCGGTGATGCGTGCCGACCGGAGGCCGCCGATGCGCGGCGCGTCACGCACCGGGCGCGCGGTCTGCCGCCGTGTCGAGCAGGAACGCTTCCATCGCGGCGACCAGCGCGAGCGGGGTTTCGTTCATCGGGTAATGACCGGCATTGCGCAGCACGTCGACGGTCGCGTGCGGATAGCGCCGCAGATAGGTGCGCGCCATCAGCGCCGCGTCGAACGCCGGGTCGTGTTCGCCGATCAGCACCTTCACCGGATGGCGGCCCGTGATCTCGTCGGTGAAATCCGTGTCGGCCCACGCGCGGAAGTACGCGCCGAACGCGTGCGGCGACGAACAGGATGCCGAATACGCGGCTTTCCACTCGACCCAGGCGGCGGGCAACCGGCCGCCGGTGCTGCGATCGATGATGGTGCGGCGATCGGCGAGCTGGTCGGCGGCGCGTTCGAATAGCGCGCGTCGCGCGGCGTCGAACGGCAGGCCGCCGCACGGCACCGGCGCGATCGGCACCAGCGCGCGTACCCGGTCGGGCGCCATGGCGGCGACCTTCTCGATCGCCATGCCGCCCATCGAGTGGCCGACGAGGCTGAACGTGCGCCAGCCGAGCGCGTCGGCGAGGGCGAGCGTGTCGGCGGCGATTTCGGCGATCGAGTGCGCGCCGTGCGCGCCGCGCATGCCGCCGTAGCCGCGGTAGTCCATGAACACATAGGTGAAGCGTTCGTGCGACAGCCACGTCTCGACGGGCTCGAACGCACGCGCGTCGCCGAACCAGCCGTGCAGCACGAGAACAGGGTGGGGGCCGTCCCCCACGCGATGAAACGTATTGGGCATCTCCGCTCCGAAGAAGTCGCTATCCGGCCGATTCGGCCGTCGGGTCTTGCGGCCATCCGGTCGCGCAAGCGTGGAGCGGATCGTAGACCGATCGAAGGTGACCCGCCTTCGATATCGGGTCATTCATGATGGAATTCGGGCCTTGAGAAATACGCTGCTGGATCCCTACGAAGACATTCCCCGTAGCGTCGTGGTGACCGCCAACGACTACGCGGCGGGCACGACGTTTCCGGAGCACGCGCACCGGCGCGGGCAGTTCGCGTTCGCGTCGCGCGGCACGATCAGCGTGTCGACGCCGCACGGCCGCTGGCTGGTGCCGCCGCAGCGCGCGTGCTGGGTGCCGGCCGGCGTGCGGCACGAAATGACGATGACCGGGCCGGTCACGATGCTCAACACGTTCGTGTCGGACGACACGGCCGAGGCCGCGGGGCTGCCGGACCAGTGCGGCGTGTACGGCGTGTCGCCGCTCCTGCGGCAACTGATCGACGATGCGATCGACCTGCCGGCGATGTACGACGTCGACGGCCGGGCGGGCAAGCTGATGGCGCTGCTGGTCGCGGAAATCGCGACGATGCCGCGGCTGTCGCTGCACGCGCCGCTGCCGGCCGACGCGCGCCTCGCGAAGATCTGCCGGCATCTGTTCGCGTCGCCGTCGATCGCGGCCGATCTCGACCAGGTGGCGACCGACGCGGGCGTGAGCCGGCGCACGTTTACGCGGCTGTTCCGCGCGCAGACCGGCGTGAGTTTCGCCGCCTGGCGTCAGCAGGTCTGCATGCTGGCGGCGATTACCCGCCTGAGCGACGGTCAGCCGGTGACGCGGGTCGCGTTCGATCTGGGCTATGCGAGCGCGAGCGCCTTTACGTCGGCGTTTCGCCGCATCCTCGGCGAAACGCCGAGCCGGTATCTGGAGGTTCGCCGCTAGCCGGAGCAGAGGCGGTGGCGAGTGCGGCGGCGTGCTCCGGTCGCGGACGAAAAAAACGCGTCTGCCAGGTTTCGGTCAGACGCGCTTGAAGGCACTCGGTCAGAAAAATGCGCGCTCAGGCAGCGGGGCAGTGTTCGCGCATTGCGGGTGAAATTGTTGCCTGTTCCGATTCAATCCCGTCGGTGTCGGGCGGATAGCAAAGCATACGCCGTGTAACGCGCAAACGATATCGTGCGGGCCCGACGATTCATGTGCTGTCGCAGCATGCGTTTCAATCGCGCGTTTGATGCCGGAGGCGGGAGCAGTCAACCAAGGGCGTCGGCCGTCCCGATCGGGCGTGCTGCGGCACGGCATCGAATGTGGGGGCCCGAAAGCGAAAACCGCCGCACGACGCGATGCCTGTCGGTATCGCGCCACACGGCGGTTCGGTGCGGGCAGCCGGCGTGCGCCGGCTCGCGGGTCACACGTCGAAGAACACGGTCTCGTCCGGCCCCTGCATGCGAATGTCGAAGCGGTACACGACGGGCCGGCCCGGTTGCGCGTCGCGCTTTGCGACGAGCGTTGCGCGGCGTTCGGCCGGCACGAGGTTCAGCACCGGATCGGCCGCGTTCGCCGCGGCTTCGTCGTCGAAATACACGCGGGTGAACGCGTGGGTCAGGATCCCGCGCATCATCACGGTCACGTTGATGTGCGGCGCTTCGTCGGCGGCGGCGCGGCCCGGCTTGACCGTCTGGACAACGAAGCGGTGCTGCGCATCGGTGCCCGTGCCGACGCGTGCGAAGCCCGTGAAGCCGGACTTCGCGATGTCGTCGCGCGACGCGGGATAGCGGCCCGCGCCGTCCACCTGCGTGAATTCGAGCACCGCGTCGCTGACGACGTTGCCGTCGCCGTCGAACACCTGTCCGACCAGCAGCACGTGCTCGCCTTCGGCGTCGGGCGTGGCGATCGCCGGCGTGAACAGGCTCTTCAGGTCGTAGTCGTATTGCTGCGGGCACAGGCCGTACGCGAAGTACGGGCCGACCGTCTGCGAAGGGGTTTGCTTCAGCGTCGTCATGGTTCAGCGCTCCATCGGGGTGGCGTCGCGGCCGCGCAGCACGATGTCGAATTCGTAGCCGAGCGCATAGCCTTCTTCGGTGATGTCCATCGAGAAGCGCGAGATCAGGCGGTCACGCGCCGCTTCCGGCGTGCCCTGGAAGATCGGGTCGTACGCGAGCAGCGGATCGCCGGGGAAGTACATCTGCGTGACGAGGCGCGAGCCGAAGTAGTCGCCGAACAGCGAGAAGTGGATGTGATTCGGGCGCCATGCGTTCGGATGGTTGCCCCACGGATACGCGCCGGGCTTGATCGTCAGGAAGCGGTAGCGGCCTTCGGCGTCGGTCATGCAGCGGCCTGCGCCGAGGAAGTTCGGGTCGAGCGGCGCGTCGTGCTGGTCGACCTTGTGCACGTAGCGGCCGGCCGCATTCGCCTGCCATACCTCGACGAGCGTGTTGCGCACGGGCTTGCCGCCTTCGTCGAGCACGCGGCCGGTGACGACGATGCGCTCGCCGAGCGGTTCGCCGTTCTTCACGGCGTTCTTCGTCAGGTCGTGGTCGAGTGCGCCGAGATCGTCGGTGCCGTAGACGGGCACGTACTGGTCGCGCAGCTTTTCCTTCAACGGGATCAGCGGGCGGGTCGGGCCGCGCTTGACCGACGAACGGTACTCGGGGTGGATATACGCGGGATGCGACGGCCAGTCGCGCGGCGTGAGGATCGTGGGGGAATCCATCGGGCGTCTCCTGTCAGGTATTTCGCGAAGTGGATGGCAAGACTTTAGCCAATCCGGAAAGTTATGCAAAATGACCTTTTTTCGCGAATCGCATAACCGTTCGTTATGTTCGGCGGCGCCCATGGAAATCCGCCGGACAGGCGGCGTGATCGCGTTGCTGCCGGCGACCGGATTCCATGCGCGGCGGCGTCATGCGTGACGCCGCGCCGAATGCTTGGGTGTTTCCGGAAAGTTATGCAAAATGGCGTGATATCACCATTCGCATAACCGCCCGTTATGAATAACCGTATCGCCGACGGCCGCGTCAAATTCCGGCACCTGCAGTGTTTTCTCGCGGTCGCGCAGTTGGGCGGCGTGCAGAAGGCGGCCGAAAGCCTGTCGATCACGCAGCCGGCCGTGTCGAAGACGATCGCCGAACTGGAGTCGATCCTCGGCGTGAAGTTGTTCGAACGCGGGCGGCACGGCGCGCAGCCGACCCGCGAAGCCCAACTGTTCATCCCGCACGCGAACGCGTGCGTGCTGGCGCTGCGGCAGGGTGTCGGGCTGCTCGCGCGCGAAGGCGGCGCGGCCGCGGCGACGCTCGAAATCGGCATGCTGCCGACGGTCGCGGCATCGCTCGCGCCCGCGCTGATGAAGGCGCTGACCGCACGCTGGCCGCGCATCGTGGTGCGGATCGCGACGGCTGCCAATACCGAGCTGCTGGAGCGTCTGAAGGCAGGGGCGATCGAATGCGCGATCGGGCGCCTGTCGGAGCCGGAGCGGATGATCGGGCTCGCGTTCGAGCAGCTGTACAACGAACCGCTCGTCGCGGTCGTGCGCGCCGGCCATCCGCTGCTGGCGAGTGCCGCGCCGGCCGCCGAGCTCGCGCGCTATCCGGTCGTGCTGCCGCCGTTCGGCACGCTGATCCGCCAGTCGGCCGAGCAACTGCTCGGCGCGTGCGGCGCGCCGCCGCTTGATTCGTTCATCGAGGTGCTGTCGGTGTCGGTCGCGCGTGCGCTCACGCTCGAGAACGACGCAGTCTGGTTCGTGCCGCTCTATGCGGCCGAATACGACTTGTCGGCCGGCGCGCTCGCGCGGCTGCCGCTGCCTTCCGCGGGCACCGACGAGCCGGTCGGGCTCGTGCTGCGCACCGATGCGCAACCGTCTCCCGTCGCCCGGACGCTGATCGACGCCGTGCGCGACATCGCGCAGGCGCGGTTCGCCGATGCGCACACCCATCGCGCCCCCCGTAGCGCGCGCAAGCCGGCTCGCCGCCAGCGTCGAGACGCCGGGCAGGGCGTGGATGGATGACGTCCGGCTGCCGCTCACTCACCGTCATTCGTTAGCCATCCGGTCAGTAGCGGGTGTCGTCGTGCTTGGCGTATCGTACCGTTTTTGATGCACTCGATGACACGACGATGGCGAGACAGCAGATTCAGATCACGCTCGACGTGCGGTTCTCCCGCACCGCGCGTGGCAACGAGCCGGTGCGCGAATGGCTCACGGCGCTCGGGCAGGTCGAGCGCAGGGTGATCGGCGAAGAGATCAAGACCGTTCAACTCGGTTGGCCGCTCGGCATGCCGCTGGTCCGGAAGATGTCGCAGGATCTGTGGGAAATCCGCGTGATGTTGCCGCAGCGAAGCGCGCGCGCTGTTCACGGTCGTCGGCGACACGATGGTGCTGCTGCACGCGTTCTTCAAGCAGTCACAGGCCACGCCGTCCGACGATCTCGACGTGACCGTCGCGCGGCTGAAAGCGCTGACGCGCGCCATCTGAATTCCTCCGGCTGCGCCGGCACATGCGATCGGCGATGTGCCGGCCGGCCACGCCATGCACTGGAGTACCCATGACGACCACGAACAACCCGCATATCGGCAGCGATTTCGACAGCTTCCTCGAGGACGAAGGCCATCTCGAAGCGGCCACCGCCACCGCGATCAAGCGCGTGATCGCGTGGCAGATCGGCCAGGAAATGAAGGCGCAGCACATCACGAAGACCGCGATGGCCGCGCGGATGAAGACCAGCCGCGCCGCGCTCAACCGGCTGCTCGACGAAACCGACACGAGCCTCACGCTCGCGACGCTCGCGAGCGCGGCCACCGCACTCGGCAAGCGGCTCAGCTTCGAACTGGTGCCGGCCTGACGCCCGCGGCGCAGCGGTGCGCGGCCGGTTCGCGGTGTGCCGGCGCAGCGCGGCGAGCGCCCGTTTGCTCGTCCGCACACGGGCGCCGGCACGCGATCACGTGCGTCGCCCGGCCATCCGCAGATAAAGCAGCGCACCGCCCGCAAGCAGCAGCGGGCACAAGATGAACCACCCCGTCGTCAGGAACAGCCCGGCGACGGCGACCAGCGAAATCCACGCGCAGCGATATGCGATGCCGCCGCGCGGCAGCAGTTTCAGCGCGGCCGCCGCGCCGAGCCCGTACACCATCACGAAGCATCCGGACGTGACGAGCACGAGCGGCTTCGGCCCGACGTCCGAGAGCGTCGTCGCGGCCAGCGCGACGACGGCCAGCACCGCGATCACGCCAAGACTTCGGCGCGGCACGCCGCCGATCTGGCTGCCTTGTGCGAGCCACGCAGGCAGTGCGCCGTCGCGCCCGAGCGCTGCGCCGAGCTTCGCCGCGCCCGCGAAATACGCATTCATCGTGCCGAGCGTGAGCAGCAGCGCGGCCGCTGCCGCCAGCACCTGCGCGTGACCGCCGATGCCGCCCGCGATCAGTTCCGCGAGCGGCGCACCCGACGCGCCGGCCGACGGCCCGAGCACCGTGACGCTCGCGGCCGCGACCGACAGATACAGAAAGCCGACGACCACGACCGCGATACCGGCCGAGCGCGGCATGTCGTGCGCGGGCCGTCGGAACTCTGCCGCGAGGTGCGTGATCGCTTCCCAGCCCGCGAAGCTCCACACGAGCAGTGCGGCAGCCTGGCCGACCGCGAGCCAGCCATGCGGCGCGAACGGATGCAGGTTCACCGTGCTTGCATGCGGCGCGGACGCGAGCACGGCGGCCAGCAGCAGCGTGACGAGCAGCGCCGACAGCACGAGCTGCATGCGGCCCGACACCGTGACGCCGAACGCATTCGCGGCCGACACCGTGGCGATCAGCGCGGCAGCCGTGACGATCACCGTGACGTGTCCGCCGCCCGTGACGGCGGCGACGTACGCGCCGCCGAACATCGCGGCGGCCGGCGCGCCGGCCGGCACCGCGAAATAGAAACACCAGCCGACGATTGCCGCGGCCTTCGGCCCGAATGCGCGTCGCGCGTAGGTCGATACGCCGCCCGCGTCCGGATAGCGCGCGCCGAGCGCGGCGAAGGTGGCGGCAAGCGGCCCCGACAGCACGACGAGCGCGGCCCACGCCAGCAGCGACGCAGGGCCTGCAACCTCGGCCGCGAGCGCGGGCAACGCAATGACGCCGGTGCCGAGCACCGCGCCGATATACAGCGCGGCGCCCTGGAAAATCGTCAGCGAGCCCGCGTGATGAACGGCGGGCGAATCGGCATGCGAGGGCATGAAAGGCAGTCTCCTGAAGGCTCGTCATGGGCACGCTCGGGCGCGCAGTGAATCGTTCGATGCTACCCGAACGTACGCGGTGCCGCCGCGCGGCGTTTAGTAGTCCGCGATGTGCCGTGTGTCAGCCGATGTCAGGAGTCAGTGGCGGCGTGCGAGCCGCAGGCGCGCGTCCTCGCGCGCGGCGGGCGGCAGCTCGGGCGCGTAATGGAACGTGCCCGCCACGAGCGACGCGACCGGCACGCCGTCGCGGAACAGCACGCGATTGCCGGCCAGCGCGGGCACCTTGTCGCCGGGCAACAGCGTGCCGGCAAGGTTCAGCGGATCGGCGCCCGTCACGCACACGTACTGGCCGTCGCCCGGTTGGCGACGCAGCTCGCGCAGGACCGGGATCGCTTCCGGCAGCGCGAACTGCTCGCCCGCGAGCCCCGCGACGAAGCGGCCGCCGCGAATCTCGCCGCGCGCTTCGAGACGTTGCAGCACGCGCACGAGCTCGCGCCAGCTCGGCAGCCAGTCGGCTTCGCGTTCGAGCAGCCGCCAGAACACCACGCCATAGCGGCGCAGCAGCGTCCACGCGATGTGTTCGAGCGCATCGGGATCGGTCGCGGGCGCACCGCGCTTCGGTGCCGGGGTTGGCGCATCGTCCGGCGCCGACATGCGTTGCACGAGCGCCCAGCGGCCGGCGTCGTCCATCCCGCCGATCAGCGCGCCACCGCGCCGCGTGCGCGGCGCATAGGTCGCGCTGCGCTTGACCGCGGGCTTCAACAGCGCGCGCAACCCGGCGAAGCTGTCTGCATTCACGAGGCCGGCCGACACGAGTTCGCCGAGCGCCTGCTCGAGTTCGACCGGCAGCATGTGCAGTTCGTCTAGCAGCGCGTCGAAGAACATCGCGCCGTGTGCGGCAAGTGCATCGCGCACCTGCGTCGCACGCGCCGACAGCGCCGGCTGCGCGTCCGGGTCGCGCAGCGCCTGCCATGCGCCGAGGTGGCGGCGCGGCAGCAGCACGACCGGCGTCGTTTTCACGGGCGTGCCGGCCGCGCGCGCCGGCGCGCCGATGCGGGTCCACACGAGTTTGCCCGAGCGGCACAGCTCGTCGAGGCCGCCGGCCGTGTAGTCGGTCAGGCGCGCGGGCAGCAGCGCGTCTTCCCATGCGCTCGCCGCGGCTTCGTAGCCTTCGAGCTGCTCGACGACGGCCGCGAGCGCGTCGCGGCCCGTGCCGCGCGTGTCGGGCGTCAGGTGCTGCCAGTGGAACAGGAAGCGCATGAAATCGGCGCGCTCGACCGGCTCGATCTCGCGGCGCAGCCGCTTGACCGTGTAGCGATGAATGCGCGCGAGCAGGTGGCGTTCGCACCATTCGTCGGTCGTGGCGCCCGGCGTGAAGCGGCCATGCATCACGTAGCCTTCGCGCTCCAGTGCGGCGAGCGCGGTCGCGATCGCCGCGGACGGCAGGCCGAGCGGCTGCGCGATGGCGTCGAGCGTCGATGGCCCGAAGCCGGTGAGCCGCGCGCGGATCACGTCGACGAGCGCGGCATCGGCTTCCCAGGGTTGCGCGCAGGCGGCCGGCACCTTCAGCGCGGGCACAATGCGTGCATTGGGATGCAGCGCGCGCATGCAGACCAGCCGTTCGACCGGCACCCACAGCACGGCGGCGTCCGGCGTGACGAGTTGCGTCGCACGACGGCGCTCGGCCAGTTCCGCGAGCCGTTCGGGCCAGCCTTCGTGCGCGTGCGCTTCGCCGTCGGCGACGCACGCGAGCGTGAGCAGGGCGTCGTGCATTTCGTCGGCATCGCGTACGAGCGGCCACGCTTCGTCGCGCACCGCATCGATGGCATCGGCGTCGAGCGCGCCGAGATCGTCGGCCGATTCGGGATCGCTCCAGCGGCGCGACTGCACGGCCTGCGTGCGGCGCTCCTCGAGCGGCGCGTCGTCGAGGAACGCATAGGGCTTCGCGTTCAGGATCTCGGCCGCGAGCGGCGACGGCGCGGGCAGGTCGCGCGCGATCAGTTCGATCGCGCCGCTTTCGATCCGGCGCAGCAGCGCGAGCCAGCCGTCGGTATCCATCGCGTCGTGCAGGCAATCGTCGAGCGTCTGGTCGACGAGCGGATGGTGCGGGATCTCGCGTTCGCCGACGACGTTCTCCACGCACGCGACCTGGTCGGGGAACACGGTCGCGAGCAGGTCGTCGCTCTTCATCCGCTGCAGTTGCGGCGCGGTGCGCCGGCCGCCGGTGAAGCGCGGCAGCGCGAGCGAGGTCGTCGCGTTCCAGCGCCAGCGCACGCCGAACATCGGTGCGTCGAGCAGCGCCTGCACCAGCACGTGCTCGGCGCTCGCCGAGCGCAGGTAGCGCCACACTTCGTCGAGCGCGAAGCTGTGCGCGAGCGACAGCGAAAGAATGATCGCGTCGTCGGTCGCGGCGGCCTGCAGCTCGAAATTGAACGTGCGGCAGAAGCGCTTGCGCAGCGCGAGCCCCCACGCGCGGTTGATACGGCTGCCGAACGGCGAATGGATCACCAGCTGCGTGCCGCCCGATTCGTCGAAGAAGCGCTCCATCACGAGCGTGTCCTGCGTCGGCAGGGCGCCGAGCGCCGCGCGCGTGCGCGCGAGGTAGTCGGCGATCTGGCGGGCCGCGTCGGGCGACAGGCGGAGATCGTCGACGAGCCAGCGCAGCGCCGGCGCGAGGCGGCTTGCGGGCGGGGCGATCGCGGTGCCGCCGTTATCGCTGCGCGAGTCGGCCAACGCGTCGGCTTCGGCGGCCGCCTTGCCGGTTTTGCCGCGCGTGCCCGTCTTGCCCGCTGCGTCGTCGCTCGCGCGTTTGCGTGCTCCGGCCTCGGAGTGCCGATCGCCTTCGGCGAACAGCCCGTCGAGCCGCGCCCGCAGCCGGCCGACCGCCGCCGACAGCTCGTCGCTGCGCCCGAGCCCCTCGCCGAGCCAGAACGGAATGCCCGGCGCTTGACCTTGCGCGTCCTCGACGCGCACACGGCCGGTTTCCACGCGAATGATCCGGTAAGACTGGTTGCCGAGCTGGAACACGTCGCCCGCGAGGCTCTCGACCGCGAAATCCTCGTTGACGGTGCCGACCTGGATACCCTGCGGTTCGAGCAGCACCGCGTAGTCGGCCATGTCGGGAATCGTGCCGCCCGACGTCGTCGCGGTCATCATCGCGTTGCGGCGCCCGCGCACCGTGCCGCCGACCACGTCGCGATGCAGGTATGCACCGCGCACGCCGCGCCGGCTCGTGAAGCCTTCGGCGAGCATCTTCATCACGTCGTCGAAGCGTTCGCGCGACAGGCGTGCGTAGGGCGCCGCGCGCGTGAAGCTCGCGTACAGCGCGTCCTCCTGCCATTCCGCGCAGGCGACTTCGGCGACGATCTGCTGCGCGAGCACGTCGAGCGGTGCCTCGGGAATCCGCAACGCGTCGAGCTCGCCGCGTTGCACGCAATCGAGCAGCGCCGCGCATTCGACCAGCTCGTCGCGCGACAGCGGGAACAGGCGGCCCTTCGGCACGCCGCCGACATGGTGCCCCGAGCGTCCGACACGCTGCAGGAACGGTGCGATCCCGCGCGGCGAACCGACCTGGCACACGAGATCGACGTCGCCGATGTCGATGCCGAGTTCGAGCGACGCGGTCGCGACGAGCAGCTTCAGCTCGCCGCGCTTGAGCCGCTGTTCGGCGTCGAAGCGATGCTCCTTCGCGAGACTGCCGTGGTGGGCGGCGATCGCGTCCTTGCCGAGACGGTCGGCGAGATGGCGCGCCATGCGTTCCGCGGTGCGCCGCGTGTTCACGAACACGAGCGTCGTGCGATGCGCGGCGGCAAGCGCGGCGATCCGGTCGTACACCTGTTCCCACACGTCGGTCGCCATCACCGGCTCGAGCGGCACGTTCGGCAGTTCGAGCGCGAGGTCGCGTTCGCGCGTGTGACCGGTGTCGACGATCGTGCAGTCGCGCGGCGCATCGGCCGGGCCGCCGACCAGGAAGCGCGCGACCGCGTCGATCGGTTTCTGCGTGGCCGACAACCCGATGCGCGGCAACGCGCGGCCCGTCAACGCGTCGAGGCGTTCGAGCGACAACGCGAGGTGGCTGCCGCGCTTGGACGACGCAAGCGCGTGGATCTCGTCGACGATCACCGAACGCACGTTCGACAGCATTTGCCGCCCCGACGTGGACGACAGCAGCACGTACAGGGATTCGGGCGTCGTCACGAGGATGTGCGGCGCGCGCTTGCGCAGCGCCGCGCGTTCGGCCTGCGTGGTGTCGCCGGTGCGCACGGCGGTGCGGATCGCCGGCACCGGCAGGCCGAGCTGCGCGAGCGAGTCGGCGATGCCGGCGAGCGGCGCGTCGAGGTTCACGTGGATGTCGTTCGACAGCGCCTTCAGCGGCGACACATAGACGACGAGCGTCGCGTCGGGCAGCGCGCCGTCGTGCGCGAGCGCATCGCGCACGAGGTCGTCGAGTGCGCACAGGAACGCGGTGAGCGTCTTGCCGGAGCCGGTCGGCGCGGCGACGAGCGTCGACCGGCCGGCCTTGATGTGCGGCCATGCGAGTGCCTGCGCGCCGGTCGGCGCGGCAAACGTGCGGCGGAACCACGCGGCGACGGCCGGGTGGAACACGTCGAGCGCGTGGGCGGGGCGGGTGGCGGTGACGTCCATCGGAGCGTTGAAATGGGGTGCGAGCGCGCGGGCGGCCGCGTGCGAATCGTCAGTGTGCCAGACGTCGCGTGCGCGTGCCGGGCACCGCGCGCGGCGGGAATGCGCGCGCCGGAGATTCAGATGAGGCGCGGCGCCGGCATTTCAACGGGCGTGCGTGCGTAACGGCACCCGCTCGTTCGCGGATGCCGGATCGAGGAGAGAAGGAAGTCGGGTTCGACGCGCGCCGGGCGGGTGCGGAGCACGAGGCGTGACGACATGTATCGGCGCGCGACTATGCGCTACGACGTGTCACTACACGCGATGCAGCCAGCCGAGCCAGTGTTCGAGGAACGGCGCGCGCGTCCACAGCGATTGCGCGAGCCACAGCGTGCCGCCCCAGGCGGCGGCCACGACGATCAGGTCGCAATGTCCGCTGTTCCACAGGTTCAGCGAATGGCGCCGCCAGATCCACGGCACGCCGAGCGGATTCGGCCAGTCGGCGAGCAGGTGCATCACGCCGCCGCACGCGAAGCCGAACAGCGGCGCCGCCCACAGCGGATGCGGATGATGCGTGAGCCCGTGCCAGCCGAGCGCGAGCAACGCGATCCAGCCGATGCCCCAGTGCGTGATGGTGCGGTGCGTGATCCACAAGCGGCGCTTGCGGGTCCACCACGCGACTTCGAGCCAGTCGGGCGCGGTGCCGCCCGCGACGCCGGCCGCGAACGCGGCGAGCAGGCCCGCGTGCCAGGGGCCGGTCGCGCCGGTTTGCGCGACGAGGACGGCGGCGGCGACGCCGGCCGCGAAGCCGGACGCGTGATGCGCATTGTGTGATGCCATAGGAAACGAGACGAAGAAGCGTGAAGCGGCTGCGGACGAGCGCGAACGATCGGGCGCGAAAGCGGGGCGCTATCTTCTCAGATCGGCCTGCTCAGCGGGCGGTTCGATCGCATTTTTTTACATGTGCCGGAGCCGCGCATGCGGCGCGTGCCGTGATTTCCGATCGCGCGGGTGCGCTGCGAATCCGCCGCATGCCATTTCGACTGATCCACCGGCTCATTTTTTGCTCCGCCGTGTGACCGACCGTACACGATCCACGGCAATTCGTAGTGTGCCGCGAGTTTTCCGGCCGCATTCCCCGATTCACTACGAAACCGGCATAGGGCTGACCGTGCGCCAGCGGCTATAAGCGGATCAGGGGCTATTTCCAGCCCGCCGGAGACCTACATGGGGGACATGCAATGTCTATGCTGAATCGCTTCAAATCATCCGCCGTCGTGCTCGCGACGATGGCCGGCATCGGCTTCCTGCCGAACACGCCGGCCTACGCGAAAGGGCCGCAGCCGGCGGTCCTGACGAGCTCGGCGGTCGCGGTGGCCGACAAGTACAGCGCGGACGCCGCGGAGCGGATCTTCAAGGAAGGCGGCAACGCGATCGACGCGGCCGTCGCGATCGCGTTCACGCTCGCCGTCACGTACCCGGAAGCCGGCAACATCGGCGGCGGCGGTTTCATGACGATCTACAAGGACGGCAAGCCGTATTTCATCGACTATCGCGAGCGCGCGCCGCTCGCCGCGACGAAGGACATGTATCTCGACAAGGACGGCAACGTCGTCAAGGGCATGAGCCTGTACGGCCCGCGCGCGGCCGGCGTGCCGGGTACGGTCGCCGGCATGTGGGAAGCGCAGAAGCGTTTCGGCAAGCTGAAGTGGAAGCAGGTGCTCGCGCCGGCGATCCACTATGCGCGCGACGGCTTCGTCGTCGACGAGCAGCTGGCGCAGCGCGGCGTCGACGCGTCGAAGGAATTCGGCGGCAAGACCAACTTCGACAAGTACTTCGCGTCGATGAAGGCCGGCACGAACTTCAAGCAGCCCGATCTCGCGGCGGTGCTCACGCGCATTGCGGATGGCGGCGCGGAAGGATTCTACAAGGGCAAGACGGCCGAGTTGATCGCCGCGTCGATGAAGACCGGCGACGGCAACGGGCTGATCACCACCGAGGATCTCGCGCAATACCGCGCGGTGTGGCGCCAGCCGGTGCAGGCGAAGTGGAACGGCTATGACGTGATCACCGCGCCGCCGCCGAGCTCGGGCGGCATCGGCCTCGTGCAGCTGCTGAAGATGAAGGCCGATCTCAAGCAGGACTTCGAGGGCGTGAAGCTCAACTCGCCGCAATACATCCACCTCGTCGCCGAAATCGAGAAGCGCGTGTTCGCGGATCGCGCGCAGTATCTCGGCGACCCCGACTTCTACAAGGTACCGGTCGCGCAGCTGACCGATGACGCGTACATCGCGAGGCGCGCAGCCGAAGTGAGCCCGACGCAGATCGCCGACACCAAGAGCGTGCAGCCGGGCCTCGGCACGTCGATGCCGGAGAAGGCGGAGACGACGCACTTCTCGGTCGTCGACAAGTGGGGCAACGCGGTGTCGAACACGTACACGATCAACGGCTATTTCGGTTCGGGGGTGGTCGCCGACGGCACCGGGATCGTGCTGAACGACGAGATGGACGACTTCTCCGCGAAGCCGGGTGTCGCGAACATGTTCGGCGTCGTCGGCAGCGACGCGAACGCGATCGAGCCGAAGAAGCGTCCGCTGTCGTCGATGTCGCCGACGATCATGACGAAGGACGGCAAGGTGTCGCTCGTGATCGGCACGCCGGGCGGCTCGCGGATCTTCACGTCGATCTTCCAGGTGATCAACAACATCTACGACTTCGGGATGCCGTTGAAGGAGGCGGTCGGCGCGATGCGTTTCCACCATCAGCTGCTGCCGCCGAACACGATCTTCTGGGAGCCGTACCACCCGATCGAAGGCGAACTCGCGAAACAGATCGAGGCCCGCGGCTACACGCTGACGGGGCAGGACTTCAGCGGCGACATCCAGGTGATCAAGATCGACGGCAGGACGCCGGAGGCGATGGCCGATCCGCGTGGGCGCGGGGTCACGCGGATCATTCGGTGACGTCGAGTAGCGGGTGAGTGACGCGTGCGCGAAAGCGGTCGCGCACGCGGTTCCGCGGCCGGCATGCAGTCCGGTGCCGGGCGGGCAGCCGCGTCGGATGGCTCGGACGCGCGGTGCAACGCGCTCAGGCGGTGGCGCGGATGAATCCGGCGATCCGGTCGGTCACCGCGTCGGGCGCATCCTCGAAGCAATAGTGCCCGACGCCGGCCAGCCGCTCGACGGGCGCCGACGGAAACAGCGCAGTGAACAGCGGCAGGAAGTGCTCGGCGCCGAGGGTGCGATCGGCGTCTCCCCAGATCGCGAGCGCGGGCTTGTCGCGTATCGCGCGTACCGCTGCAGCATCGGGCTCCTCGAACCGGTGCGTGCCGTCGGCAAATCCGCGCGCCCATCCGATCGCGCCGATACAGTCGGCCGGTTGCGCGAACGGCGCACCGTATGCGGCGATCCAGGTATCGTCGATGACGGCATGATTCTCGAAACCGTTGAGCTTCAGCGTACTCAGGATGTTGAAGCCTAGCTGCCCGAGCACCGTTTCGAGTGTGTCGTCTGCCGCCGCGCGCACGATCCACTGGAACCACGGTGCGTCGCGACCGTTCGCGGTCACGCGCTCGACCAGATCGGGCTGGCCGAACGGCGTCGGCCCGTTCGCCGACACGATGCGCCGGATCCGGTCCGGATGTCGGGCCGCGAGCCCCATGCCGACCGGGCCGCCGAAGTCGTGCATCACGAGCGTCAAGCGGTCGAGGCCGAGCGCGAGAACGAAGCGCTCCAGGTTGTCGATATGGTCCTGCAACCCGTAGTTGCGATCCTGCGGCGTCGCGCTTTTGCCGAATCCCATGTGGTCGGGCACGACGATGCGGTGTGTCGGGCTCAGTGCCGCGATCAGGTGGCGGAACAAGTAACCCCACGTGGGTTCGCCATGCAGGCACAGAACCGTTTCGCCGTCGCGCGGGCCTTCATCCACGTAGTGCATCTGGAAACCGGGCGCGTCGCTGAAGTGCGGAGCGAACGGAAAGGTGCCGTCGAACGTGGCATCGGATGAAATCATCGAGCGCTCCTTCGTATGGTCGTGGATAGTGGTTTCATGTTGAAACCATTTGGAGCGTAGGACATGAGGTTTCAAGTTGCAACTGAATGAACGATCAGGACACGGTCGAACGCCTCGACGACGGGATGACTTCAGGTAAGAAAAATCGAAAATTCGGCAATTTTTGGCATCGAAATGCATGACCAGACTAACCCCGACTAACCAATTCCGATGAGGAACCCCGTTTCGTTCGTGCTCCTCGAACAATGGACGCACGGCGATTGATTTTCAGTATTGTTGGTTTTATATTGAAACCTTCATTGCCCATGGCACCATCCGCCGTTCGACTTCCATCGATGACCAGACGAACCACCCACGAAGATTCCCCTTGCGGCGTTGCCCGCCCGCTGGATGCGATTGGCGACTGGTGGTCGCTGCTGATCGTCCGCGATGCATTCGACGGGCTGCGCCGTTTCGGCGAATTCCAGAAAAATCTCGGCCTGGCGAAGAACATCCTCGCCGCGCGTTTGCGCAACCTCGTCGCGCACGGAATCATGGACATGGTGCCGGCCGCGGACGGCGGCGCACATCACGAATACGTACTGACCGAAAAGGGGCGAGGCCTGTTTCCGCTGCTCGTCGCGCTGCGGCAGTGGGGCGAGGATTTCTTCTTCGAACCGGACGAGGCGCACGTGCTTCTCGTCGACCGCAAGACCGGCTTGCCCGTCAGGAAACTGGAGCTTCGCTCGCAGGACGGCCGCGTGCTCGGGCCCGAGGACACGGTCGTGCTGCCGCCGCCCGGTTGACGCATCGCCAGAGCGGGCGGGCGTCACCGCGCCAGCGGCGCATGTGCGTGCCCGATCCGCTCGGGAGCGGTTCGATCGCGTTCGAGTACGCTCTCGGCGAGCGCGCGGCCCGGATTCCGCTTCTGAGGGGCGGATCGACCCCTTTTTCATCAATTTGACGCGAGACGCTGGGATAATGGTGGTGTTTGGCTGCGTCAATTGAAGGAAGGAGGCCCCATGGGCGATAACGATACCCGCACCGAGTCCGACGACTTCACCGATACGGCATCGCTCGAATCGCGCCAGCGCCGTTTTGAGGAAGACCTCGTCGACGCGTACGACGAAGAACTCGAAATGGAGCTCGACGACCGCCGCTTCGACAACGACGAGGATCTGCTGTTCTCGCCGGAGCGCCGCGAAGCGCGCAAGCAGTATTTCCGCGAGCTGTTCCGGCTGCAGGGCGAACTCGTGAAGCTGCAGGACTGGGTCGTGAGCACGGGGCACCGGCTCGTCGTGATTTTCGAGGGGCGCGACGCGGCAGGCAAGGGCGGTGCGATCAAGCGCATCACGCAGCGCCTGAACCCGCGCGTGTGCCGCGTGGCGGCGCTGCCGGCTCCGAACAATCGCGAACGCACGCAATGGTATTTCCAGCGCTATGTCGCGCATCTGCCGGCCGGCGGCGAGATCGTGCTGTTCGATCGCAGCTGGTACAACCGCGCAGGCGTCGAGCGCGTGATGAATTTCTGCACCGACGACGAATACGAGGAGTTTTTCCGCTCGGTGCCCGAGTTCGAGAAAATGCTCGTGCGCAGCGGGATCCAGATCGTCAAGTACTGGTTCTCGATCACCGACCATGAGCAGGAGCTGCGCTTCCAGAGCCGGATCGAGGATCCGTTGAAGCAGTGGAAGCTGAGCCCGATGGATCTCGAGAGCCGCCGCCGCTGGGAAGCGTATACGGCCGCGAAGGAGGAGATGATGCTGCGCACGCACATCCCCGAGGCGCCGTGGTGGGTCGTGCAGGCGGTCGACAAGAAGCGCGCGCGCCTGAACTGCATCCATCACCTGCTGACCCAGGTGCCGTATCACGAGGTGCCGCGGCCGACGATCGATCTGCCTCAGCGCGAGCATCACGAGGACTACATTCGCCGTCCGACGCCGGACAGCATGATCGTCCCGGACGTTTATTGAGCGGTTCGGGTCGACTGCGTCGACCACGGAGGCGCGCCGTGCAACGCGGCGCGCGTTAATCCCGGATCAGGAACGCGGCGCGGTCGCGCCCGGCGATCCAGGCAGGCGCACGACCGCGGCCGCTCCAGGTCGCGCCCGTCGTCGGATCGCGATATTTCGTGCCCATCGTGAACAGCTTTACGCGATCGCTGTAACCCTGCCCGAAGATTTCCCGCGCGGTCAGCGCATGGTCCGTCACGAGCTGGCGTACCTGCACCAGTGCCGCTTGGCGTTCGCGGCGGCGCGCCACCCGGATGCGTCGATCGAGTTCCGCGAGCTGGGCTTGCAGTTTTTGCAGTTGCATGCGTCCGATATCCCCGTAGCTGAATTCTGATTGTTGGCGATCGTTGGCGACGCGCGGTGTGCCGCATGTCTGCACGCCCGGCCAGGCGTTTGCAGGACGCGTCGCGAGGAACACGGGGGAGATTAAGCTTCGGCGCGCGGGTTTTCTATCGGACGCATCTGAATTTTCACGGGAATCTGTGTGAAACCCGTGGCGGCGAGGCCGGGCGGGTTGCCCGATCCTCACAGGTCGGGGAAGCCCGAGCGCCCCTGCGTCAGGTCGAACAGTTCGGTCTTCGCTGCTGCCTCGGCCGTTTCCGGCAGCTTGATCACGAGCTTCACCGTCATCCCGTACGCGCTGTCCACCAGCGCGTAACCCGCCTGCTCGATCCAGCGGCGCACCCGCGCTTCGTCCGGGTAGCCGATTTCGATCGCGATCCGCGTGTGGCGAATGCGTTCGACGCGCTCAGCGTCGAGCAGCGCCGACGCGATCGCATCGGTATAGGCGCGCACCAGGCCGCCCGCGCCGAGCTTCACGCCGCCGTAGTAGCGGACTACCGCGCCGAGCACGCCGTCGAGATCGTGATGACGCAGCACTTCGAGGATCGGTCGGCCGGCAGTGCCCGACGGTTCGCCGTCGTCGGACATGCCGGACTGGCCGCCGGCGAGCAGGGCCCAGCACACGTGGGTGGCCGCCGGGTGTTCGTCGCGCAGGCGCTGCAGCGCCTGCATCGCGGCATCGCGGTCCTCGACGGGGATCGCGAACGCGATGAAGCGGCTCTTGCGGATCTCGAGTTCCCGGGTGTAGAGGGTGGCAAGCGAGTAAGTCATGTTCCGGGAAACGGTGAATGTATAGGAATCAAGGAGATAGGGGCTCCTGTGCGGCGCGCTTCCAATGGCAGGCGATGCATGCCGCAGCAGGCCCGGCAGGGCGCCTGAACGGGATGAGCAACGGGTCACGACGGAATTTTACCGTGGCGCGCGTCGAGAGATTCGGCGCGGTTGCCGCGCCGGCCGCTCCGGAGCGTGAAAACGCGTGCGACGAACGCGACCGCCGGGTGACGATCGCTTAATGGAGCGCTTCGCCCGGGTTCAAACATCGGACGTGAAGCGCGGTCTGGACTTTCCGGAGGACGAAAGCCGGAGGAAGGAGTTCCGGGCCTGGCAAGTGGGGACCTGGCGTGCGCCGGTCGGCTCGACCTGAGCGCGAAGCATCGGGCGCGGCGGAGGGTGTCGCGATCGCATGCGCAATCGATTCTCGTCGGCGACGGATGGCGGCTCGGATCGTGGCTCGAATCGCGGCTCGGATGGCGGCTCGAATCGCGGCGCATCTGCCGATGCACCGAACGAGTGTAGGCGAACCGCGATGCATTGCGTAGCCGGGAGATGCAGAACATTGTGTTCTCGCGGGCCGAACGTCGAAGCGTCATTCCGTGCGCTAGACTCGTGCCGTCGATGCGTGCCGCCTGTCGCGCGATCGGGCATGACGGCGGTGCATGTGCGTACCTGCATTGCGCGGGATGATTGAAAGGTCCGGTCGTTGTGATTCGGATTGCGAAGCAATGAAGAAGGCGGTTCATGTTCGGAAAGCGTCTCTATGCCCCGGCCCTGTTGATGATTGCGCATGTGCCGATCGCGTGCGCGCAGAGCAGTGTCACGTTGTTCGGCGCGCTCGACGTGGGACTGAGTTACGTCAGTAACGAAGGTGGCCACGGCAATGCGAAATTCGACGACGGGATTTTTACGCCGAGCCTGCTCGGCTTGCGCGGAAGCGAAGATGTCGGTGGCGGCTCAAAGGTCATTTTCCAGCTGGTCAGCCAGATTTCACCGGGTACCGGCGCGCTGATCGGCAATGGCCTGTTCGCGCGTACCGCGTACGTCGGTGTGCAGAACGACCGGCTGGGCACGCTGACGTTCGGCAACCAGTATGAATTCATGGCCGATACGCTGTTCTTCAGCGGCACTGACGCGGCGGCCGATGTCGCCGGACTGTACAACCTGCGCAACGGACCCTTTCGCAAGCTCGCGCTGCCCGGCAACCCGACCGGCGCGTTCGACTGGGACCGGATGGCGGGCAGTCAGCGTGTAGCGAACGCCGTCAAGTTCGTGAGCCCGGTCATCCATGGGCTGAAGGCGGGCGCGCTTTATGCGTTCGGCGGCGTGCCGGGCTCGATCGGCGCGGGCAATACGGTGAGCGCCAGTCTCGACTACGAGGCCGGACCGTTCGGCGCCGCCGCCGCGTACACCAACGAGAAATATGGCGCACAGCCGGGCTCCGTCGCGACGAGTGTGCGTAACTGGGGCGCAGGGGCGCACTACCGGATCGGACGGGCGAACCTGAGCGCGCTGGTGACGACCGTTCATAACGCTGCGTCCGGTGGCTCGGTGTGGATGGCCGAGTCGGGCGGTACCTGGCAACTCTCCGGTCCGGTCAGGATCGGCGCGGATTACATATACATGAAGGGCAATGCGGCGCTCGACAACGACCACGCTCACCAGGTCACGGCGACGGTGCAGTACACGCTGTCGAAGCGAACGATGGTGTACGCGACCGGTGTGTGGCAGCGGGCAAGCAGCGGTGCCCGAGCGCAAATCAACGGTGTGATGGATCCGGATGGCGCGTCGTCCGGCGCGAACCAGGCCATTGCCCGCATCGGCCTTCATACGCTTTTCTAGCGGTGTGCACATCGCGCAGCCGGTATCGGCGGCGGTGCTCATGCAGCGCGAACGCTGCAGGGCGCGGCACCGGTATCGGCAGGAACCGGCCGGATCGGCCAACCGGAGGCTTGCTGTCTGATGCAGATACTTCCTGACCTCGAGGCGTGGGCGATTTTCGCGCACGTGCTCGAAACGGGCTCTTTCGTCAGGGCCGCGGAGGCGCTCGACCTCTCGCAGCCGACCGTGTCGAAAGCCATTTCCCGACTCGAACGCCGGCTCGGCACGGCGCTCTTTTATCGAAACTCGCGTCAGGTTTCGCTGACGGCCGCCGGCGAAATCGCCAAATCGCGAGCGATTCGCATTCTCAGCGAAGCCGCGGCGGCGGAGACCGAGGCGTCGTCGCACGCGACGGAACTGCGCGGTCTGGTGCGCGTTGCCGTGCCGATGTCGTTCGCGAGCCGCCACGTCGCGCCGTTGATCCCCGCCTTTCTCGAACGCTATCCGCAGGTGGAGATCGACCTTTGCGTCACCGACCGCATCGTCGATGTGGTCGGCGGCGGGTTCGACGTGGCGGTGCTCATCGCGGAACTCGCCGACTCGTCGCTGCGGGCGCGCCGGCTCTGTGCGGTGAATCACCCGCTGGTGGCTTCGCCGGCCTATCTGAAACGTTGGGGGCGACCGACGCATCCCCGCGACCTGGCCCGGCATGCGTGTCTCGTCTACACGGGGTTGGCGACGCCCGAGCTATGGCAATTCCGTCATGCGTGCGGAGACGCGTTCGCGGTCACGGTGCGCGGCATCATCCGCAGCAACAGCGCCGACGTGATCGTTCCCGCGCTGCTGGCTGGCCGGGGCGTCGCGTTGCAACCCGAGTTCGTCGTCAGGGACGCGTTGATGCGAGGCGAACTGGTGGACGTATTGCCCGAGTGGCGGATCGATCCGGTGGGCGTGAATCTCGTGACGCCGCCGAGCAGCTTGCGGCCGTTGCGCGTGACCGCGTTCCTGGACTATCTGGCGGAGCGCCTCGCTGCCGCGCCATGGGCGGTAGCCGGCGCGTGACGGGCCGTCGGTGCGGAACGTTGCAAAAACGGATTCGATGGGTTGCCGGACACCGCGTCGCTCCTCGCTGAATCCGGGGCGACGACGCGGCGCGCGGCGAGATGTCCGGCGTCGCGCGCACGCGCACGAAACGGTGGTCAGCGCGGGAAAGGAGGGTCAGGCGAGGCGAGACAGTTTGAAGACTTCCGAGCGCTCGACATTCTTCACGCCGTTGGCGTGGAAATTCAGGATGTGTGCGCCTTGCGTGTGATGCTTTTCGCGCAGGGCGGGATCCGCCCAATGTTCGACAAAAACGAACCGGCGCGGATCTTCGCTGTCGACATGCACCTCGTAGCGCAGATTGCCTTCTTCATTCTGCGACGGACCGGCAAGGGCGATCAGGTCTTCGCGCAATTGCGCCTCCTGCCCCGCCTTGGCGTACAGCACGGCGACGATATGAAGGTCGTTCATGGTCTGCTCCGGTAATGGGTCTGACGATCGCTTTCGATCGAACGAATTATAGTGAGCCGGCCCGACGCGATGCGCGAACATTGCGTTCCAAATCAGGAAACACCGGCGATCGGCGGCGAGCGCGCGGCGCCGTTCAGGTCTTCGTCAATTCACGCGAATTGCGTACGTTGCGAAACACGAGTTGTGTCATGGGTTGCGGCGGCGCGAGCGCGGCCTCGCGTGCTTTCTCGATCAGGCCGTGATGAGGCGACTTGCCGCAGACGGGATCGGTGAGGCTTGCATCGCCCGTCATCAGATACGCCTGGCATCGGCACCCGCCGAAGTCCTTCTTCTTCTCGTCGCACGACTTGCAGGGTTCGGGCATCCAGTCGTCGCCGCGGAAGCGGTTGAAGCCGGACGATTCGTACCAGATGTGTCGCAGGTCGTGATCGCGCACGTTCGGAAAGGCGATCGGCAGTTGCCGCGCGCCGTGGCACGGCAGTGCGGTGCCGTCCGGCGTGACGATCAGGAACAGGCTGCCCCAGCCGCTCATGCAGGGCTTCGGCCGCTCCTCGTAATAGTCGGGCGTGACGAAGATCAGCCTGCATGGGTTGTTCGCGGCGGCGAGCTTCGCCCGATACGCGTTCGTGATGCGCTCCGCGCGCTCGAGCTGTGCGCGGGTGGGGAGCAGCGCCTGACGGTTCAGGTAGGCCCATCCGTAATACTGGCACGTCGCGAGCTCGACGTAGTCCGCGTCGAGCGCGATGCACAGCTCGATGATGCGGTCGATGTCGTCGATGTTGTGGCGGTGCGTGACGAAGTTCAGCACCATCGGATAGCCGTGCGCCTTGACCGCGCGGGCCATCGCGAGCTTGTGGGCGAATGCCTTTTCCGATCCGGCCAGCATGTCGTTGACCGTCGCGTCGCTCGCCTGGAAGCTGATCTGGATGTGATCGAGGCCGGCTTGGCGAAACGCATCGATCTTCTGCTCGGTCAGGCCGATACCCGACGTGATCAGGTTCGTGTAGTAACCGAGGCGGCGCGCCTCGCCGATCAGTGCGGCAAGATCCGGACGGACGAGCGGTTCGCCGCCCGAGAAGCCGATCTGCACGGCGCCCATCTCGCGCGCTTCGGCCATGACCCTGAACCATTGTGCCGTGTCGAGCTCCGCGCCCTGGCGCGAGAAATCGAGCGGATTCGAGCAGTATGGGCACTGCAGCGGGCACCGGTACGTCAGTTCGGCCAGCAGCCACAGCGGCAATCCGGTTGCCGGCCGCGCGGCGTCGGGCGTCACCGGTTCACGCGAGTTCGATCCAGTGTTGGGCACGGGCGGTCTCCATGAAATCCTCGACGTCGGTACCGAGTTCGGGCACGTCGGGGAATTGCCGTTCGAGATGCGCAACGATGTCCGCGACGGTGCGCGTGCCATCGATCAGCCCGCCGATCGCACTCGCGCTTTCGTTGAATCTGACCATGCCTTCGGGGTACAGCAGCACGTGCGCATGCTGGGCCGGCTCGAACTGGAAGCGAAAACCCGGCCGCCAGCGCGGCACGCGATTCCTGTCGAAATTCATGGTGCGATTCCCTTGTGCCAGACCGGCTGGTCGGTGACGGTGTGATAAGGCGGCCGATGCAGTTCGTAGGCCATCGACATCGCGTCGAGCATCGTCCACAGCACGTCGAGCTTGAACTGCAGGATATCCAGCATCCGCTGCTGGCTCTCGTAGGTCGTGTAATGCCGCAGCGTGATGTCGAGCCCGTGCTCGACGTCGCGGCGCGCCTGACCGAGGCGCGTGCGGAAATACGCGTAGCCGTCCGGATCGATCCACGGGTAGTGGCGCGGCCAGGTGTCGAGGCGCGACTGGTGGATCTGCGGCGCAAACAGTTCCGTGAGCGAGCTGCTCGCAGCTTCCTGCCAGTTCGCGCGGCGCGCGAAATTCACGTAGGCGTCCACGGCGAAACGCACGCCGGGCAGCACGCGTTCCTGCGAGCGCAACTGCGCGCGGTCCAACCCGACCGCTTCACCGAGCCTCAGCCACGCCTCGATACCGCCTTCGTCGCCGGCGGTTCCGTCGTGATCGATCAGGCGCTGGACCCACTGGCGGCGAACCTCGCGGTCGGGGCAATTCGCGAGGATCGCCGCGTCCTTCAGCGGAATGCTGACCTGATAATAGAAGCGGTTCGCGACCCAACCCTGGATCTGCTCCCGGGTCGCGCGGCCTTCGAACATCGCGACGTGGTACGGATGGTGGATGTGATAGAAGGCGCCCTTGGCACGCAGCGCCTGTTCGAACTGGGCGGGAGTGAGAGCGGGTTGGCTCATCGACGGTTCCATGACGTTGGGGACAGTGGAAGGGCGTGCGTCGTACCGCAATCGACGTCGTATGCATCACGATGCGTGTCGCGGAAGCGGGACCATGCGTTTTTTATAGCACGATGTCCATCCCGTCAAAGGCGACCTCGATCCCGCGCTGCCGCAATTCCGCGCGTTCGGGAGAACCTTCGTCGAGGATCGGATTGGTGTTGTTGACGTGAATCAATACCTTGCGCGGGCCCGGCACCCGGGCCAGCACGTCGAGCATGCCGCCCGGACCGTTCAGTGCGAGATGACCCATTTCGCGGCCGGTGCGTACACCGACGCCGCGTCGCAGCATCTCGTCGTCGTCCCACAGCGTGCCGTCCACGAGCACGCAGTCCGCGTCGTTCATCCGTTGCAGCAGCGCGTCGTCCACCGTGCCGAGCCCGGGTGCATGGAACAACGTGCCGCCGGTGCGGCGATCCTCGACGAGCAGGCCGATGTTGTCGCCGGGATGCGGATCGAAGCGATGCGGCGAATAGGGTGGCGCCGCACTGCTCAGCGGCAGCGGCGTGAAGCGCAGGTTCGGGCAGGCCGGCACGGTGAAGCTGTCGCCGAGCACGATGCGGTTCCAGACCAGCCCGCCGTTCCAGTGCGCGAGCATGTTGAACAGCGGAAAGCCGCTGATGAGGTCATGGTGGACCATGTCGGTACACCACAGCTGCAGCGGACAGCCTTCGCGCAGGCTGAGCAGGCCGGCGGTATGGTCGATCTGGCTGTCCATCAGCACGACGGCGGCGATGCCGGTGTCGCGCAGCGCGCGGCCCGGCTGCAACGGCGGGAAGGCTTGCAGCTGCGCGCGAATGTCGGGGGACGCGTTGCACAACACCCAGTTCGCGCCGTCGTCGGACAGCGCGATCGACGACTGGGTGCGGGCCTGCGCGTCGATCGTGCCCGCGCGAAAACCCGCGCAGTTCGCACAGTTGCAGTTCCATTGCGGAAAGCCGCCGCCCGCGGCGGATCCGAGGATGTGTATGAGCATGACGGTGCGACGAGGGGCCGGGGTGCGAAGCAAAGAAAAAGCCTCGGCAGACCGAGGCTTTCCTTTCCGGATGGCGTGCCCGAATCAGCGATTCGACACGTACATCGTGACTTCGAAACCGAGTCGCAGATCAGTGTAGGCAGGTTTGGTCCACATGGGAGAACTCCTTTGCAATGACGACTGACGACGAAGCGCGCCCGCGGACCTGCCGACATGTTCTACTCCGACCATCGGCGACGAGACCGTGCTGCGGCTTCACTACGCTATCACATTCGTGCGGTGGGCGGCCGGCACGAAGTCCGGTAAATCGCACGTTCACATCCTAGCCGAACGGGGCGCACGAGCAAGTCAATCCGGGCATGGATGGCATTCCCGGTTTTCATTCATGTGCGCATCGCGCACGCATTGCCGACACCTGGTCGACAATGTGAACGAAACGCGGCGATTGTGCATCGTTTGCCGGCCGGTGGCGCCTCTTTAATCGTACGAATCGACGCGTTGTGCGCGGGTGCCGGGCGGCGTTCCACCCGACACCGGCATCGTCAGGCCGGCTGCCTAGCTACCCTGCAGCCGGATATCGCGCGACGATCCGCCGACATACACCGTCCCGCCCGGCACGACCTTCCAGCCATTGCGCGACGTATCCCACACGCTCTGCATCCGCGGCGACACGGTCACGCGGACATGCCGTGCCTCGCCCGGGTTCAGCCGGATCTTTTCCCAGCCGACCAGCCGCTTCGGCGGCTCGTCCTTGTACGGCACGCCGAGATAGACCTGCGGCGTTTCCGCGCCGGCGACACGCCCGTCGTTGCGCACGGTAAACGCGACGCTCAGCGAGCCGTCCCGTTGCCGCGACACCGACAACCCGGAATACGCGAAGTGCGTGTACGACAGCCCGTGGCCGAATTCGAACATCGGCTTGATGTTGCGAGCGTCGTACCAGCGGTAGCCCATGTTCAGCTTCTCCGCGTAGACGGGGTCGTTGTCGAATGCGCCGCCTTGCCCCCACGTCGGCGTGTCCTGGTCGCGCGCCGGGAACGTGACGGGCAGCTTGCCGGACGGGTTGACCGCGCCGAACAGCACGTTCGCGATGGCCTTGCCGCCGCCTTCGCCCGGATACCACGCCTCGACGATTGCCGACACGTTGTCCTTCCACGGCATCAGCACCGGGTTGCCGCTCTGGACGACGACGATCGTGTGCGGGTTCGCCCGCGCGACCGCTTCGACGAGCGCATCCTGATTCGACGGATTCGCGAGGCTCAGGCTTTGCAGATCGCCGAAATCCTCGCCGGCCGGCTGCGCGACCACGACGATCGCGACGTCCGAGCGGCCCGCGAGCGCCGCGGCCTGGTCGATTTCCTGCTGCGTGTACGCGCGGAACGGCGACTGCTGGTCGCTGTTGCCCGCGAACGTGACCTGTGCCGCCGGCGCGAGCGCGCGGATCGCCGCGACGATCGGCACGTCGACCTTGAGCCACGGATTGCGCCACCAGCTGCAGCCGGTCGACGCCCCGAACGTCAGGCCGCCGCAGCCCGCGAACGAACCGGTGACCGGATCGCGCGTGTTGCCCGAGCCGCCGCCCGACAGCACGGCCGCGTCGGCGTGGCCGCCGATCACCGCGATGCGCGACAAGGCCGCCGCCGCCAACGGCAACTGGTTGCCGTCGTTCTTAAGCAGTACGATCGACTGCTCGGCGACGCTCTGCGCGAACCGGTTCGCGGCCGCGAAATCGATCGTGCCGCCGCCCTTGGCCGGATCGTCCATCACGCCGACGCGGATCATCACCGCGAGCTTGCGGCGCACCATGTCGTCGAGGCGCGCGGTCGATACCGAGCCGTTCGCGATCGCCTGCTTGACGGCCGCCGGCGTCAGGTAGACCGACGGGCCGACGTCTTCTTCCTCGTCGAGCCCGGCGTTGATCGCGGTGGCCGTGCTGTGCGTCGCGCCCCAGTCGGATTGCACCTGGCCCTGGAAGCCCCATTCGTTCTTCAGCACGTCGTTCAGCAGATGCGTGTTCTCGCACGCGTATGCGCCGTTCAGGCGGTTGTAGCTGCACATCACGCTGCCGGGCTGCCCGCGCTTCGCGGCGATCTCGAACGGCAGCAGGTAGAGCTCGCGCAGCGTGCGTTCGTCGATCTGCGTGTTGCCGCCCATCCGGCCATGCTCCTGTTCGTTGCCGGCATAGTGCTTGATGGTCGCGATGACCTTCTGCCGCTGCGTGGCGAGCGTGCGCTCCGCGAGCAGGTCGCCTGCGAGCAGCGGATCCTCGCCGAGATACTCGAACAGCCGGCCGCCGCGCGGCTCGCGCGCGAGGTTGGTGCCGCCGCCGAGACCCATGCCGAACCCTTGCGCGCGCAACTGGATCGCGACCTGCTTGCCGTAGTCGTACGACAGGCGGCGATCCCAGCTCGCGGCGACGGCGATCGTGGCGGGGAAGGTCGTGCTCGCGAGCGACGTGCTGCCGGAGCCGGTCGCGGAGTCGACCATGTTGAGATCGGGAATGCCGAGCCGCGGCACGCCCTGGATGTAGCCGGCACCGCCGTTCGGCACCTTCGACATTTCGTATTGCGAATGGATGAACTGCAGTTTCTCGTCGAGCGTCATCTTGCGCACGAGGACGTCGGCGCGCCGCTGCGCGGCGGACGACGCGAATGCGTCGGCGGCGTCGCCCTGTGAATTGAAATCGGCGTTGCCTGCGTAGGCGGTGGTGCAGAGGGTCGCTGCCAGCACGACGGCCGGCCAGTGTTTGTCCCGCATGTTGCTCTCCATGATCGTATTGCCGGTTGTTGTTCGGATGATGTCTGGAGCTGCGCACGTCCGGTGGATTCGCACCGGACGCATTCGGCTGGCGATGCAGGGTGGTTGCGCGTCGGCATGCCAGGCCAGGCGGGGAATCGTTACGGCCGGTTGGGCCCGATCGGACAACGCGGACGGCGACGCGGACCGTCCGACACTGCCGAATCGGATGTAGCGATTCTCTGCAGTGGCCAATCGTACGAATGTAGTTTGACTACAGCATCGGTGTTTCTACTTATACGTATGATCTTTTTTCGATGCGGGTGTGCGATGTGGGGAAAAGCCGGTAAGCGTTCCTGATTGTGCGTGTGCAGCAGGGTAAGAAGTACCCGCGGGCGGTCGTTTCGAGGGGAGGCGGATTGGGGGCGGCGACGGGGGCGTGTGGGGGAGTCGTTGCGTGTGCATCGAATGGAACCCCGTCGAATTCCCGTCGCCTCGGGGAAAACCGGCAGCACGGACGCTGCGCCAGCTAACCGCGCCGAGCGACGGGACTGCCCGGCAGTGGAATCCCGGCACGATAGACGACGGTCGCGAGCGCCGCTGCGACCGCAGCCTCGGCCGTCAGCACGGCGGCGGCGGCGCCCAGTTCGGCGAAGTACTTCGCGAGCACCGGCACGAGCACGATGTTCAGAATGCCCGATGACATCAGGACACGCGTGAATTCGGACTTCATTCCAAGCGGCAGCATCGTCTGCACACCGAAGAGGTCGGTCATTCCGGCCATGAATGGAATGAAGGCCATCCAGCGCAGCACCTGGACCGTCGGTTCGTACGAAGGGCCGTACAGGATGCGCACGGCGAGCGGCGCGCCGAAGAAGATCGCGAGCGAGATGCCGAGCACCATCGCGACCTGCACCACGAACAGCTTGCGCAGGAACGAGAACGCGTCGTTTCGCGCATGCCGCATCAGATAGCTGATGCGAGGATAGGTGGCGGCCTTCAGCGGCTGGAGCATGCTGAGCGCCGCGCGGATCAGCTTGTCGCCGGCGGCGAAGTAGCCGGCTGCGACGTTGCCCGACACGAAGCCGAGCAGCACGGTGTTGGTCGACGCATAGAACGCGATCGACGTCGATGCGAGGAACACCTGCCAGCCGCCTTTCAGCGATTCGGCGATGTCGGCGAAACCTACGCGAACGAAGTCGATTTCGCGCTGGGCATACAGATAGACGGCCAGTACGAGCGCGGACAGCGTCGGGACGGCCGCGTTGACGATCATCGCGCGGTCGATGTCCGCCGGGCTATGCACGAGCGCGAACATCGCGGGCAGGCTCAGGATGCGGCCAACGAACAGGATCACGCTCAGCGCGCGCAACTTCTCCATGCCCTGGAAATACCAGCCCGGCGTGAACGCCACGCCGGCCACCATCCCGAAGCCGATCAGCAGCAGGTCGCGGTCTTCGCCGAAGCGGCCGACCAGCACGATCAGCCCGACCAGCACGATGAAACAGATCACCGCGATGCCGATCTGCGCATACAGCGTCGCCCAGAAGATGCGGGAGCGTTCGGCGCGGTCGTCGCGCGCGAGCGCGATGCGCGGCGTGGCGGTCAGGTCGAAGCTGTAGCTCGTGCAGTTGGTGAGGTACGCGATGACCGCGAGCGAGAACGCGAGCTGCCCGTAGCCTTCCGGGCCCAGCGCGTGCGTGAGCAACGGTGCGATCAGCAGCGGCACCGCATACATCGAAATCTGCAGCGTCAGCAGCAGCAGGAAATTCTTCTTGAGGTTTGACATTCGCTTGGTCGGCGCCGTGGGTGTCGCAGGGTGGCGAGGTGCGGGCCGCCGTGCGCTCGCGCGGCCGGTCGGCGCTGACCCGGCTGCGTGGGTTCGCGGCCCGTTCCGGCTGGCGCCGGTTTCGTCCGGCGATGCCGGACACGGCCACATCGCATGGCGGTCATGATACGGGGCGAGCGAGACGACTGTGTTCGCGAGCCTACCTTTCGCGGATTCGGCGCACACGCCCGGCGCGAATCGGAACAGCGGGCGCCTCGTTGTATCGCCACGGTAATGAATGCATTTGTAAGCTGGCGCACCGAAGGGCGCTCGGGCCGAGTGCTCTAATCGAACGACTGTTTGCGTGCGCGGCAGACATGGCTTGACGACGACTCGGGCCGGCAACCTGCCGCTGCCAGGCAACGGGGCAGGACAACGCATCGCGAAGGGACGGGTTGCGCAGGGGCGTGGCGGAGGTCCGTTGCGTGAGGGCCGTGCGCCGTAGAGCGGTCACATGACCGTGGAGTGGCCGATTCCGGTGTGCCGCCGGACGCGTGTCCGCATCCGATAACAAATACCGAGCCGAGGAGTACCGATTGAAGCCGATAACGTTCGGCAGCTGCGTGGGGTGGCTGCACGAAGGACATACGACACAAGGCGTGATCCTGTGCGAATCGCTGGGTCACGAGGCATCGTGGACGCACAAGCTCATGCGGGCGATCGCGGAGCGGCTGGCCCGCGAGGGTGTCACGGTATTGCGATTCAACTACCCGTGCACCGGCGACTCGGCGGGCGACGATCGCGACGCCGGTCGGTATGTCGCGAGCATCGCCAGCATTCACGACGCGATCGACCTGTTGCGCGATCAGGTTGGCGTAACCACGCTGACGCTCGTCGGGATCCGCGCGGGCGCGTTGTTCGCGATGCTGGCCGCCGCGGGCGTGGGCCCGCGCCCGGCGCCGCGCGTCGACGCCCTGGTGGCGCTGGCGCCGGTCGTGCGCGGTCGCGCCTACCTGCGCGAGCTGTCGTTCGTGCATCGCCAGTGGCTCGATATCACGTCGCCCGCGATCCGCGCCGCGCATCGCGACGAACCGTGCATGAACGTGCTCGGACACCGGTTTCCCGACGACTTCGTCGATGCGCTGAAGGCGGTCGATCTGTGCGACGTCGTGCGCGATGCGCCGACGTTGCCTGGCGCGATGCTGCTGATCCAGCCCGATCAGGGCGACGGGCCGGCATTGCGCGAAGCGCTGTTCGAGCGCGGTGTGGACGTTGCGAGCGATGCATTCCGCGAATGGCCGACGACGATGCTGGACGGCACGCGCTCGCGCTTGCCGCTCGCGGCGATCGACACGCTCGCGAACTGGATCGCCGAACGCGCGCCGCGTATGTCGGCTGGCGCCGAAACCCCGATGCAAACGGATTCGGCGTGGAATGGCGAGTCGGCCGTCGCGCTGGACCTGCACGACATGACCGAGCAGGTCGTCGCGGTCGGTCCGGACCGGCTCGTCGGCGTGCTGTGCCGTCCCGCCGACACGCGGCCTGCGAATCCGGTCGGCCCGGCGCTCGTGATCGCGAACACGTCGACGAACCCGCGCAGCGGCGAAGGGCGCTTCAGCGTGCGCCTCGCGCGCGCGCTGGCACGCACCGGCGTGACGACACTGCGGATCGACGTGCATGGCGTCGGCGATAGCGGGCCCGCCGCGCTGGACGACCAGTCGGGCGTCGTGTATTCGGCGCGGTCGAGCGACGACGTGGCCGCTGCCGCGGACTGGCTGCGCGCGCTCGGTCACCCGGAGGTGGCCGCGGCGGGCATTTGTTCCGGCGCCTATGCGGCGTTGCATGCGGCCGTGAAGACGCCGTCGCTCGGCGGCGTGATCGCGATCAATCTCGCCCGCTTCGTGTGGCCGGCCGGACTCTCGCTCGAGGCAGTGCAGAAGCAGCGGAACAACTCGGTGCGCGGTTACTGGCTTTCGGTGCGCGACTGGCAGAAATGGAAGCGCCTCGTGCGGGATCGGCGCGACCTGCGGCCAATCGTGCGGGCGGTGGCCGCGAATGCGATCGCGCGGGTCAGCGTGCCGGCGAAGGCGCTTGTCGCGCGCGCCGGCTGGAAGCCGGGCATCGGCACGCCGCGCGGCGTGATGCACGAGCTTGCGCAGCGCAACGTATGGACGACGCTGGTGTACGGCGCGCTTGATCCCGGCATCGACGATGTCCGGCGTCACTTCGGTGCAATCGAGCGCGCGTTCCGGTGCTCGCGTCACGTGCGTCTGTACCTCGAGCCGCAGGTCGACCATGCGGTGTACGGCGCGGTGGGCACGGACATCGTGATCGACCGGTGCATGCAGGCGCTCGGTCGCGACTCGATCCGGCCGGTCGCGCGCGTCGCCGATCCGGCCGCACCGGAAGCGGCCGCGCGATCGTACACGAGCGTGTCCGTCGGCCGGTCGTGATGCGCGCCGCGTCGCACGCGGCGGCGCATCGGGGTGCGATCCCCTCTACGCATGAAGATCGGCGTTCGGTGGGGTCCCTCACAGACGTGCCGTTCGCCGTGGTGTCCAATTCCGTATCGGTGCATCGCCGGTCATGCCGAGGCATGACCGGCCGGGATGCTTCAGTCCGGATCGTCCGGTTGCTCATAGGGCGACTTCGCGTAGGGCGACGCATACAACCTGTCGCTGCGCCATACGTCGTCGGCGGGTGCACTGGCCGCTTGCGGGCGATGCGGCCGCCCCGGCACGAGCGGCCGGCGCAGCGCGCCGCGAGCGCGCGTTTCGGGCTGGACGGCGGTGCTGGCGACGGGACGCGCGGAAGCGGACATCGCGACTCCGGAGGCGGCTGCAGCGGGTTCGACGGCGTCGCTTGTCGCGGCGGCTTGCGCCGATCGCTGCAGCGGTACGGGCGGGAGCGCCGCCGCCGATGCGAACGTCGGTGCGTTGGCCGGGACGGCGGGCAACGTCTGCGCATCGACGGCGCAGACGATGCCGGCCGAGGCGATGCAGACGAGTAACGAAAGCGACGAAGAGCAGTTCATGACGAATCGTACGGTTTGACGTGCGGTGTAGAGGGAGGCGCGGCACCGTGATGCGAGCCGCGCCGGCAAGCGTAATGCCGGAATTCGCCGCGTTCGGCGGGTTACCACACAGTTTTGGAAGGGCACGATGTCAATCACCACGCAACCCGAATCGACGCACGGAGCGCCGCAGGCACGCATGGCCGGCACCCGTCGCGCACCGTGGCTGTCGCGCATCGCGATCGTGGCGGCCGCATGCGCACTGAGCGCATGTGCGTTGTCGCCGGGCATGACGTACCGGGCGCCTGCCGACCGTGACGCGAATGCGCGCGTGAGCGCCGATGCATCGGGCGCGGGCGGCCTCGACGGTGTGCAGAACGTGTCGAGCGAGGATCTGATCGAAATCACGCCGGCGTTCGTCGCGCAGCAGCGTGCGAGCCGGCCGGCCGATGTCGATGCGGAAATCCGCCAGCTGTTCGGCAAGCCGAAGCCGTACGCGATCGGCCCGGGCGACGTGCTCGGCATCGTCGTATGGGACCACCCCGAACTGAACCTGCCGACGACGCAGACGACGGCGGGCGGCGACGGTGTCGGTGCCAGTTCGGTCGCGACCGGCTACACGGTCGACGCAAACGGCAACGTGCAGTTCGCGTATGCCGGCCTCGTGCACGTGGCGGGGCTGACCGAGGCGCAGGCGCGCGCGCTGCTGACGAAGCGTCTCGGCGAATACGTACGCAAGCCGCAGATCGCGCTGCGCGTGCAGACCTATCGCAGCAAGCGTGTCTATCTCGATGGCGAGGTGCGCACGCCGGGTCTGCAGATCGTCAACGACATGCCGATGACGTTGCCCGAGGCGATCGACCGCGCGGGCGGCTTTACCCCGACGGCCGATCGCTCGCAGGTCTCGGTGACGCGCGGCGACAAGACCGTGAACGTGAGCCTGCCGGCGCTGATCGCCGCGGGCGTGAACCCGTCGAACATCCTGCTGCGCGACGGCGATCTCGTGCGCGTGCGCGCGGCGAGCGACGCGAAGGTGTTCGTGCTCGGCGAGGTGTCGCGGCCCGCGACGCTGACGCTGACCGACGGCCGGATGAGCCTCGGCGAAGCACTCGGCGACACGGGCGGCGCGAGCCAGTACACGTCGGACGCGCGCCAGGTGTTCGTCGTGCGTCGTGGCCCGGACAACCGCCCGCGGGTGTACCACCTCGACGGCAGTTCGCCCGCGTCGTTCGCGCTGGCCGATCAGTTTCCGCTCGAGCGTCGCGATGTCGTGTTCGTCGATGCGTCGTCGCTGGTGCGCTGGAGCCGCGTCGTCAACCTGCTGATTCCGTCGTCCGCGCAGGGTGCGCTGACGGCCAAGGCGATTTCGCCGTGACCCTCATGACCCATTTCGTCATCGCGACCGCGCGTCGCGCCTACGGGACTGATGCCGTATGACTTCCTCGACCCTGCCCGACCCGCACAGCGGGCCCGCCCTGCGGCCGTCCTATCCGGTGCGCCGCTACTGGGGCATGCTGTACGGCGGCCGGCGCCTGATCCTTGGCACGGCGCTCGCGGGCGCACTCGTTGGCGCCGTGTATGCGCTGTGTGCGGCCCCCGTCTACCGGACCGACATCCTGTTCCAGGTCGAGCAAAGCCCGACCGACTCGAAATCGACGTCGCCGACCGGTGATCCGTCGTCGGTATTCGACCTGAAGACGGATGCGTCGACCGAGATCGAAGTGTTGAAATCCCGCGCGGTGCTCGATCGCGCGATCGACAGCACCAATCTGGCCGTCGACGCCAGGCCGCATTACCTGCCGCTGATCGGCTGGCGGTTCGTGAACGCGGCCGACGGGCTGTCGTCGCCGCTGCCGGGCGGCTATGTGTACGGCACCGAGCGCATCGACGTGCCGACCTTCGACGTGCCGAAGCGCCTGCTCGGCAAGCGGTTCGCGCTGACCGTCGGCGACGACGGCGCCTACACGCTGCAGCGTACGGGCTGGTTCGGCCGCAAGGGGCCGGCATGGCAGGGCCGCATCGGGCAGCCGCTACATGTCGAGACGCCGCAGGGGCCGCTCGACATATTCGTGCGCGGCGTGGCCGGCAAGCCCGGCGCACGCTTCGACCTGACGCGCTACAGCGACGAGGAGGCGACGGCCTGGCTGCAGAAGAACGCGCTGATCTCGGAGCGAGGCAAGCAGTCGAACATGGTCGGCGTGACGCTTGACGGCACCGATCCCGTGCACGACAGCCGTGTGCTGAACGCGATCGGCGACGCATACCTGGCGCAGAACACGCAGCGCAAGTCCGAGGCGGCCGACAAGCTGATCCGCTTCATGGACGCCCAGTTGCCGCAGCTCAAGGCGCAGCTCGAAAAGGCGGAAAGCCGCTTCAACGCGTTCCGGGCCTCGCACGGGACGGTCAATACGAGCGACGAGGCGCTGGCGTTGCGCCAGCAGTCGGTCGACATCGAGACGCGCGTGCAGACGCTGCAGCAGCGGCGCGAGGAATTGCTGACGCGCTTCATGCCGAAGCATCCGGCCGTGGTGGCCGTCGATGCTCAGCTCTCCGACGCGCAGCGTTCGCTCGACACGACACGCAAGCAGATCCAGCAACTGCCGACCGTCGAACAGGGCGTGCTGCAGTTGCAGCGCGACGTGGCCGTCGACACGGCGCTGTACACGAACCTGCTCAACACGCGCCAGCAGATGATCCTCGCGCGGGCCAGCAAGACCGGCACCGTGCGGATCGTCGATACGGCGAAGGTCGCCGAGCAGCCGATCGGCCCGCATCGCGGGGTCGCCGTGATCGCCCTGCTGATGGTGGGCCTGCTGGCAGGCGCGGCAATCGTGATCGTCCGGCAGCGCATCGTCGGCACGATCGGCGATGCCGAGGAAATCGAATGGACGACGGGACTGCCCGTGTTCGCGACCGTGCCGCACAGCCCGGGCGCGGCGCAAGCGGAGCTGCGCCCGAAGGCCGGACGGCGTGGCGCGCGCGCGCAGGTGCCGTCGGTCGCCGTGCAGGACGCGGCGCTCGAAAGCCTGCGCAATTTCCGTGCGGCACTGCAACTGTCGATGCCGGACACGTCGAATCCCGTCGTGTTGATTTCCGGGCCGACGACGGGTGTCGGCAAGTCGTTCGTCGCCGCGAATATCGCGTCGCTCGTCGGCGCGGCGAAGCGGCGAGTCCTGCTGATCGATGCCGACCTGCGCAAGGGGTCGCTGCACGAACGATTCCGCTACAGCCGCGCACCGGGCCTGTCGGACGTGGTGGCTGGCACCCATCGGCTCGACGAGGCGATCAAGCGCGGCATCGTGCCGGGCCTCGATTTCATCGCGATGGGCAGCGTCGTGCCCGATCCGGGCGAGCTGCTGCTGCAGCCCGCGCTCGCCGAACTGATCGAGCAGGTCGCATCGCGCTACGACATGGTCGTGATCGACGGCCCGCCGTTGCTGCCGGTGGCCGATGCGCTGGTGCTCGGCCGCCTCGCGGGAACCGTGTTCCTCGTCGCGCGCAGCGGCGTGACGACACTGGCGGAACTCGACGAAAGCGCACGACGGCTCGAACAGGCGCATATCGACGTGCGCGGCGTGGTCCTGAACGATTACAAGGGCGCGCCGGGACGGTACGACTATGGATATGCGGATACGAACACGCATCAAGCCGCGGCGGTCGCCAAGGGAATGGCGGTATCGCGACAACAGATGGAACGGGCTTCATGAGACGGCGGCGTGCGGGCGACGGCAGGCTCCGTCCGCGACAGAGCGGGGCGACGGCGCGCAGGGCGGCGCGTGTCCGTCGCGAGGCAGGTGCTTACACAGGTTACTGGTGGGAAGATCCCGCCCGCCTCGTGCTGATCTTCATCCTGCCGTTGTACGGGATGTTGTCGCTGAGTCTGCTGGTCAATCAGAAATCGATCGCGCGGCTCTACTTCGACGGCTATTACGCATTGGTCGGCGCGTTGTTCCTGCTGGTCGTCGTGGTGACGGCGTGGCTGGCGACGACCGAGGCGCAGTCGCGCCGGGGGCCGCCGGCCGCGCCAGCCGAGTTGCCCGCCGGCGTACTCGATTTCGTGTTCGTGCTCGCGCTGTTCGGCAATCTCATGCTGCTGGGCGGGATTCTCGCGCGTCCGGCGTTGTTGCTGGCGTTCCTGCACGGCGAAGCGAATGCGTATGTCATGCTCGAGCAGAAAGGGCACTTCACGGGCCTGAGCTCGTTCACGCAGGCAGCCGCGCCGTACGTCGCGTTGTATTTCTACGTGTTCAAGACGCCGGTCAAAGGGGTGAACCGCTACAAGGTTTACCTGGGCGTGCTCGCGGTGCTGACGCTGCTGCGCAGCTTCATCTTTGCCGAGCGGCTCGCGTTGATCGAGGTGGCGCTGCCATGCGCGCTCATGATCGTGCGGTTCCGGCTCGGCGGCCGGTTCTCGCGACTGCTGACGCTCGGGCCGTACGCCGCGATTCCGTTGCTGTTCGGGCTCTTCATCGCGAACGAGTACAACCGGTCGTGGGAAGCCTATTACGTCACCATCTACGACAACCTTTTCGATTTCGCGCTCGAACGTCTCGGCCTCTATTACTCGACGGCGCTGAACAACGGTGCGGGGATACTGAGCGTGCTCGGCTGGGACCGCGGCCATCCGATGTTCACTTTCGACTGGCTGCTGCATTTTCCGATCATCGGCGCACCGTTGCAGCCGTGGCTCGACTCGACCGACAGCATCACCGTGTTCCTGAACAGCTACGCCGACCCGGAATTCAACAATCCCTCCGGGATCTTCGTTCACTTTTACGAATGGGGCTGGTTCGGGCTGCTCGATGCGGTTGTCCTCGGCTGGGTGTTCGGACGGAGCTACGCAGGCTGGCGGAGCGGAGCCGGGTTCTGGTGTTGCGCGCATGCCGTGCTCTACGTTTCGATCATGGAGATTCTTCGAATTCCGAATTTGTTCAGCGGACGGAATTTCGTGCCGATTGTCTTGCTGATCGCCGTGTTCCGCTATTTCGTCAAGCGACCGGCATCGGTCCCGCCGGCCACCCATCCTGCCGCACCGTGAGGCGCACGCGGGCGCGCTGACGTGTCGATCGACGGCCTGGTTCGCAGCGTATCGCAGCACGAATGCCGCCGATGACCAGTCGACGTTCGGCCTCGCGTCGCGGTGCCTGTCGTGCGCGAAACGGGGGGCAGCCGCGTGCCCGTTCGACATCGCGTTCGCGAGTCGAAACCTGCGTTCCAGCCAGGTCACCTCCCGGAAAAGTAGCTTTTCGCACGTTAATGATTCGATCGCCGGGCTAGCATTTGCACGATGGTCGAGGTTGTCGTGCCGCTGCGGACCACGGACCGCTGACCGATGCAATGCGATGACCTGCACGCGAACAACCTCGACCGAGCACATCGCATCGTTCATTTTTCCCTACGTCAAAGGATGCCTTCGCCGTGAGCCAATCTGCCGTCTATGCCAAGTTGACCGATGTATTGCGGGACGTATTCGACGACGACGAGCTGGTGGCAACGCCTCAACTGACCGCCGCTGACGTCGACGGCTGGGACAGCCTGTCGCACATCCGCCTGGTTCTGAGCGTCGAGCGCGCTTTCGGAATCAAGCTTGCCGCAGCCGATATTTCCGGCCTCAAGAACGTCGGTGAATTTGCAGATCTGATCAGCAAGCGCCACGCCGCATGATGCAGGTCGGCCCGCATGTCCCGTCCAGAACCCGCTTTGCCGAGAGCGCCCTTCGATGAAAGATGATTTGTACACTGCGCTGGCCTGGTTGCCGCGCCCGCCTGACGATTTCTCCGCGCGATGCCGCACGCTCGTCGAATCGATCGACGATGAACCGGGTGCCGGATTGGGCCGCCGCTTACGCCAACTGGCCAACTGCGCGCTCGGCGAAAATCAGTTGATCAAGCTGGCGCGCGCGATCGTTGCCTTGCAGGGCGCGGGGCGCACGCTCGCGCCGCTCACGCCGTTCCGGCTCGGGCTGGTCGGCAACGGCACGCTCGATCATCTCGTGTTGCCGCTCGTCGCCAGCGCCGCGCGTCATGGCGTGGCGCTGGAGATCGTGTCGGGGCACTACGGGCAGGTCATGCAGGAAGCCCTTGCGCCGGATTCGACGATCAATCGCGCGCAAGTCGATGCCGTGCTGGTGGCCCTGGACTACCGTGGGCTGCCGCTCAACGCGCAACCGGGCGACGAGGAAGCGGCGCAGCACAGCGTGGCCGCGGCACTGGATCAGATCGATGCACTGCGCGCCGGCTTCAGGCAGCACGGCAATGCGCCGTCGATCGTCCAGACGCTCGCGCCGCCGTCCGACACACTGTTCGGCAATCGAGATGCGCTGATTGCCGGCACGCCGCTCAATCTCGTCGAACGTTTCAATCGAGCGCTCGCGCAGCGTGTGGCGGAATCGAACGACATCCTGTTCGACGTTGCGCATGTCGCGGGGACGGTCGGACTGGCGAACTGGCATTCGCCCGCTCAATGGAATCTAGCCAAGTATCCGTTTGCCGGCGACTACGTGCCGCTCTATGCGGATCACGTGGGCCGGCTGCTGGGCGCGGCGCGCGGCAAGAGCCGGCGTGTGCTGGTACTCGATCTCGACAACACCCTTTGGGGCGGGGTGATCGGCGACGACTTGCTCGAAGGCATCAAGGTGGCGCAGGGCGATGCGGTCGGTGAAGCCCATCTCGCTGTACAGCAGCTCGCGCTTTCGCTGAGGGCGCGCGGCATCGTGCTCGCGGTGTCGTCGAAGAACAACGACGATACGGCGCGTCTGCCGTTTCAAAAGCACCCTGAAATGCTGTTGCGTGAGCAACACTTTGCGGTGTTCCAGGCCAACTGGAACGACAAGGCTACCAATATTCGCGCGATTGCCGACGAGCTGTCGCTCGGTATCGATTCGATGGTGTTCCTCGACGACAATCCGGTCGAGCGGAATCTGGTCCGTACGACGTTGCCCGAAGTCGCCGTTCCCGAGTTGCCCGATGATCCTTCGCTGTACGCGCGGACCCTTGCCGCCGCGGGCTATTTCGAGTCCCTCGCGTTCTTGCCGGAAGATCAGAAGCGCGCCGACATGTACCAGGACAATGCGCGCCGCGTGGCGCTGCGCAGTCAGGCCGGCGACATGGATGCGTACCTGCGTTCGCTCGACATGAAGATCGATTTCGCACCGTTCGACGATACCGGACGGGCACGCATTGTTCAGCTGATCAACAAGTCGAACCAGTTCAATTTGACGACGCGCCGCTATACCGACGCGGAGATCCACGCGCTCGAAGGTGACGGGCGGGTTTTCACGCTGCAGGTTCGCCTGACGGATACGTTCGGCGACAACGGCATGATCTCGGTCGTGATTTGCCGGCCCGACGAACGTGCGCCGAGTACCTGGCAGATCGATTCGTGGCTGATGAGCTGCCGCGTGCTGGGGCGCCAGGTCGAGCAGATGGTGTTGCGCGAAGTGCTGCAGCATGCGCGCCAGCGCGATGTCACGCGCGTGATCGGGCGTTATATCCCGACCGACCGCAATGCGCTGGTCAAGGATCATTATGCGAAGCTCGGTTTCGAAGCCGTGAGCGAAGAGCCGGACGGCACGACGGTCTGGGAAATGGCCAGCGACCGCGAGATCGCGCCGGGTCATTTCGCCGTGACGCGGGCGGGTTTCGATACGATTGCTGCCGCCTGAATCATGAAAAACACCGTATCACTCACGTCGTTGCGCGAGACGGATGACGTTGCGGCTTCTCGCAAGCTGCCGCGCCGTGACTATGTATTGCTGCCGTTGATCGTCGTGGCGACGGTGGTCTGCCTTTTCGTTGCCGCCGAATTCGCGACGAGGGCGATCTGGAGCGCGGGTACGCGCGGGGGCGAATGCCATGTGGCCGATGCCAGGGAGGGCATGCGCAACGTCCCGAACTGCACGATGACGGTCAAGACTCCGGAAACGCCGTGGATCACTTACCACTACAACGCTTGCGGTTTCCGCTCGACCGAGGGTTGCGGACCGAAGCCGGCCGGTACGCGACGCGTTGCGTTGCTCGGCACGTCGTTTGCCGAAGGCACGAGCCTCCCGTACGACCAATCGTTCGCGGCGCTGGCGGAACATGACCTGAGCAGGATGTGTGGCGCACCGGTGGAGGTCCAGAATCTCGGTGTCTACGAACTGCCGTTCCGCAAGGTGCTGAACCGGATCGGGCCGGCGCTGGCCTTGCAGCCGGATGCAGCGGTACTCACGGTTGCGCCGTTCGATCTGGAAAAGATCAATCTGCCGGACGTCGCGGATGCGCCCGCGGCTACCGTCGCGCCGGAACCGCGCAGCGACCTGATGGCGCGTGCCAAGGGCTGGCTGAGCGGCAGCCGTGCCGTCGCCGTCGCACAGCACTACATGTTCGAAAATCCGGACATTCAGGTGCCGATGTATCTGAAATACGGCGACAAGGCCGATTTCCTTCGGCCGCCATTTTCGACCGCCTGGCGCGAGCGGCTCGAGACGTTCGACAAAGTGGCCGCAACGGTCGCGGACAGGTTTCGCGCGACGGGCGTGCCGGTGGCGCTGATGCTGATTCCGCAACGGACGCAGGCCGGGCTCCTGGCCGCGAAATCGCTGCCGACGGGCATCGATCCATTGGCGCTCGATCACGCGATGGCCGAAATCGCCGCGAAGCACGGCATGCGCTACATCGATCTGGCCTCGAGCCTGAAGCAGTCGGCGAACCCGGCCGATTACTACTATCCGGTCGACAACCATCTGAACGCCGCCGGCGCGCGCGTTGTCGCGCGAAGCATGGTGACGGCGCTTACCGCCGGCGGGGCACCCGCGTTGTCGGCATGCGGGTCACATTGAACCTGGCGGCGCATGCCGCCGCCATCGTTTCGAACCGTTTCCAGGCCGCCCGATGAATATTCCATCCTTCCAGTTCTTCGCCTTTGCAGCCGTCGCCGCGCTGATCTTCAACCTGTCTCGCTCGCTGACCTGGCAAAACGCGGTATTTCTCGTCGTCAATCTGCTGTTCCTGGCGACGTTTTCCCGCGATCCGGTCGCGTGGATTCCGTTCGCCGCATTCCTGCTCGTCGGATATCTGAGCGTCCGGGGCATGCAAACGAAGCAGTGGCTGGCTGCGTTCGCGCCGATCGTTGCGATCGTGATCGCGCTGTTCTTCTGGCTCAAACGCTATACGTTCGTGCCGTCCGCGTTGCTGCTGTCGCACCCTTATGCGACGATCGGCGTGTCCTACATCTTTTTCCGGATGCTCCATCTCATCATCGACGCTCGCAGTCCGGGCCTGTCGGTTCGCGTGACGCCGGTGGTGTATCTGAATTACGTGCTCAATTTCACGTCGCTCGTGTCGGGGCCGATTCAACGCTTTCAGGATTACAGCGTGACGCAGACGAGCGAGCGGCCGGGACCGGATGCAATCGACTACGGCGTCGCGCTCGAGCGCATCATCGTGGGATTCTTCAAGGTGGCGATCGTGTCGGCGGCACTGTCGCACCTCCATCATCAGGCGCTTGCGCAACTGTCGCCGATGCAACCGCTCGGCGAGCGCATGCTGACCGGGCTGGCGATCGCCGCGATCTACCCGGTCTATCTGTATTTCAACTTCTCCGGCTACACGGACACGGTCGTCGGTGTCGCGCGCTACTTCGGGATCTCACTGCCGGAGAATTTCGACCGGCCGTTCTCGTCGACCAACTTCATCGGATTCTGGAGTCGCTGGCACATCACGCTTTCCGGCTGGCTCAAGACCTACGTATACAACCCGCTGCTGATGACACTCATGCGTCGCTTTCCGTCGCGCTCACTGGAGCCGTATCTGGGTGTCGTCGCGTTCTTCGTGACGTTCTTCCTGGTCGGCGCCTGGCACGGCCAGACGTCGATGTTTCTGTTCTTCGGTGTCCTGCAGGGCGGGGGCGTCAGCGTCAACAAGCTGTATCAGATCCGCATGACCAAATGGCTTGGCAAGAAACGGTACGTCGCGCTGTGCAACACGCCGCTCTACGCCCATTGCGCGCGCGGGCTGACGTTCACGTTTTTCGCATTCAGCCTGTTGTGGTTCTGGTCGACCTGGAGCGAAATCCAGACCATCGCGACGACGCTCGGCCCGGCGCTCGTCGCGTTCGTATGGCTGCTGGTATTCGTGGGCGCGACGGTGACGCTTGCCGTGCTCAACGCGGTATACGAGCGTGTGACGCAAGGCGGCATGGCCGGACTGTTCCTGTCGCGTTACGCCCGTACCTCGTGGTGCACGGTATTGGCGGTCGTGACCGTGCTGGTGCTGGTCATTTCCGATTCGCCCGCGCCGGACATCGTCTACAAGACTTTCTGACCCGCGGCGGCGGCACGGCGATCGTAGGGTGCTGGGTCACCGGAAACCTGAAGTGTTCGCCGACGCGCGCCGAACCTGCAAGATCGATATTTCCCGGAGCCACTCACTTTCATGGCCAGTCACAAGCAGAAGTTCGAAATCCTGGACGGCTTGCGAGGCATCGCTGCGATAAGCGTGATGTTCATGCATTTCCTGCAGGAACTATCGAGCACGATCCTGCAGGGTGCCTATCTTTCCGTCGACATGTTTTTCATGCTGAGCGGCTTCATTCTTTCGTATTCCTATGGTGAAAGATTACGCCAGGACGCATGGCGTGGCGAGTATCTGAAGCGCAGGTTAATACGCCTGTACCCGATGATTTTCATCGGGTTCGCGATCGGCTTCGCGAGCCTGATCGTCATGCAGGCCAATTCGTCCGCCCGGTTCTCATTGGGCAACCTGGCGGCCGCCACCGGCCAGAATTTTTTTCTCGTTCCATACCTCGGTCGCTTTTCGGTGTCGGGTTTCGTCGGCGCGGCGAATCACAGCTTGCCGTCCGTCAATGATCCTGGCGTATTCCCGCTGAATCCGCCTGCCTGGTCGCTGTTCTTCGAGTTGTTCGCGAGCGTCATCCTGATCGCGGCAATCAAGATGACCGCGCGGAATCTGTCGAGATGGGCCTACGCCTGTCTCGTCGCATTCCTCGTATATGGGTTCCTTGCCAGTCTCGATAACGCCAAGCTGGCGATCATGATGAACCAGGGCTGGGCGGCGGATAACTTCATCGGCGGCTTCTTCAGGGTGGGCTACGGGTTCTTGTTGGGCATCGCGATTGGAAAGATGTACGAATCGGATCTTCCGGCGAAGCCGCATTGGTTCGTCGCCAGGCTCATAAAGAACGACTACATGCTGTTTGTCGTTTTCCTGCTGGTCGTCGCGTTTCCGTCGTCGATCAAGGGGATGTATTCAGTGGCTATCCTGCTGTTCGTCGCACCTGCGCTGGTTTACCGGGGGGCCATGCTCGCGCCGAGCGGCAAGACGATTGCAAGGCTCAGCGCGTTCCTCGGCTGGATCTCGTATCCGCTTTATTGCGTGCACTATCCGATCGGAAGGCTGGTGTTCGCGTATGCGCCACAGGCCGACATCCACGTTGTCCGAACCGCGATGATCGCCGCGTCTCTTTCGATCGTGTCCGCCGCCATCCTGGCGAAATTTGTTGAAGAACCGATCAGGTCGTATCTGGGCACGCGCATGTTCGGAAATCATCGGGCCGCCACCGGCAACCCGGTCAACGTCGGGTAAACGGAGCAGTTCGCGCAGCACGCCGGCGTCGTTGTGGCGCCCCGGCGTGCGGGAGTCGCTTTTACAGCCCCTCGAAGATCTCCGTCATCATCTCGGCGCTTCGGCTCCAGCGATATTTCTCCGCGTGCAGGCTTCCCTTGCGTTTGAGCTCGGCCCTGAGCTCGGCGGAATCGAGCAGGCTCCGCAATTTCTGCGCGATGTCGTCCTGCGAATACGGATCGCAGTACAGCGCCGCATCGGCACAGACTTCCGGCAGTGCGGCCGATTTGCCGACAACCGCCGGACAGCCGTAGCGCATCGCCTCGAGAGGCGGTATGCCGAAGCCTTCGTAGATCGACGGATAAAGGAAGCACGCTGCGTTCTGATACAGCGCCTTCAATTGCTCGTCGCTGATGTAGCCCACGTACTTGATGTTCGGCTCGGATGCCGAGAGATGATCCTGCTTGCCGAACACGGTGGCGTTCTGCATGCCGACGATGACGAGATCGACCGACGGATCGTCGATCTGCCGGAATGCCGCGATCAGCCGCCCGAAGTTCTTGGTCGGATTCATGCTGCTGACCGCGAGCACGAAGCGGCCGGGCGTCAGCGCATGCTTGGCGAGCACGCTCGCGTCCGCTTCCAGGGCATCGAGATGATCCGCACCGAGCGGCACGACGCTGATCTTCTCCGCGGAGACGCCGCAGTGATGCGCGAGGCGATCCCGCGAGAAATAGGAGTTGGTCAGCACGCAAACGGATGTTCGCGCCAGGATCCAGAACATGATCCGGTACCACACGCGAAATGGCCGGGAGAAATGCGCGGGCGTGTCGAACACCGCCGCATCGTGCATGTAGATGATCTGCTTGCCGATGAAAATGGATGCCGAATTGCTGAGATTGACGATGCGGCCGCGGCGAGCGAACAGCGGGAGCACCAGCTGCTCCCAGACCACGCCCTTGTAAAAACCGACCTTGACCGTCCTCGCACCGCTTACCTCGACGCCGGGCTGCGGAGGCACCAGCACGGTCACCGGATCCTGAGGCTGAAACTTGATCAGTGCGGCGATCAGCTCGCGCGCGACGCGCTGCACGCCGGTCGTCTTCTGCGTGGTGAATCGGCCGTTGTATACGAGTTGCTTCGGTTTCTTGAAAGCGATCATGTCGATAAGGGGATGTCGAAATCGGAGTCAGGCTTTGACGTGATCGGGAACAACCGGCTTGAAGTCGTGCGTGTCGACTCGCGCCCCGTCGGTGTCGAGTCCGTAAAGGGCGTGCCACTGACGGAAGATCGCGTTCATCGAAAATCGCTGAATCGCCCGTTGCCGGGCAACTGCACCCATTTCCTCGCGAAGCTGCCGGTCGTCGCGCAGCAGGGTCAGATATGCGGCCATCTCGTCGGCGTTCGACGCGACATAGCCGGTCACGCCGTGAATCACCACGTCGCGATTGCCCACGACATCCGTCACCACGGCCGGTATGCCGGCGACCTGCGCTTCGATCAACGCGACCGGCATGCCTTCCCATCGGGAGGTCTGGACGTAGATATCCAGTTCCGACGTCAGCGCGAGCGCGCGTGCGCGGGTGACCCAGCCGCTGCAGACGACTGCCCGGCGCTGGCCGGGGTCCGGAATCTCGGCGGCATCGCCGCCGATCCAGAGAAACTCGACGTCCACGCCGTGCAGCGTGTCGGCAAGGCGCACGAATGCTTCATGATTTTTCTGGAACGACGCCCGGCCGCTCATCCCGATGACGACTTTGCGATCGTCGCGCGTTCGACGCGGTGGGATCTCAGCCGCATTGACGCCGTTTTCCACCAGGACTGCCGACTTCGCCCGGACCTTTCCCCGGATCTCGGCGAGTTCGCTGCCGGAGCACGCGACGATGGTTCCGCCGATGTGCGCCGCGATGCGCTCGAAGCTCAGGTAGGCATACTGCTTCATGCGCGACACGTCGCGGCGCAGGAACGAGAGTCCGTGCGGCGAGTAGAGGACCTTCGCATTCGGGGCGGCGATCCGGGCGGCGATTCGCCCCAGCACGCCGGCCTTCGACGAGTGCAGATGAATCGCGGTCGGCTTGCAGTCGCGCAGGTTCCGGACCAGCGCACGCAAGCTCCGCAGATCCTGTTTGACGCTCACCTCGCGCGCCATGTCGACGTACACGAGCTTCACGTCAGGCAGGAACAGCGTTGAAAAATCGGTCGGGGTTTCCGGTCGGATCGAATGCAGAACCGTCACGTCGACGCCGGTCGCCGCGGCATGGTTGGCGAGATGGGTCAGCATCGAAAGCACGCCGCCACCAAACGCTTCGGCGATATGAACGATCTTTTCTTGGGTCATCTTTCGGTCTAGCGATCCGATCGCACATTCATCGCCCGTTGTGACGATGAGCCGCCCGCGAATCGTGTTGTCTCGGTGTCGAGTTCGTTAAACTATGCATTCCTGATTGATAAATGCATGGCTGCCGTGGCCATTGGATCCTGCTGTCGCAGTCGCTTGTTCGAGCTGACGAGGCAGCCGGATGGTTTCCGCCGATGGAATATCGGGTCGACGTTGCCGGAGCGTGCCGAACACGACGCAGCGTGACGAATCAATGCCGCGTTCTACGTGTCGGCTCGATTCCTCCGAACATCGGATACCGGCGTTCGACTACGACGACTGGAGACGAGACAACGACGAAATCCGGTCAGTGCGCGTGAATCCACTGGTCCGGATCATTGTGCAGCGCATGCGCGACCCGCTGGGTGCGATGGCTTACCGAAGGCGCGACTCGGCGACGCTATCGAGCGTCGGCGTGATGGCCGGACGACTTCCGCACGCGCGCGAGCGGATTGGAGATATAGCGAATCGCACGGTTGCTGAGCGTTGCCGACGGCAGCAAGCATGCGAGTGACAGCCCGGCCACGGCCGTTTTCTTGGCGGGCCCCCAGAACGGGTTGCGCAGCACGGTTTGCCAGTAGCGCCCGGATTCGCACAGGAACCAGCGCCAGCGCCGCACGAGTGGGGCGTGATAGAGCGTGCTTGCGAAGCGGGCCTTCTCGATCGCGAAGTCGAGCGGCGCGATCGGCAATGCTTCGTGCAGCCGTGTGCCGGCAAGCATGCGCAGCGTCGCCCATCGGCGTTCGGCTTTCAGCGCGCCTGTCGCGGCGTCTTCCGAATTGGTGAGGGCGAGGGCCGGCGTGTCGGCGGACGGGCGCGTCCCCGGCTGCTGATGGACGCGATAGCCGCCGAGCGTTGCATCGATCATGTGTACGGCGCCGAGCAACGCGATACCGTAGATCGCATAGAAATCCGCGCCATGCAGGTTGTCCGGGGTGACGGGTACCGGAAAGATGCGCTTGAGTGCATCGACCCGATACGCGTTGCCCGATGCGGGCGGCGACGGGTACAGCCAGCCCGCGCGCAACAGGCGGCCGCAATCGGTGTCGACGGCCGACTGCGGCACGCTCGCCCCGGTCATTGCACCGTCCTGCGCGATCACGTCGAGCCGGAAATGCACCTTCACGAAGTCGCCGGACGCGAACGCGGCGAGCACGCGGGCCGCGGCGTCGGCATAGAGCAGGTCGTCAGCGTCGAGCAGGATCACGTAGCGCGTCGTGACGTGTTCGAGCGCGCGGTTGTATGCGGCGACCTGACCGCGATTCTCCTGGAACACCGCCGTCACGCGCTCGCCGTACGAGCGAATGATGTCGCGCGAATCGTCGGTCGAACCGTCGTCGACGACCAGCACGCGTACACCGTGCGCGCCCTGCGCGAGCGCCGAATCGATCGCGTCGCGCAGGTATGCGCCGTGGTTGTAGTTGCAGATTGCGATGGTCAGGTCGGTCATGAACGGATTCTGGACGAGCGAAGTGCGGACGATCCGGGGGCCCGGCGGGCAGGGTTCGGTGCCCCGGCGCACGGCACGCCGAGACCGCGACGCGGGATCGGGTGCGACCGGTGCTGTCGGGCGATCCCGGCGCACGGTCGCGTCGCATGGTGGCCATGATACGTGTCGCAGACCGGCACTCGGTTCGCGAGCCTACCGTTCCGCGATTCGCTTCATTGGAAGCGCGATGAATCGTCAACGGCATGTCGGATCCGCCGCGCAGACGGGATGTATTGGTCTGTTGACGCACTGAAACGCGGCGGGTTCGAATGATCCAATCGAACGTAGTACACCGCCTGTTTTGGCGGTATCGCGGGCCGACAACTCGGCCGGCATGCAGCGATTCGGGCGCGCCGGCGGACGCGCGCGAAGTCATTCCAGGGAGTCGACTCGACATGCATAGATCACACGGCCCGATTCTTGCGCGTGCGGCGCTTGCCGCGATGTGCGTGGCAGGCGGGCTGGCTTGGCCGGGCAGTGCCGCGGCGGTATCCGGCACGCCTGCGCCTGGTGCGTTTCATTCGGCTGTACCGGATGCGTACGTTCGTCCCGCTGCGGACGCGGCCGATCAGGCCGACATGCTGCAACATGCGCTGGACGCGTTGCAGCCTGGCCAGCGACTGGTGTTCGCGCCGGGGCGGTATGTGGTCGGCCGGTCGCTGGTCGTGCGGCAGCGGAATGTGGTGTTGTCGGGCTACGGCGCGACGCTGATCGCGACAACCCCCGGCGACCAGACGGTCGAGATGCGCGGCGAGGGTACGACGCTCGTCGGTTTTCGGCTCACCGGAACCGGCACGACACGCCTCACGACGCCGGAGTCTTCGAAGGTCGAGGTGACGGGGCGCGGCGTGCAGGTGCTCGACAACGTCATCGACGGTGGCGCGGGCGGCGGGATCTTCGTGTTCGGCGGCGCTGACGTCGCGATCGTCGGCAACGAGGTGCTGTCGACGCTGGCCGACGGCATTCACATGACGCACGGCTCGCACAACGTGCTCGTGCAGGGCAACGTCGTGCGCGGGACCGGCGACGACATGATCGCCGTCGTGAGTTACCAGGCGGAAGGCGTGCTGACGCGCAACGTGCTGATTACCGGCAACTCGCTGGAGGGCAACCCGTGGGGCCGGGGCATCACGGTGGTCGGCGGTGCGAACGTCACCATCTCGAACAATATCGTGCGCAACGTACAGGTGAGCTCGGGTATTCTCGTCGCGCAGGAAGACAGCAATCGAACTGCCGGCTCGTCCGACATCCGCATCGAGGGCAACTCGATCGCGGATATCCAGACAGCGACGGGCCGGGCCGATCCTCGTCCGGTCACGCAGCAGGCGGCGATCGAGGTCAGCACGTGGTCGGGTTCGGTGTCGCGCGTGACCGTGATCGGCAACCGCGTGTCGCATGCGCGATTCGACGGCATTCGCCTGTGGGGAAACGTGTCGGGTGTGCGGCTCGCGGACAATCAACTGTCGGGGATCGGCGGAATGCCGGTCCGGGTCGACCCCGCGCACGATTGCGCGACCGGCCGACCGGCGGGGGCGTCGGGAGGGCAGGCGAGGGGCGCGCCGTGTGCGGCCGCGCGTCAGCCGTTGTCGGCTGCAGGTGACGCGATCGGCGCGGATTCGTCGTTGTTGCCGCGCGTGCGCGAATCGGTCAGGCAAGCGCGCTGGTCGCAAGGCGGCATCGACTGATCGTGCGTCGGGTGGGCCGCGGTTCGGCGACGCCATGCGGCGAATAGGCGGCCACCCCTTGTTCGCGCGGCGGCGCGCATCGCCATCGCGCACGCCGCCTCGATCCGCATGCGCTTACCGGATGACGTTGCGTTCCGAGGCTTCCTCGTCCGGTTCGCGCGAGGCGATCGACGGGCGCTGCCGCACGCTCTCGACGACGGGCCTTCCATACTGATCATCAAACCGCACGATATCGTCTTCGCCGAGATAATCACCCGACTGCACCTCGATGATCTCGAGCGGAATCCGGCCGGGATTCTCGAGGCGGTGGACCTCGCCGACAGCGATATAGGTCGATTCGTTTTGGCTGAGCAGGAAGGTCTCGTTGCCGCGCGTAACCTTCGCGGTGCCGCGCACGACGATCCAGTGCTCGGCGCGGTGATAGTGCATCTGCAGCGACAGCCGCTTGCCGGGTTCGACGACGATCCGCTTCACCTGGAACCGCTCGCCGAGATCGATCGAATCGTAGTGACCCCACGGCCGCTGCACCTTGCGATGTTCGCTCGCCTGCGGGCGCTGCTCGGTCTTCAGGCGCGCGACGATGTTCTTCACGCGCTGCACGTCGTGCTTGTTCGCGACCAGCACCGCATCGGGCGTCTCGATCACGACGACGTCCTTCATCCCGACGCACGCGATCAACCGGCCCTCCGAGCGCACGAGACTGTCCTGCGTGTCCTCGAACACGATCGGGCCGCGCGCGACGTTGCCCTGATCGTCCTTCGGCATGATTTCCCAGATCGCATCCCAGGTGCCGACGTCCGACCAGCCTGCGGACAGCGGTACCACGATCCCTTCGATGCCGAGTTCGGGGTGCTCCGCGAGGCGTTCCATGACCGCGTAGTCGATCGAGTCGGACGGGCACGCGTCGAAGGCCGCCGCGTCGATCCGGAAGAACGGATGCTCGGCGGTGCCCGCGCGCCATGCCGCGTCGCAGGCCGCATGGATGTCGGGTGCGAGCGCGCGGATCGCCTTCAGCCAGGTCGATGCGCGCGTGACGAAAATCCCGCTGTTCCACCAGTAATCGCCCGAATGCAGGTAGCGCTCGGCGAGCGCCGCGTTCGGCTTCTCGACGAAGCGCCCGATCGCATAGCCGCCTTGTCCACCGAGGCGGCCGGCGCGCGGTTCGCCGACCTGGATGTAGCCGTAGCCGGTTTCCGCGCGGCGCGGCAGCACGCCGAGCGTGACGATCGCGCCTTCCTGTGCGTAGCGCGCCGCGCGGCCGACCGCTTCCTGGAATGCGGTGACGTCGCCGATCACGTGATCGGCCGGCATGACCGCGAGGATGGGATCGTCCGCGAGCACGCTGGCGTCGAGCGCCGCGAGCGTCAGCGCGGGCGCCGTATTGCGCGCGGCCGGTTCGAGCAGGATGCGGGCGGGGGCCGCGCGCCCGAGCACCTGCGCGGCGCTCATGATGCGATGCTGTTCGCCGCACACCAGCAGCAGCGTGTCGCCGAGCGCCGCGTTCGCGATGCCGTTCAGGCGGCGCGCGGTCGCCGACAGCGGCGATTCGTCCGAGGTCAGCTCGATCAGCTGTTTCGGATACTGCTCGCGCGACAGCGGCCAGAGGCGCGTGCCGGAACCACCGGCGAGTATGACGGGCAGGACGCAGGGCAGCTCGGGATCGGGAACCGGGCGAAGGTTGGCGTTCATCGATTGGCTCCGGTATCGGCGGGCAGCCGGTTGTGTACGCGGCCGTCGACGCGCGTGTCCTCGTTGCGCGATCGCGGCGCCGAGACGGTCCGGGACAGCAACTGACGCAGCGCGCCGGCGGCGCGGTCGGCGGGCCGGACGAGACCGACGAACGGCGCGCCCTGTTCGAGATAGGGACCGTATGCCTTGCGGAATCCGAAACGTTTGTAGAAGGACTGGCGTTGCGCGGGAACGTGCGTGCGCACCGCCACGTCGGGCCATGCGGCCTGCGCGGCCGTGAGCGCACGCTGCATGAGTTGCTCGAGGGTGCGGTCGTCGCGACATGCCTCGCTCGTCAGCACCTTGTCGATCACGACGTCCGGATCGGCGTCGTCGCCGGGCAGCACGCGCGCGTAGGCGACGACTTCCGTCGTGTCGCCCTTGTGCATGCACGCGAACACGTGCAGCGCATGCGCATCCTTGCCGTCGATGTCGAGATACGTATGCGCATCCTCGACCACCAGCACTGCGTTGCGCGAGCGCAGGATTGCATAGAGATCGACGGCGCTCAGATGTTCGAATTCACAACAATGCCATTCCATGATGCGGTCCTCGTGTGAAGCCTTCAGCATGCCGAGCCGCATGAACGCGTTTGTCCGGTGCGGCTCGCCGATGTCCATGATGCGGATGCGGGGCGCGCCGGTCTGTTCGAAAGCATACTCACACTCCCGTTATGCGCGTTTCGTGCGGGCGATGCCGGCAGCGCGAAACGGGCCGTGACGTGAGCGGGGCACTGTGCGGTATCACACAGTGGCCGCATGCCGGCTTTCCCATAATTGATTCGTCGCGATTGTCCGCTGCGAACAGCGCAGCGGGCAGTCTGCATCGAACGCGATTGAAGAATCGGGGGCTGTACTTGAGATTGCGATCGTTCACGGCGGGTCGGCCGCGCATCGCGACCGGCTGCTCGCAGGCCGGCATCTGCCGCATCGTCGATGTCGTCGCGATGCGCGCATCCTTCATCGGGACGCAATCGTTTCGACGCGCCGGCCAACACGCGCATACTTGCGACGGTGCGCTGCCCGATGCTTTCGCGCTGCATGCGGCCCTGCACCAGCACAGTGCCCGTCGCGCCGGCCTGTCGGCAGCGATCATGGGTGGCACGACACGCATGGACGCCATGCTGCATCGCGTCAGGAGACGGACGGCACGACCGGCTGCTTCGTTACGATGTTGTAACGAACACGCGCGGTTCGCCCGCGTTCGATGCGTGATGGCGGTGTCGCACGGGGCGCGCGATTATCCACGGATGCAAAACGCTTCCCGGATTATTTGCGCGATTCAAGCGAGAATCACGGGCAATGGAAGGCGCCGATCTTGCGGAAAAGTGGTATTTGGCACTGATAGACGGGAATGGTCGTGGATAATCAAATCTGAGGCGCTAAACGCGCGCCGCGCGCGCCGGGGCGGCAGCGTAATCGGCTGAATCGATTTTATCTTTTGGTAACAAGGCCATCTCGATACGGGGTGTAGATTCAGGAACGGATGAAATGAGGCCACCATTCCGAACGCGGGTTGGCGGCCATCCGGTTCAGCATCGGGCGCGGCTGTCGTGTACGACGCGACGCAAATGCGGACGGAAATCCCGTTTGCCGACGCGCTCCGCCTGACGGCGCGTCGTATGAAAGCCGGAACGCCGCGGCTCCCGCGGCCGCGCGTTCCCTTCGAGTTCGATGACAACGAGGCCGGATGACATTCGGCTCGACCTCCGGGGGCTCTCGCCGTGTGCAGTTTCGATCTTCGCCAAGGCTGCGGAAACGCGGCGCGGACAGGTGGCCATGCGCCGCCGGCCGCAGCGCACGCGAACGGTTCGCGGAGTGGAGAAAGTGATGGTTCGCTATGAATATGCCAATAACGCGCGATAAGAGCGCCGGCGGGGAGAGGATTACCGGGCAGCGTCCTCTGATTTACTGGACCCAGTCGCCGTCCGTCATGCTGCGCAAGGAACTCGCGCGACGCGACTGGAAAGTGACGCTCGTCGCGCACGCCAGCGAATTGCGCGATACCTCCGGCGAAATCACCTGCGGCATCCTCGACCTGAGCGGCGGTCACGCCGACGCGATCGGCAGCATCGCGTCGACCTGCGCGTCGATGCGCGACGTCGTGTGGGTCGCGCTCGTCGAGACCGGCCAGACCGCCTCGCCGAACGTGCGCGCGCTGTTGCGCGACTATTGCTTCGACTACATCACGTTGCCCGCGTCGCACCAACGCATTGCCGATACGGTCGGCCATGCGTACGGAATGGAATGCCTGTTCGCGCGCGATCGGGAACGCCTCGAATCGCAGGAGAACGGCATCGTCGGCACCTGCAGCGCGATGCTGCGGCTGTTCGATACGGTGCGGCGCTTCGCGCGCACCGACGCGCCCGTGTTCGTGTTCGGCGAGACGGGAACCGGCAAGGAACTGACGGCCGTCGCGATCCATCGTCATTCGGAACGGCGCAACGGCCCGTTCGTCGCGGTCAACTGCGGAGCGATCCCGCCCCACCTGCTGCAATCGGAACTGTTCGGTTATGAGCGCGGCGCGTTTACCGGCGCGAACGCGCGCAAGATCGGCTACGTCGAAGCCGCAAACGGCGGCACGCTGCTGCTCGACGAAATCGGCGACCTGCCGCACGAGAGCCAGGCGAGCCTGCTGCGCTTCCTGCAGGAGCGCGCGATCCATCGCCTCGGCGGCAGCGACCCGGTGCCGGTCGACGTGCGGATCGTCTCCGCGACGCACGTCGACCTGCGCGAAGCGATGGAAGAAGGGCGTTTCCGCGCGGACCTGTTCCACCGCCTTTGCGTGATGCGCATCGACCAGCCGCCGCTGCGCGCGCGCGGCAAGGACATCGAACTGCTCGCGCATCACATGCTCGAACGCTTTCGCGGCGACGCGCGCCATCGCGTGCGCGGCTTTTCGACGGATGCGATCACGGCGCTCTACAAGCATGACTGGCCGGGCAACGTGCGCGAACTGATCAACCGCGTGCGGCGCGCGGTCGTGATGACGGAAGGGCGCCTGATCACCGCGCAGGACCTCGAGCTCGAATACTGTCTCGACGCGGCGTCGCCGTCGGTGGCCGACATCCGCAAGTCGATCGAGCGCGAAGCGATCGAAACCGCGCTGCTGCGCACGCGCGGACGCGTCGCCGCATCCGCGCGCGAGCTCGGCGTGTCGCGTGCAACGCTCTATCGCTGGATGGAAGCGTACGGCATCGAGCGGCCGCGCAGCACGGGGTCGTCGGACTGACGCGCGCGGTGCGGCCGCGCGAGCGTGTGCGCGTGCGTGATCCCGGTCCCGCGCCCGCTCGCGTCAGCCGGTCAACGCCGCCCGCACGGTTCGCGCGGCGTTGACCGCGCGGATTTCGACGGTCGGTGGCGCGCCGGAGGCAGCATGGCCGCCGGTGTTCGCGAGCGGCACGAGCGCGACACGCGCCGGCGTGCCGGGCGCGAGATCGAACCAGTCGTCGCGCGGCACGAAGCCCGGTGCATCGATCTGCACGTGACGTGCGACGTGGCGCGTGCCGATGTCGACGTGCCACGTGTCGCCGGTGCGCGACACGCATGCCTCGATGCCGGGTTCGCGACGGGCGAACACGGCCGGGTGCGTGCGGGACGGGAAGTAGAACGCCTGCGACAGCAGCGTGCCGTCGTCGGCGCGCAGTGTCGCGACGACGGTATCGTGCTCGCACGGGCCGAAGCGATACGCGTAGGTCCAGTCGAAGAAGCGGCCGAGCAATTCGGCCGAATCGAGCCGCACCGTGTCGTGCGCGGCGATCCGGACCGGAGCGCCGGCACGCGCGAGCGGCGTGCGGCCGTCGCGCAGCGCGACCAGCTCGACGGCCGCCGACAGCGGCGCCGGCCGCTCGTTGATCACGTGCACGTCGAGCCCGTTCAGCCCTTCGTCGACGAGCAGGACCTGCACGGGCTGAAGTACCTGGCGCAGCGCATACCACGCCGATTTCGGCCGATGCGCCGCATCGAGCAAGCCCCATCCGGCGCCCGCCATCACATCCTGGAACTGCCAGACGAGCGCACCCGCGCAGCGTGAGCCGGTGCGCCGCCACTCCGAGAACGTGTCCCGCATCAGTTCCGCGATCACCGCGCGCGATAGCTCGAAGTAGCGCGACGGATCCTCGCGCCGCAGGCGGTCGGGCGCCACGTCGTACAACGTCTGCAGATAATGATCGCGAATATCGTCGAAATCCCACGACGTGCCGGGGTCGCGCGGCACGGCCGCTTTCCACCGCGGCTCGTGCACGCCCGGCCAGCCGAGGCTGGCGAGCATCGCATCGCACGGCACGTTCGCGAACGCGAGGCATTCGCTCGCGAAGCGCACGTCGGCGCGACGCGCGTCGTCGAGCGGGCGAAGGTACGCGCCGACACCGTAATAGTGCGACACGCGCTCGCGCGGCATGAACGGCAGCACGCCGCCGTCGGGCGAGTCGGGGACGTACAGCGCGTCGGGCCGCCGTGCCGCCGCGTGGTCGGCGAGGCGCTCGGCGGTCAGTTCGAGGAAGCGCTGCTTCGGCCCGAGACCCGACATCGCGCCCTGCTGCGCAATCTCGCTGCCGCCGCACAGCACCGCGAGCGACGGCGACGCGCGTACACGCGTGAGGAACTGCTCGGCTTCGCGACCGACGGCGTCCGCGAAGGCGCGATCGTCGAGCGCATAGTCGAAGTTCGCGAACATGAAGTCCTGCCAGACGAGCAGTCCGAGCCGGTCGCACCACGCATGGAATGCGTCGGCCTCGTAGGTCATCGTGCCGCCGACGCGGATCATGTTGAAGCCGGCGTCGCGCGCGTATCCGAGCAGCCGGCCATAGGTCGCGTCGTCCGCGTGCAGCGCGAGCGGTGCGGCGCTGCTCCAGCATGCGCCGCGCGCGAACACGCGCACGCCGTTGACGCGCAACCCGAACCCCTTGCCGTCGTCGCCCGCGTCCGGCTCGATCGTGCGAAAGCCCGTCGCGCCGAGCGGCCGCCGTTCGGCACCGATGTGCAATGCGACGTCGTAAAGCACCGGTTCGCCATGCGTGTGCGGCCACCAGCGGCGCACGTTCGGCACCGCGACGGTCGCATGGAGCCGGTCGGCGCCGCGGCGTTCGAGCGTCGCCTGGTGCTCGCCGCACGACAGCCGGGCCGCAAACGCCTCGGGCAGCGGCCCGGCGAATGTGAGTGCCGCATCGAGCCAGCCGGTATCGCCGTCGATGCGGGCGTGCAGGTCGCAATGAACGAGAACGGGACCGTCGGCAGGGTCCAGCACGTCGACGGGCCGCCACGGACCGGTCGGCACGCAGCGCGGAAACCAGCCGGGCATGTGCCCGAGCAGCGACGTGCGAACGGTGCGCAACGTCGCCGGTTCGGCGAGCCGCGTGCGCCAGCGTGCGCGGCGCGGTGCGCGCACATCGCGCAGGTGCGGCGCGAGGGCGCGGAAGCAGACGGTCAACCGGTGCGTGCCGTCGAGCGACGCGGGCACGTCGTGCGCGACGAACATGCTGTCCGAGCGCAGGATCGGCGTGTCGTCGAGCCATGCCTCGGCGAGCGTCGCGAGGCCGTGAAAGCGCAGCACGCGCGGCCCGTGCCCGTGCAGTTCGACGCGATACCAGTGGTCGCGCTCGTCGAGCGACGCGGTATCGTCGGCCCGGCCGGCCAGCGCGAGCGCCTGCGCGACCGTGCCGGGGACGGGGGCGGCGATCCAGCCGTCGGCCGGAAGATCGAGCGGCCCGCGCGCGGCACCCGCGGGCGTGGCGAGCAGCGACCACGCGAGCGCGGCATGCGCGCGCGTCACCGCACCAACGGCACGGCGGCCGCGTCGACGCGCACGGGCGCCGCGTGCTGCAGCGGCGGGGCGATCTGCCGCGCGCAGTCGATCAGGTCGGCGTAAGCCGCTTCGATCGCTTCGAGCGTCGCGTCGCCGCGCTCTTCCTTGCCGCGCGCGCACGCCCGCGCCAGCCGGAACTCCAGCACCATCGCCTCGGACGCGATGCGGTCGCAGGCGGTACGAATCTCGGCGAACGGCCCGACGCAGCCGCTCGCCTGCAGCCAGCGCGCGTAATGGCCGAACAGTTCGAAGTTCGCGCCGAGTTGCCGCACCGAATTGAACGAGTACGCGTGGAAGCGTTCGAGCGGGGAATCGGCGAGCGATTTCGCATCGAGCTGCAGCTGGCGCCGGAACGCCGTGACCGGATTGACGACCGGCAGCCGGCGCAGATGCCGCTGCAGCGACGCGAGCGAGACCTCGCACAGCGCGCGCTCGTCGAGCGGTGCGAAACGCCGCTTCGCGCACTCGACGTACGGCGGCAGCGGCATCGGCGAACAGCCGCCGACGAGCCCGTTGTAGTCGAAGTCCTCGGCCACGTAATAGCCGCTGTTGTGGAAGTAGCCGATCTGGCGGCGCGTGCGATCGATCGAGTCGATGCCGATCGTCGTCTTCGTATGCTGCGTACGGTAGCTGCTGCCGCGCGTGTCCGGCAGGAACCACGCGTCGACCTCGACGATCATCAGGTGACCGCGCGCGACCTGCGTCTCGATGTGCTGGTCGAGCGGCTCGTAGATCGAGTGTTCCTGCACGACGATGCCGTACAGCCGCTCCAGTTCGTCGTGCGGAAACTTGAAGAACGTGAACTGGTCGCCCTCGAAGTCGAGCGCGATCGTAAACGGCAGCGCCGCGTACGGGTTGAGGCCCCACCAGCGGAGCACCTCGAGCCACATGTCGACATAGCAGTTGGTCTGTTTCCAGACCATCTCCTGACTGTGCAGCGGGTGCGGCCGATAGTGGCGTGCGCGGTGGCGCACGTCCTCGAACGACGCGTCCTCGCCGTCGCGGGACACGAATTTCATCGCGTACCCCACAGCACGTCGCGAACGTCGGCCGGCCATGCGTCGAGGTCGAAACCGTGATGACGGAACAGCGCGAGCGTCAGCCGCTCGAGGCCGAAGCCGACGCAGCCCGTATGCGCGACGTCGCCCGTCGCGGTGCGGATGTCCCACAGCAGCCCGAAGTGATCCATGTGGTAGTTGAAGCTCAGGCACGCGGTCTGGCGGTCGTCGTGCTCGATCGGGATCAGCAGCTCGAACTTCAGGTTCTGCTCGCGCTGGCTGTTCGCGACGATCTTGCCGCCGCGCCCGAAGAACGGATCGTTCGCGAGATCGATCGCGTTCGGCAGTTGCAGCGCCTCGATCATCCGTGTGCCGCGCTCCATCCACGTCGCGCGGAACGCGACGATCTGCTCGGGCGTGCCGATGCGTATGTATTCGCGCATCCGGAACAGCTGCATGCGGGTCGGGTCGAGCGACGGCTCGTGGCGGAAGCAATACGAGAACACGTCGACGATGCGGCCGTCGTCGGGCAGCGCACCGGCGCGCGCGACGACCGGATAGACCGGATAGCAGGCGGCCGGCGTCATCACGACGTAGGTCGGCTTCTGGCTTTCGGTCCAGTCCTCGCCGCGGTCGAGACACTGCAGCACGCGCTGGTGCCGCTGTTCGTCGCCGCAGAACGCATGCACGCTGCCCGCGAGTTGCGGGAAGCTCTTCATGTATTCGCTGCGCTCGAATTCGGTGCGGCTCATCGCCGGCGGGAAGCGCAGCACTTCGGCCTGCTGGTCGGCGCCGAGGCGCGTGACGAAGGCGTCGAGCGCTTCGACGACGCGCTCGAACCGCTCGCTGCGGCCGAACAGGCCCTGGATGCCGGTCGACACGAGCAGGCCCGCATCGATCAGCTCGTCGCGCAGCGGATTGACGCCCGCGCGGTCGAGGGGCGCGTCGGACGGGGTGGCGGCGGAAGGCACGGAGAGGCGATCGTTCACGAATGTTTCTCCAGCGTCGCGGGACGCAGTGCGAGCAGCAGGCTCGAGGTATTGGCGGCAATGCGGTCGTTGCTGATCATCAGCGGCGCCGCGTGCAGGTCGCGCAGGTGGCGGCCGATGCTGAACGGCGTGCCGTGCTTGTAGCCGGCCATCCCGCAGATCATCATCGCCTGCTGGGCGACTTCGAGCGCGGTCGACGACACATAGGTCTTCAGCGTGTTGATCTCGGCGGCCCAGGCCATGCCGGCCGACCACGAGCGGGGCGACGCGCTGGCATAGAGGCGCAGCACGCTGTCGACGCGGGCCTGCATCGCCTGCATCAGCGCAAGCGATTCGGCGATGCGCCGCGACGCGGGCGACGGCGCACCGTCGGTCTGGCGCGCCTGCGTGCGGAAGAACTGGTGCGCGCGATGGAACGCGTCGCCGGCCACGCCGATCCACACCGCCGCCCACAGGATGTGCGAAACCGGCACCATCGTCTGTTCGGCGATCTGCGCGAACGGCACGGGCAGGCACTGCACGGTCGTGCCCTGTGCATCGAGCACGAAGCCGTTGCTGCACGTGCCGCGCATGCCGAGCGTGTCCCATTCGCCGCGGCGCGTGAGCGTATAGCCGTCGCGCAGCACCGTGACGAGCACCTGCTCGGACGCCGGCGCGTCGGCGTCGCGCCGCGCGGTCGCGAGGATGCCGTCCGCGTAGTCGCCGTACGAGATCGTCGGCGCGGATTTGTGCAGCCGGAATTCACCGCCGTTGGCCTCGAGCGCGCACTGGCTCGCGCGCAGGTTGCCGCCGACGCCGTCCTCCGACGTCGCCGACGCGAGCAGCCACTGATGGCGCACGAGCTGTTGCAGGAACAGCTTGTGCCAGCCCTGGTCGGCCGCGTGATTGACGATGCAGGCCACCTGGATCTGGTGCATCGCGAACACCATCGCCGACGACGCGCAGGCCTGGCCGAGGATCGAGCATGCCGATGCGACGTCGGCCAGCGACGCGCCGGCGCCGCCGAGCCGGGTCGGGACCATTGCGCTCAGCAGGCGGCGCGCACGCATGGCCTCGATCGCCTCGACAGGGCAGCGCGCGTCCCGGTCGACCGCATCCGCGTGCTGGGCGGCGATTTGCGCGACGGCGTGCGCGGCCTCGTCGAGCCGGCGTGGTTCGTCGTCGGCCGCGAGTTCGGGAAGCAGCGCGCTCATGCGGAATGCTCGGCGCGTTGCAGGGTCGCGATGGTGTCCGCGAGCGCGTCGACGCTGCGGAACAGATTGCGGTTCAGCATCTCGTCGGGAATCTCGATGTTGAACTGCTTCTCGATCGCGAGCATCAGCTGGATCGTATCGAGCGAGGAGAGGCCCGCTTCGTAGAGGTCATCCCCGTCACCGATCGAGTCGATCGCGGCTTCGAGGTGGGCGACGTGCTTGAGGATGGTTCTGATTTCGTTTTTCACGTGCTGCTCCGGCGTGTGAGGTGTCGTCCGCAAGGGCGGACGCGCGCAGCGCGCTGACATCCCCCCGGCAGTCCGGCATCAGTAGACCATTCGCACGCCCGGCGTTCTGTTCGCCACCCTACAATCGGCTGACTCGGGTCGCACGCGTGCGCCGACACGCCGTCCGCATCACGCGCGTGCCGCGGCGCTCACGCCCGAGTCGGCCGACAGGATGCGCTTCATCTCGTCACGCACGATCGCGCGGCAGCCGCACGACATTTTCTCGAGGCCCGCAAGGTCGGCAAGCTCGATCGAGCTCCGGTACTGACGGATCAGGCCGAGTTTCTGGATCTCCCCGGCCGCATCCGTGACCGTCTCGCGCCGCACGCCGAGCATCTGCGCGAGCATGCTGTGGGTGATCTGGATCTCGATGCTGCGCGACCGGTCGTACGCGAGCAGGAACCATCTGCATAACTGATGTTTGAGCACGTGATGTCGGCTGCAGAACGTGATCTGCGAGACCTGGGCCATCAGCAGCCGCACGCAGACGAACACCAGATGGCGAATCACCGGCGACGCGTCGAACGCGGCGGCGAAGATGCGCCGGTCGAGCCGGTAGACGAAGCCGTCGCGGCATGCGACGGCACGGCACGGCATCCGGCCGCTGCCGCCGATCACGTCGTCGCAGACGACGCTCTCGCTGCCGATCTCGGCCACTTCCAGCGTCATGCCGCCGGACGACACGTACTGCAGCGAAATCGCCGTCGTGACGGGCAGGTAGACCGCGGTGAGCATTTCACCCGGTTCGCACAGCACCTGGCCCGATTTCAGGTGAACGAGTTGGAGGTTGGCAATCAGCGTCGCGCGTTCGTCGCGGTCGAGGGCCGCGAGGAACCGGTTGGCGTCGAAGCTGTGGGAAAGCTCGATCATGCCGCTCGCATGGGCGACGGCGTCATTGGCCTGGTGGGTCACGGCGGATCCTCGTAGGGAGCGATCGCACATCGCGCGACGCCATCCACGGGGATTTAGCACGCACGTGCGGATTCGTGTTCATAGAAATTCGAATGCCGATGGCGGAAAAGGCTAGCACGCAATTCAATTCGATAAATTGCGTATTACGTCACTTCACAATGTTTGACGATTTGGGGTAAATGAAAAGGTTATAGGTATTTGAAGATCGTCTTCGTATGAATTAATTGCACTGGAGGGTGAATCGCGAATTCGGTGCTGATCGAGAATCAATCCGGCAACGAAGTGCATCGTACAAGAAAAATATCTAGAATGCATTGAACATTATTTGACAATTTAGATTCTCGGGTATGATTTATTAATTGAATCAGGGTGTTGCGTGAGATATGTGCGTTTGATTACAGTGTTGTAAATTAATCCGGCGATTCATATTTGAGACAGTTTCAAACGACCATTCGAGCGTGCGGCACGCGACTCTGGCCCGTTTGAGACATCATGGAAACAATTGAAAACCGGGTGTAAGTTATTGAACGATAAGACTCTCGCGCCGCTGCCGGTTCCACTGCCGGCCCCGCGCTCAATGATCAGTCGAATTGCCGGCTGCGTCCACGACGCAAGCGGGTGTCCGGAAATGAGACGTTTTTTGCGGTTTTCGACCGGCTATTCGGGGGCACTAAATCGCAAGTCATTTATATATTAAGGATGGAGCGGGTATTGGCACGTAAATCGCTTATCGAAACGGGCGTGTCGAAACGGGACTGCCGATTCGATCCAGCGGCGAGACGCTGTGGGTCGATTGGATCGAGGGTTGTGGGCCGCAACCCGCGTCGCCGTCCGGGCGCGCATCGCGATAACGAATTCCGCTGACGCGGCTGCATGCGGCGCGGACGATAAAAGGGATACAGACATGCTTCATCTTCACTCGAGCTACTCGGCGAATGCCATCCTCGATGCCCTTCCGGAGGACAGCATCCGTGCCATCGCACCGCACCTCGAACTGGTCCGGATCAAGGCCGGCATGCTCGACCGTGTCGGGGAACCGATGCGCCACCTGCATTTCCCGACCACCGCCATGATGTCGGTGCAGCACCTGATGGAGGACGGAGCGATGGTCGAGGTCGCCGTGGTCGGCCGCGAAGGTGTGGTCGGCCTGGCGACGCTCGTCGGCGGCACCGCGGTATCGAATCGCGTCGAAGTCCGTATCGGCGGGATGGCCTACCGCGTGCCGACCTGCGTGATGCGCTCGGAATTCGAACGTTCGCCGGCGACGTATCGGCTGCTGCTGAACTACTGCCAGGCGACGATGGCGCAGATTTCGCGCAGCGCGTTGTGCAACCGGCATCACTCGGTCAGCGAGCAGTTGAGCCGCTGGCTGCTGCTCGCGCATGACCGGATCGACGGCGACGAACTGGCCGTCACGCAGCAGACGATCGCGAACATGCTCGGCGTGCGTCGCGAAGGCGTGACGGAAGCGGCCGGCAACCTGCAGGAAGCCGGGCTGATCCGTCAGCGTCGCGGCCGCATCACCGTGCTCGATCGCGACGGTCTCGAGCGCCAGGCATGCGAGTGCTACGAGCTGATTCGCGCGGACTATCGCCGGCTGCTCGGCACGCGGGCCGGCGCGCGTGCGTTGCCGGTGCGGCCGCGCATGCAGGACCTGCACGGCGGTTTCCCCGCGCACGGTGTGTGACGATGCATGCGATGGCGGGTGGAACGAATGCGATGCGACGCGCCGCGATCGCCGCGGTCGATGTTGCGCTGGTGCTGGCAGGTGCGCTCGCCGCGCAGGCTGCGATGGGGCTCGCGTGGCACGATCTGTCGGACGCGCAGCGCGGCACGGTCGCATTGCTGTGCGTGCTGACCGTCGCGCTGTTGCCGCGCAGCGTGCGCGTGACGCGCGGCGCGGCGTCGCCGCACGACGGCGGTGCCGTGCTGACGCGCACGGTGGTGGCCGTCGTGTGCGTGGGCACGCTGACGGTGGCCGGCACGATGTGGATCATGAACCGCGGCGGCACGGTCACGACGCGCTGGATCGCGCGGACGGTGCTGTCCGGCGACGCGGCACTGCTGCTCGGCAGGCTGGCACTCTGCGCGCTGGCGATGAAGCGTGGCGATCCGCGCACGCGGCAGCGGCGGGTTGCGGTCGTCGGGGCGACCGCTTACGGACGGGTGGCGATCGAGCGCATGCAGCTCGAACCGGCCGGGCCGTTCGCGGCTGCCTGCGTGTTCGACGACGATGCACCGGCCGCGGCCACGACTGACGGGATCGGCGGCGTGCCGGTGATCGACGACTGGGGCGCGTTGCGGCGCATGATCCGCGGCGGCGAGATCGACGAAGTGTGGCTCACGCTGCCGATGTCGCACGAGTCACGCATCCAGCGCATCGTGCGCGAACTGCGCGACGAGTTCGTCGAGCTGCGGCTGTTGCCGGACGTGCGGCAGATGGCGGTCGTCGAGCGATCTGCGACCGATGTGCTCGGCATGCCGGCCATCAACCTCGCGACCACGCCGCGTTCCGCGCCGGAACTGTGGGCGAAGTTCGCGTTCGACCGGCTGTTCGCCGGCGCCGTGCTGATTCCGCTGCTGCCGCTGCTCGCGGCGCTGGCGATCGCGGTGAAGCTGTCGTCGCCGGGGCCCGTCTTGTTCAGGCAGCGCCGCAAGGGCGCCGACGGGCGCGAGTTCCATATCCTCAAGTTCAGGACGATGCGCGTGCATCGCGTACAGCCCGGTATCGTGCGACAGGCCTCGCGCAACGATGCGCGCATCACGCCGGTCGGCGCGTTCCTGCGACGCACGTCGCTCGACGAGTTGCCGCAGTTCTTCAACGTGCTGTTCGGCCAGATGTCGGTGGTCGGCCCGCGTCCGCACGCGATCGAACACGACGACTTCTACCGGCAACTGATCGACTGCTACATGTATCGCTATCGCGTCCGGCCGGGAATCACGGGATGGGCGCAGGTGAACGGCTATCGCGGCGAGACACGCAAGGTCGAGGCGATGGCCGCGCGCGTGAAGTTCGACCTGTTCTACATGCAGAACTGGAGCTTCTGGTTCGACATGAAGATCATCCTGATGACGGTCGTGCGCGGCTTCGTCGGGCGCAACGCATTTTGATGAAGAGGATTGCGAAGTATCGAGCGTCGACTCGTGCTTCCGGCCTCGATACGACGCGTCCCGCAACCGCGCTTCAGCTGTCCGCCGGCGGCTGAGCGGCTGCCGGCAACGCAGCGGGCGAGACGGCGGGGCTGGCGTCGGGCGCGGCTTGCGCGCTCGACGGCTGGATGGCGTGCTGGATCGTCGGCACGACCATCGTCGGGAACAGGGCCGCAAGGGCCACCCAGATGACGACGCCGAACAACATGACGTTCTCCCGGAAAGCCGCGGATTCGCCGCGCATGCTCTCAATCTACGACGCAACTTTTTACAGGGGATTGATCGACCTCAACGGCGGCTGCGTCAGACGAATGCTGCTCCGCGGGGTTTTCGCATCGGTCCCCGGTTTCTGATGCGCGATGCGGGCGCTGACGCCGGTCAACACATGCGTGTGCATTGGGTTTATGCTGCGTCGAATGCGTCCCGCACTTCATGTGGCCGGACGCGCATCCGGGCACGACGAGCCGGGCATCCCGGGCCGCCGTGCACCGGCGCGACAACCGCGCGCCGCATGCCTCATTGCGCGGAACCCGGAAAAGGAGGGACGGCGATGGCGCTCGATCGAGAACAACGGCAGAAGCTGCAGCGACGGCTGACCGAGAGCGAGCAGGCGTTGCGTGCGGAGATCCGGGCGAGCGAGGACCAGCGCGCGTCGGAGTCCTATGCGGAGCTTGCCGGCGCGGCGCCGGACGAGGGCGACGAGGCCAATGCCGATCTGTTCGTCGACATGGATCACGCGCTGATCGGGATGAAGCTGGCCGAGTTGCGCGCGATCGGGCGCGCGCAGCAGCGCATGCGCGACGGCAGCTACGGCGAGTGCATCGATTGCGATGCGCCGGTCGGCTACGAGCGACTGCTCGCGCGCCCGACCGCCGAGCGTTGCACGCATTGCCAGTCGATATACGAGCGGCGCTACGCGACGACACCGCGCGCATCGCTGTGACGTCGGTGCAGGGGCCACGCAAGCAGCGAGCCCCGCGCGGCACGACACGGGCAATCGGCGCAGGATGACCAACGGGCACCCGCCGCCGTCGACATGCGGCGCCGGGCGGGCCGACGCCGGCACGCCGGCGCACGGCGCCATCCACGTGGAAGGGAGCCACGCCGATCATGCCGATCCACAATGCCGAGTGCGCGGCCGTCTTCACGGAAATCGCTGACATGCTCGAGATCCAGGGCGCCAACCCGTTCCGGGTGCGTGCCTACCGCAACGCGGCCCGTACGATCGCCGACTACGGGCGCGACATTCCGGCGATGATCGCGAGCGGCAGCGATCTCGGCCGGATTCCATCGATCGGCGCCGATCTCGCGGCGAAGCTGCGCGAGATCGCCGCGACCGGTACCTGCGAACTGCAGAAAACGCTGCGCCATGCGTTGCCGGGCGCGATCGTCGAACTGCTCGACGTGCCGGGGCTCGGCGCGAAACGCGTCAAGGCGCTGCATGACGCACTGCACGTCGACTCGCTCGAGCAGCTGCGCGTCGAAGCGAAGAGCGGGCACGTGCGCGCGCTGCCGGGTTTCGGCGCGAAGACCGAAGCGCACCTGCTCGACGCGCTCGACGAGCGCCTGAAGCGCGAGCCGCAGCGCTTTCTGCTGCCGGATGCCGCGCAATCGCTGATGCCGTTGCTCGAGCGCTTGCGCAAGGTGGGCGGCGTCGGCGAAGCGGTGCCGGCCGGCAGCTTTCGCCGCTGCCGCGAGACGGTCGGTGATCTCGACATCCTCGTGACCGCACGCGATCCGGCCGCCGTGGCCGATGCGTTCGTCGGCTATGGCGAGGTCGCACGCGTGCTCGCGAACGGCAAGACGCGTTCGAGCGTCGTGCTCGGCAACGGGCTGCAGGTCGACCTGCGCGTCGTCGACGCCGACGCGTTCGGCGCGGCGCTCGTCTACTTCACGGGATCGAAAGCGCACAACATCGCGCTGCGCCGGATCGCGCAGGCCGGCGGGCTGAAGATCAACGAATACGGCGTATTCCGCGGCGACGAGCGGATCGCGGGCGCGACGGAGGCATCCGTCTACGAGGCGATCGGCCTTCACTGGGTGCCGCCCGAGTTGCGCGAGGGCCGCGGCGAGATCGACGCGTCGCGCGTCGGCGCGCTGCCGGCGCTGGTCGAACGCAAGCACGTTCATGGCGATCTGCATGCGCATACCGACGTGTCGGCAGGGCGCGACAGCCTGCGCGCGATGGCGGACGCGGCGCGTGCGCGCGGGCTCGCGTATCTGGCCGTCACCGATCGCATGCCGGAGTCCGGCGGCGGCCGTACCGATGCCGACTGGCTCGTACGGCAGATCGACGAGATCGACCGCCTCAATGCGTCATTCGACGACTTCGTGCTGCTGAAGGGCGTCGAGGCGGGCATTCGCGAGGACGGCAGCCTCGATGTGGCCGACGACGTGCTCGGCCGGCTCGATCTCGTGGTCGGCGCGGTACGTGACCGCTTCGACCTGCCGGGCGACGCGCAGACCGAGCGGATGCTGCGCGCGATCGATCACCCGTATTTCACGATCCTCGCGCATCCGACCGGCCGGCTGCTCGGCGAACGCGACGCATGCGAACTCGACGTGCCGAGCGTGCTCGCCGCGGCCGCCGCGCGCCACTGCTTCGTCGAACTCGACGGCGACCCGCGGCGGCTCGATCTGCCGGACGTCTGGTGCCGCGAGGCCGCCAAGGCCGGCGTCGCGGTGGCGATCGGCTCGGACGCGCGGTGCGCGGACGATCTGGACAATCTTGGATACGGTATCGGCCAGGCGCGGCGCGGGTGGCTCACGCGACAGGACGTGCTCAACACGCGCACGCTCGCGCAACTGCGGCCGCTGCTGGCGCGCACGATGGGTGCTAGTGGTGCGAGTGGCACAACCGGCACAAGCATCGCGTCGAAGCGCGGCCGCCCGAAGCGCGCGTGACGGCGCACGTGCGCGCCGTCACGCATGCCGAAGTCAGGCCAGCACGTCTTCCGCCGGTACGTACGGCAGCCCGAGCGCCAGCGCGACGGCCTCGTACGTGATGTGGCCGTCGCACACGTTCAGGCCCGCGCGCAGATGCGGGTCGTCGGCCATCGCGCGTTTCCAGCCCTTGTCGGCGAGCGCGAGCGCATGGCCGAGCGTCGCGTTGTTCAGCGCGAACGTCGACGTGCGCGCGACCGCGCCAGGCATGTTCGCGACGCAGTAATGCACGACGCCGTCGACGACGAAGGTCGGCTGCGCATGCGTCGTTGCATGCGAGGTCTCGAAGCAGCCGCCCTGGTCGATCGCGACGTCGACGACGACGGCGCCCGTGCGCATCGTCGCGATCATGTCGCGCGTGACGAGCCGCGGCGCCGACGCGCCCGGCACGAGCACCGCGCCGATCACGACGTCGGCGTCGCGCACGGCTTCGTCGATCGTATGCGCGTTCGAGCAGACGGTCGCGATCCGGTTCGCGAAGACCAGATCGAGCTGGCGCAACCGGCCCACGTTCGTGTCGAGCACGGTGACGCGCGCGCCGAGGCCGACCGCCATCTGCAGCGCACCGGTGCCCACCACGCCCGCGCCGAGCACCACGACGTGCGCGGCCGGCACGCCGGGCACGCCGGCCATCAGCACCCCGCGGCCGCCGCGCGGGCTTTCGAGGTGCGTCGCCGCGACTTGGATCGACATGCGGCCCGCGACCTCGCTCATCGGCGCGAGCAGCGGCAGTCCGCCGCCCGGGCCCGTCACGGTTTCGTACGCGATGCAGACCGCGCCGGACTTCACGAGCGCGGCCGCCTGCTCGGGATCGGGCGCGAGATGCAGATACGTATAAAGAATCTGTCCGCGCCGCAGCATCGCGCACTCGGCCGCCTGCGGCTCCTTGACCTTGATGATCATGTCGGCGCGCGCGAAGAGATCGCGCGGGTCGTCGCACAGTGCGGCGCCGGCGGCCGTGTAGTCGTCGTCGAGCAGACCGATTGCCGTGCCCGCGCCGCGCTGCACGAGCACGCGATGGCCGTGTCGCGTGAGCTCACGTGCGCCGGCCGGCGTGAGGCCGACGCGGTATTCGTGATTCTTGATCTCCTTCGGCACACCGATCAGCATGAGTTGTCTCCATGGGTATTCGTCATGGTTGTCGTGCCCGGGCGCGCCGCGATCGTCCGATCGTGCGTGCCGGCGAACGGCACGTGTGCGACGGTTGCGCATGCACGGTTCGCGTGCCGTACTGGAATAAGAGGGTAGCGGTGCCCGGAGGGAAGTCAAGCGGCGGCCCGATGCGACGGCGCGTGCACTGCACCGCAACACGCGGCATGGCGTATTGCGACCGGACGTCGCACTGCATGCGGCACGCGGTTTGGGTATCGTCTCGTGTGGCGCGGAGCGGGGCCGCGCGCCGGATTCCTTCCGGCTGGATCACGACACGACGACACGATGAGACAAGGAAGCTTACCGACATGACGGGCGCGTATTTCAGCGTGCCGACGCTTTGTGCGATCGCACTCGTTCACGTCTATTGGGCGTTCGGCGGACAGCTCGGCAAGCGTGCGGCCATTCCGGAACAGGACGGCGTACCGCTGCTGCGGCCGACCGTGCCCGGCACGCTCGCCGTCGCGGCGGCGTTGCTGGCCGGCGCAAGCGCGGTGGCGTCGCGCGCGGGCTGGCTGTGGCAGAACCTGTATCCCGGCGCGATCACGTTCGCGATCGTTGCGCTCGCACTGATCTTCGCGGTGCGCGCCGTCGGCGATTTCCGCTACGTCGGCTTCTTCAAGCGGGTTCGCGGGTCGCGTTTCGCGCGCATGGACAGCCTCTGTTACTCGCCGCTGTGTTTGGCACTTTCGTTGTCGATCGCGTCGATGCTGTGGCCGTGGTGAGCACTGCGGCGAGCGGGACGGCCGTTTTGCCGCGAGCCAAGCGGTAACGCGCGTCGCGGGCGCCGCATCGGAAAGCACCGAGCGGCGCGGGCACGGCAACCCTGAAAAACGACGGACGCCGGTCGGGCGACGCCCGCGCGTGCGTCCGGCCCTGCGATCGACGCCGCGGCCGCGCCACGGCTCTTGCGTATTCCGGAAAACGATTTCCTCATTATTGCGATTTTCGATGTAATGAATTGCACCGAACCCTTTGGAAATGGAACCGGTTCCATCTATAATTCGCGGCATTTGTCGCCGGGCCCGAATTGAGGGTCGTGCACGTTGCGCTTGCCGTCGGCCGGCGCGGTGTCTAAGTTGAATAGGCCATGGCGATGAGGGGCAGATGCGGGCGGCAAGCCCGTATTTGTCCGACGATAAGACCCGCGAAGAGGTCGACCCCGCGCGGCTGCCGGAACCGGCGCGCCGCGCGGCTGCATGACGGGCGCCACCGCGCAGTGCGCGGCCGGCGCCTGCATCGAGCTTGCTCGCAACATCGCAAGAAAGGACGGCCGGCCGCGCGCGGCATGGCTGCCGTGTCGGGCATGCCGCATCCGGAATGCGGTTCCCGAATCACGCTCCCCAACGATCAACATCCGACCATGTCCACGCCACCCGACAAACCCAACTCGCGTCGCCGCTTCCTGCGCACGTCGGTCGCGCTCGTGCCGATCGCGTCGGTCGCCGGTTGCGACCTGCGCTCGTCGTCGTCCTCGACCGCGGCCGGCAATGCCTCCACTGCGTCGGCCGGCGCCGAACGCGCGCCGTACAAGCCGACCTTCTTCGATGCGAAGGAGTGGGCGTTCGTCCAGGCCGCCGTCGACCGGCTGATCCCGGCCGATGCCGAAGGCCCGGGCGCGCTCGAATCGGGCGTGCCCGAATTCATCGACCGCCAGATGGAAACCCCGTACGCGCACGGCGCGACGTGGTACATGCAGGGGCCGTTCCAGCAGGGCGTGCCCGAGCTCGGCTACCAGCTCAAGCTCGTGCCGCGCGACATCTACCGGCTCGGCATCGCGGCGGTCAACCGCTATTGCGAAAAGGCCCACGGCAAGGCGTTCGCCGACCTCGATTCGCCGACCCGCGACACCGTGCTCGGCGAACTGGAAAAAGGCGGCGCGCAGATCGACGACGTGCCGTCCGCGGTGTTCTTCGGCCTGTTGCTGCAGAACACGCGCGAAGGCTACTTCTGCGATCCGGTGCACGGCGGCAATCACGACATGGCCGCGTGGAAGATGATCGGTTTTCCGGGCGCGCGCGCCGACTTCATGGATTTCGTCAATCAGAACGGCAAGCCTTATCCGTACGGCCCCGTCTCGATCAACGGGGAGCGCACCTGATGGCCGCAGAAAAGAAGCCGCACGTCGATGCGGTGATCGTCGGCTTCGGCTGGACCGGCGCGATTCTCGCGAAGGAACTGACCGAAGCGGGCCTGAACGTCGTCGCGCTCGAGCGGGGCGAGTATCGCGACACCTATCCGGACGGCGCGTATCCGAACACGATCGACGAGCTGACCTACAACGTCCGCAAGAAGCTGTTCCTCGACCTGTCGAAGACCACCGTGTCGATCCGCCACGGCGTGCAGGACACCGCGCTGCCGTACCGGCAGCTCGCCGCGTTCCTGCCGGGCGAGGGCGTCGGCGGCGCGGGGCTGCACTGGTCGGGCGTGCATTTCCGGATCACGCCCGAAGAATTGCGCCTGCGCAGCCACTACGAAGAGCGCTACGGCAAGAAGTTCATCCCCGAAGGGATGACGATCCAGGACACGGGCGTCACCTACGACGAACTCGAGCCGTATTTCGACTTCGCCGAGAAGGTGTTCGGCACGTCGGGGCAGGCGTACAAGGTCGGCGGCAAGGTGGTCGGCGACGGCAACGTGTTCGAGGCAAACCGCAGCGACAACTTCCCGCTGCCCGCGCAGCTCAATACGTATTCGGCGCAGCGCTTCTCCGACGCCGCGAAGTCGCTCGGGCTGCATCCGTACCGGCTGCCGTCGGCGAACACGTCGGGTCCGTACACGAACCCGTACGGCGTGCAGATGGGGCCGTGCAACTTCTGCGGCTACTGCAGCGGCTACGCGTGCTACATGTACTCGAAGGCATCGCCGAACCTGAACATCCTCCCGGCGCTGAAGCAGGTGCCGAACTTCGAGCTGCGCTCGAAGTGCCACGTGCTGCGCGTGGACCTCGACGACACGAAGAAGCGCGCGACGGGCGTCACCTACGTCGACCCGGCCGGCCGTGAAGTGCACCAGCCGGCCGATCTCGTGATCGTCGCCGCGTTCCAGTATCACAACGTGCACCTGCTGCTGCTGTCGGGCATCGGCAAGCCGTACGACCCGATCTCGGGCGAAGGCGTGGTGGGCCGCAATTTCGCGTACCAGAACCTGTCGACGATCAAGGCGTTCTTCGACAAGGACACCTACACGAACCCGTTCATCGGCGCGGGCGGCAACGGCGTCGCGGTGGACGACTTCAACGCGGACAACTTCGACCACGGCCCGCTCGGTTTCGTCGGCGGCTCGCCGCTGTGGGTGAACCAGGCCGGCGTGAAGCCGATCAGCGGCATCGCGACGCCGCCCGGCACGCCGCAGTGGGGCGCCGCGTGGAAGAAGGCCGTGAAGGACAACTACGCGCACACGATCTCGATGGACGCGCACGGCACCAACATGTCGTATCGCGACGTGTACCTCGACCTCGATCCGACCTATCGCGATTCGTACGGCCAGCCGCTGCTGCGGATGACGTTCGACTGGAAGGACAACGACATCAGGATGGCGCAATACGTGACCGGACAGATGAAGAAGATCGCGGAGGCGATGGGGCCGAAGGCGATCGGCGTGTCGACGCGCGAGTTCGGCAAGCACTTCGATTCGCGCGCGTACCAGACGACCCACCTGGTCGGCGGCGCGATCATGGGCACCGACCCGAAGACGAGCGTGCTGAACCGCTACCTGCAGTGCTGGGACGTGCACAACGTGTTCGTGATGGGCGCGTCGGCGCTGCCGCAGGGCATCGGCTACAACCCGACCGGGATCATCGCGGCGCTGGCCTACTGGTCGGCACGTGCGATCCGCGAGCAATACCTGAAAAATCCCGCCCCGCTGGTGACCGTATGAAGAGGACAGTGAACCACCACAACGCCGCGCGCCGGATTTCCCCGCTGCGGCGCGCACTGGCGATCGGCACGGCATGGGCGGCGTTCGGTCTCGCGGGCGGCGCCGCGTTCGCGCAGCCGGCATCCGCGCCCGCCGCGGCTTCGGGCCCGGCCGCCGCACCGGTCGCGCAGTCTGCCGACACCAACCTCGTCAAGCGCGGCGAATATCTGGCCCGCGCGGGCGACTGCATCGCGTGCCACACCGCGAGCGGCGGCAAGCCGTTCGCGGGCGGGCTGAAGTTCGACACGCCGATCGGCGGCATCTACTCGACGAACATCACGCCGGACCCGAAGACGGGCCTCGGCGGCTGGACGTATGAGGACTTCACCCGCGCGGTGCGCGAGGGCGTGCGCAAGAACGGCGACACGATGTACCCGGCGATGCCGTACCCGTCCTATGCGCGCCTGACCGACGACGACATGAAGGCGCTGTACGCGTACTTCATGCACGGCGTCGCGCCGGTCGAGCACGAGAACCGCGCGGTCGACATCGTGTGGCCGCTGTCGATGCGCTGGCCGCTGACGTTCTGGCGCAAGATGTTCGCGCCGGCGCCGAAGCCGTTCGATGCGGCGCCGTACACCGATCCGGTGGTCGCGCGCGGCGCGTATCTCGTGCAGGGGCTCGGCCATTGCGGCGCGTGCCACACGCCGCGCGCGGCGACGATGCAGGAACGCGCGCTGACCGACGCGGGCGGCCTCGACTTCCTGGCCGGCGGCGCGGCGATCGACGGCTGGGTGCCGACGAGCCTGCGCGGCGAGCCGCGCACCGGGCTCGGCACGTGGAACGAAACGGAGATCGTGCAGTTCCTGAAGACCGGCCGCACGCTGCGCACGGCCGCGTTCGGCGGGATGACGGACGTGGTCGGCCACAGCATGCAGCACATGAGCGACGGCGACCTGACCGCGATCGCGCGCTACCTGAAGACGCTGCCGCCGCGCGTGCAGGGCGAGCAGCCGCACGTGTACGACGCGGCCGCGGCGAAGGCGCTGCAGACCGGCGACGCTAGCAAGCCGGGCGCCGCCGTCTATCGCGACAACTGCATGGCGTGCCACCGCAGCGACGGCCACGGCTACACGCGCGTGTTCCCGGCGCTCGCCGGCAACCCGGTCGTGCAGGGCGACGATCCGACGTCGCTGATCCACGTCGTGCTGGAAGGCAGCGCGCTGCAGGGCACCCATACGGCGCCGTCGACCTTCACGATGCCGCCGTTCGGCTGGCGCCTGTCGGACCAGGAAGTCGCGGACGTGTCGAACTTCGTGCGCACGAGCTGGGGCAATACGGGCGCGCCGATCACCGCCGCGCAGGTCGCGAAGGTGCGCAAGGGCACGCCGTCGACGCGGCCCGAGCCGCCGCCGGGCGCGCGGTTCCCGCAGGCGTCGCGCTGACGCACGCGGCGGGGTATCCGGCCCCGCCCGATCGATCCGCCTCGCGGCGCCCACCGGCCCGCGGGGCGTGTTCCGCCCGCCCGGGGTTGTACCCCGCAATGGCGTGCCGACGCGTGAATTTTTCGCCGTGGCGCGCCAATTTTTCGCCTCATCCCTTATCCTTCCATTCTTGAACCTTACTAAATCGTTACAAGGACTCGGGAGGGGGGATGCCTCATGACATCAGCCTGATTGCGTTGCTCGCGGCCGGTTTCGGTCTCGCGATGATCTTCGGTTACCTCGCGTCGCTGCTGAAAATGCCGCCGCTCGTCGGCTATCTGCTCGCCGGGATCGTGATCGGCCCCGGCACGCCCGGTTTCGTCGGCGACCTGTCGCTCGCGCAGCAGCTCGCGGAAGTCGGCGTGATGCTGCTGATGTTCGGCGTCGGCCTCCATTTTTCGCTCGGCGACCTGCTTGCGGTGAGGAAGATCGCGCTGCCGGGGGCCGTCGTCCAGATTACCGTCGCGACGCTGCTTGGCGGCGGGCTCGCGCTCACCTGGGGCTGGAGCCTCGGCGCGGCGCTCGTGTTCGGGCTCGCGCTGTCGGTCGCGAGCACGGTCGTGCTGTTGCGGGCGCTCGAGGGGCGCGGGCTCGTCGAGACGGTCAACGGACGCATCGCGGTCGGCTGGCTCGTCGTCGAGGATCTCGTGATGGTGCTCGTGCTCGTGCTGCTGCCGCCCGTCGCGGGGCTGCTCGGCGGTACGCCGCCCGGCGATGCGCACGCGGCCGGCGGCAGCGTGTGGGGCACGCTCGGCGTCACGATGCTGAAGGTCGCCGCGTTCATCGCGCTGATGCTCGTGGTCGGCAAGCGCGTGTTCCCGCGCATCCTGTGGCTCGTCGCCCGTACCGGTTCGCGCGAACTGTTCACGCTGTGCATGATCGCCGCGGCGGTCGGCATCGCGTTCGGCGCGGCAAAGCTGTTCGACGTGTCGTTCGCGCTCGGCGCGTTCTTCGCCGGGATGATGATGCGCGAGTCGGAGTTCAGCCGGCGTGCGGCCGACGAGACGCTGCCGCTGCGCGACGCGTTCTCGGTGCTGTTCTTCATTTCGGTCGGAATGCTGTTCGACCCGAAGGTGCTGCTCGCCGAGCCGCTGCATGTGATCGAGGTCGCGGCGATCGTGCTGATCGGCAAGACGCTCGCGGCGGTCGCGCTCGTGATCGCGTTCCGCTATCCGCTGAACACCGCGCTGACGGTCGGCGCCGGCCTCGCCCAGATCGGCGAGTTCTCGTTCATCCTCGCGGGGCTCGGCCGTGCGCTCGGGCTGTTGTCGGCCGAGGGGCAAAGCCTGATTCTCGCGGTCGCGCTGATCTCGATCGCGATGAACACGCTGCTGTTCGCGATGATCGATCCGGCGCTCGCATGGATCCGCAAGCATTCGGCGTTCGCGCGCAAGCTCGAGGCACGCGACGATCCGCTCGCCGCGCTGCCGATGTCGACGCCGCAGACGCACCTGACCGGCCAGGTCGTGATCGTCGGCTACGGCAAGGTCGGCACGCGGATCGCGCATGCGCTGGACGAGCGCGGGATCGCCTATGTCGTCGTCGAGCAGAATCGCGAGCTCGTCGAGAAGCTGCGCGCGGGCGGCGTCGCGGCCGTGTCGGGCGACGCGATCGAGCCGATCGTGCTCGTGCAGGCGCATATCGCGCGCGCCGGGATGCTGGTCGTCACGCTGCCGGACGTATTCGACGTGCGGCAGATCGTCGAGATCTCGCGCACGCTCAATCCGGCGCTGGAGGTCGTGCTGTGCACGAACAGCAGCGACGAGGCCGACCTGCTGTCGAGCGAGGGCATCGGCATCGTGTTCATGGGGGAGAGCGAACTCGCGCGCGGGATGACCGAGCACGTGCTCGGCAGGATGGCGAAGCCGGTGGCGGCCGCGCATTGATGGTTAGCGGCCGGGATCGCTCGGATCGACAGGATCGCCGCGACTGCGCGGATCGCCGGGATTACAGGATTGCGCCGGCCTTTCGGAACGGCGCGTGCGGCGGGTTCTACGTAGCGAACGGCCGATCTCGATCGGTCAGGCGACCTGTTCGCCGCCGCGCCACGCCCCGGCGACTCCACCAGCACCCAGGCGGCTTCAGCCCGCCGCCCTCGTCTGTACGGCCGTGCCGGCTTGCGCGGCCGTTTTCACAGGTGCCGACGCCTGTTGCCCGGCTGCCGTCTTCGGTTGCACGGCGGCCTTCGGCGCCGCGACCGTCTTTTGCGGCACGGCAGCCTTGAGCGGCGCATTCGGCGTCGGCTCGACCGGCGCGTCCGGCGGCACGCCGAGCAGCTGCAGCGAGCCGCTCGTGACCGACGAGAACACCGGGCCGGCCACCGTGCCGCCGTAATAACCCTTGCCGCGCGGCTCGTCGATCATCACCGCGACGATCAGGCGGGGGTTGCTCATCGGCGCCATCCCCGCGAACAGGGCGCGGTACTTGCCCTTCGCATAGGTTGCGCCGACCTGCTTGCGCGCCGTGCCCGTCTTGCCGCCGATCCGGTAGCCGTCGACGCGCGCGCGGCGCCCCGTGCCGCCTTCGCCGACGGCCGACTCGAGCATCGAACGGATCGCCGCCGCGGTCTGCGGCGACGTCACGCGATGGCCGCGATGGGCCTCGATCGTCTGCGGGTCGGAACCGTTCCTCAGCAGCGACACAGGGTGCAGCGTGCCGTCGCCCGCATAGGCGGTGTAGGTCTGCGCGATCTGCAGCAGCGACATCGACAGCCCGTAGCCGTACGCCATCGTCGCCTGCTCGATCGGCCGCCAGCGCTTGTAGCCGCGCAGGCGACCCGACGCGACGCCCGGGAACGTCAGTTCCGGCGCGCGGCCGATCCCGTATTCCTGGTACTTGTTCCAGATCGTTTCGGCGGGAAGGTTCAGCGCAAGCTTCGCGAGCGCGACGTTGCTCGACTTCTGCAGTGCCTGCGAGACGGTGAGCGAGCCGTGGTTCGACGTGTCGTGGATCACGGCCGGGCCGATCTTGTAGGTGCCCGGCGACGTGTTGATGATCGTGTTCGGCGTGACCTTGCGCTCGTCGATCGACAGCGCGACGACGAGCGGCTTGATCGTCGAGCCCGGCTCGAACGTGTCGATCACCGCGCGGTTGCGCAGCTGCTGGCCCGTGAGGCGTGCACGGTCGTTCGGGTCGAAGGTCGGATAGTTCGCGAGCGCGAGGATTTCGCCGTTCTGCGCATCGAGCACGACGACGCTGCCGGCCACCGCGTTGTTCTCGAGCACCGCGGCCTTGAGCTGGCTGAACGCGAGTTGCTGGATCCGCCGGTCGATCGTCAGTTCGATCGTCGCGCCGTGCTGGGCGGGCACGAGCGGGCGCGTGTCGGACACGATGCGGCCGAGCCGGTCGCGGATCACCTCGCGCTGCCCGGACGTACCCGACAGCCGCCCGTTCGCCGCGAGTTCGACGCCTTCCTGGCCCTTGTCCTCGACGTTGGTGAAGCCGACCACGTGCGCGGCCGATTCGCCCTCCGGATAGAAGCGCTTCGAATCGGCGATCTGCGTGATGCCGTCGATTTCGAGCTTGCCGAGCCGGCTTGCGGTCTCGGCGTCGATCTGCCGCTTGAGCAGCACGAACGTACGGTCGTTGCGCAGGCGGCGCTTCACCTCCGCGAGCGGCATGTCGAGCAGCTTCGCGATCTGCGGATAGTCGATTTCGGCGACCTGTTTCGGGTTCGCCCAGATTTCATAGGTCGACAGGCTGACCGCGAGCATCGCGCCGTTGCGGTCGACGATGCGCCCGCGCATCGCGTCGAGCTCGATCGTGCGCTGGTAGCGCTTCTGGCCTTCCCCGACATAGAAATCCTGGTTCGCGACCTGCACCCAGAACGCGCGTCCGATCAGCGCGGCGAAACCGAGGGACACCATGATCACGACCAGCTTCGAGCGCCACATCGGCAAGCGCGACGCGAGCATCGGGTGCTTGGTCGCGGCGGCGTACGGATCGGCGGGGTGGGTCTTCTTTTTCACGCGCATGCAAGGGCCGGGTCGGGCCGCCGGACGGCGGCAAGTCAGTCGGAATAATGTGATTGTAATAAATGAGTAAACGTCGTGTGGGGAAACTGTGCTTCGGCCCCGTAAAAGATGCGCGTCGGCGGCCGGGCTTCGGGCGGAAAAGGCGGGAACGAAGGCAGGAACGAAGGCGGGAACGAAGGCGGGGACGGCGGCGCGGGCATTGCCCGATGTCGCCGCCGAATCGGAATGGCGCGGCGGTCGTGACCGCGGATGCGACTCAATCAACCCGGCCCCGATTATTTTCGGGACGGAAAAATAAAAACGCCTCGAAGAGAGGCGCCGTTATTTCTGAATATCGAAATGAATATCACGGAAACCGGAATAAACCCGAAAACCGCAGAGGATTGCCGTCAAAAATACCTATCGCGCGACGGAAATGAATTCGTGGTATTCCGGCTCCGCCGTGGAGCGATCGACCGCCTGCAGGCGCCACGCGCCGTCGGGGTGCTCGCCGGCGAGCACCGCGGGACCTTGTTCGCGCTGCATCGCGCTGAACGACAGGCCCTTCAACTGGCACACGGCATTCCCGCTGTCGGCGGCGCAGAGGGCCATCGCGCCTTCCACGTCCCGAACCTTGCCCCAGGCCGGGAGATCGATGCCCTGGTGTGCCTCGCGCGACCACAGCCGCTCGTCGGTATCGACCCACAACACCGCGTACGAGTGCCGGGTTGCCGATTCGCTGCCATTAATCCGGATAGTGAGGCGCATTGGAACGTCTCCTGGAAAGTAGAAAATGACACATTCGACCGATTTGGTTTGGATAGTCTAGATAGACTGCAGTGAAACGCAAGCGATAATCCTCAATAAATCCGCATTGTGTCTATTGGTGTCTCGGATGAAAGGACGTCTGACGATACGCGCGGATTCCGGCCCCGCGCGCAAACGCAGACGACACCGCGATCTGCGTGCCGCGGCCTCGCTCCGGGTCGGCCCGGGATATGCGATGACTAGGCTGGGGCGCGTCGATGTGTCGCGCCGAAGCGCTGGCCCGCAGCACGCCGGCGAACCTCCGTCGCAAGCTGCCCGACCGGGCGTTTCACCGAGTTGACGAGCCGGCCGGCACGACACACCCCGACATTCGTGCACAAATCCACACACTTTCACGAAACTTTCAGGACAGACTTGCGGACGATCCGGCCCCACACTTTGATTTTCCCGATCCTGCGCCGCGGACGTCCGTCCGTGGCGGGCCGCCGCCTCGTGTCAGAGACGCGATCGACGCGATCGCGGGCCGCAGCCGGTCGGGACTGCCGGGGCGAGCGTCGGCCCCGGCCCGGCCGACCGCCGTGCGCAGCGCCGCGATCCGGGGCTGCCGCGCCGTCCGGCCGATTCTTCGAAGGAGACTATCGTGCTGATCTGGAAAACCGCGTTGTCGCTCAACTGGCGCACGAGCCTCGTGTCGCCGGCCAGCGCACCGGTCGCGGCGGCCAACGTCGGGCGGCTGGTGCTCACCGGCGCCACCGGCTTCATCGGCAGTACCGTGCTGACGGCGCTCGTCAACGCAGGCTTGCTCGAGCGCATCGTGTGTGTCGTGCGCGCCGGGAATCGCGGCCATGCGGTCGCGCGTTTGCGTGAAGCGGCGTTGCGCGCAGGGCTCGCGCCATACTGGGCATCGCGTCTCGGCGACGCGAACGTGGTCGTCGGTACACTCGGCGACGTGTGGCAGGGCGCCGACGCGCCGCGTCTCGCCGGCGCGACGCACGTGATTCACTGCGCGGGCCACGCGTCGCCGGCCGACGGCACGCATCTGCGGGCCGACCTCGCCGATTCGCTGCGCTTTGCCGAGCGGTTCGCGCACGCACCGCAACTGCAGCGTTTCGTGTACGTCGGCACCGCTTACGCGCATGCGGGCCGCGGCGGGATCGTTTACGAGGAAATGGCGGGTGCGGCGGCGAGCGACGCGGCGCAGGGCAGCGACGGGCTGCACGGCGCGGTGCTCGCGGCCGGCTACCTGCAGGCGAAGGCGGAAACGGAGCAGCGCCTGCGCGCGCTCGGGCTGCCGCTCGTCGTCGTGCGTCCGTCGCACGTCGTCGGTCACACGGTGCTCGGCACGCGGCCCGCGCCGAACTCGTTCTGGATGTTCCGCGTCGCGCACGCGGCGCGCCGCTTCACGGCACGGCCGATGACGCGCATCGATATCGTGTCGGTCGACGACGTCGCACGCGCGACGATGCTGCTGGCCGTGAAGCCGACGCTGATGCACGACGTGTACCACGTGTCGGCCGGCGACGAGGCGCCGCAGGTCGCGCAGATCGTGCGTGCGATGGACGAGGCGGCCGGCATGACGGGCGCGCCGCGTTACGCCGCGTGTGCGCCGGCCGACCTGCCGTTCGTGGTGCGCGACGTGCTCGGGCGGTCCGATCCGGCGCTCGAGCGCGTGATCGGCCGGGCGTTGCAGCGTGGCGCGGAGTTCGCGACGGTCGATCGCGTGTTCGACAACCGCCGCGTGCGCGACGAAATCGATTTCGAGCCGCTGCCGTTCATCGATTACGTCGAGGAATGCATGCGCACGTCCCGCGGCGTCGCGGTGACCGAACTGATGCGCGGGGCGCTGCACTGACGGCCCGCGCGATCCGCGGCTTGCCGGTTCCCGGGTTCGGGTTCGCCCGCCGCCGCTCGCCGCGGTCCGGCCGCGGCAGGCCCTACGACGCGTTGCCGAGTTCGATCAGCCGGTCGAGCGCGCGGTAGATGTCGTCCAGGCCGTCCTGGCCGAAACGCGCTTCGAGCTGGCGATACTGCTCGTCGATGCGTGGGCCGATTTCGGTCACGAGCTTCCTGCTTTGCGGCGTCAGGCTCACCAGCAGCCGGCGCTGATCTTCCTGCGCGCGTGTGCGCGTGATCAGGCCGTCGCGCTCCATCCGCTCCAGCACGCCGGTGAGGCTCGGGCTGAGGATGCAGCAGCGGCGCGCGATCTGTCCCGCTTCGAGCGCATTCGCCGGCTCGCCGTCGAGCACGCGGATGATCCGCCATTGCTGTTCGGTCAGCGCGAATTCCTTGAGAATGGGGCGGAACAGGCCCATCAGCGTTTCGCGGGCCTCGAGCAGCAGCATGGCCAGGTTGCGATGGTCGAGCGTACGGTTCATCGGGGGTGGGGAATGGACGGGGACGCATCAATCTTAACAGCCGACGGTGCTGAATTTCATGTATCAGGGTAATCGCGGTTGCCAGCGTCCGATTGTTTACTTAAGATGTTAACTATTGACGATGCGCCGCGACGCGCGGCAGGGGAATGACGCATGGAGCTGTCTTGCAGGACCGCCGCGGCGCCGCCGCTGCCGGTCGCCATCGGTACCGTCTACGGTGCGCTGCTCAACGAGCGCGCCGCACTCGACGCGCTCGGCGATGCCGTGCACGCACCGCCTTACGGTCGTCCGCCGCAGGCGCCGATCCTTTACATCAAACCGGCCAACACGCATGCGGCCGATGGCGCGGCCGTCGTGGTGCCCGCGGGCGTCGATGCGCTGGAGATCGGCGCGTCGCTGGCCGTCGTGTTCTCGCGGCGCGCAACGCGCGTGCCGGCCGCGCAGGCGCTCGATTACGTGCACGGCTTCACGCTCGCGAGCGACGTGTCGGTCCCGCATCCCGATTACTACCGTCCGGCCGTGCGCTTCAAGTGTCGCGACGGCTTCTGCCCGCTGGGCCCGGCGATCGTGCCGGCGGCCGCGCTCGGCGATGTCGACGCGATCGGCCTGACCGTGCGGATCGACGGCGACGCCGTGGTGTCCGCGTCGACCGCCACGCTGATCCGCCCGGTGCGGGAACTGATCGCCGACGTGACGGCGTTCATGTCGTTCGACGCGGGCGACGTGCTGCTGCTCGGCGTCGCGGGTCGCGCACCGCGTGCCCGCGCGGGCAGCACGATCGAGATTACCGCCGCCGGCATCGGCACGTTGCGGCATACGCTGATTGCGGAGGAAGCACGATGAAGACGGCGCGCGTGATCTACAACGGCGCACTGCATGCGGCCGAACCGGCCGGCGACGGCGCGATCCGCCTCGACACGGGCCGCGTGGTCGCCGAGGACGTGGTGACGTGGCTGCCGCCCGTCGCGCCGCGCACGACGTTCGCGCTCGGCCTCAACTACGCGGACCACGCGAAGGAACTCGCGTTCAAGGCGCCGAGCGAGCCGCTGATCTTCCTGAAGGGGCCGAACACGTTCATCGGCCACCGCTCGCGCACCGTGCGCCCGGCGGACGCGACGCACATGCACTACGAGTGCGAACTGGCCGTCGTGATCGGCCGCCCGGCGCGCAACGTGAGCCGCGCGCAGGCGCTCGACCACGTCGCGGGCTACACGGTCGCGAACGACTACGCGATCCGCGATTACCTCGAAAACTACTACCGCCCGAACCTGCGCGTGAAGAACCGCGATACCTGCACGCCGCTCGGGCCGTGGTTCGTCAGCCGCGACGAGATCGGCGACGCGGGCGACCTGACGCTGCGCACGACGGTGAACGGCCGGGAGACGCAGCGCGGCAGCACGCGCGACATGATCTTCGACGTGCCCGCGCTGATCGAGCACATCAGCAGCTTCATGACGCTCTCGCCGGGCGACCTGATCCTGACCGGCACGCCGGAAGGGCTGGCCGACACGAAGCCCGGCGACGAGGTGGTGACCGAAATCGAAGGAATCGGCCGGCTCGTGAACACGATCGTCGGCGAAGCAGACTACTATCGCGCCGGCTGAGCCCGTCGCCCAAGGAGAGCACATGACCATCAAGCACTGGATCGGCGGCCGTGAGGTCGAGAGCCGCGAGACCTTCACGACGCTGAATCCCGCGACGGGCGACGCGATCACCGACGTCGCGTCGGCCGGCGAGGCCGAAGTCGACGCGGCCGTGCGCGCGGCGAAGGACGCATTCCCGAAGTGGGCGAACACGCCCGCGAAGGAGCGCGCGAAGCTGATGCGCAAGCTCGGCGAGTTGATCGAGAAGAACGTGCCGATGCTCGCCGCGCTCGAGACGCAGGACACCGGCCTGCCGATCGCGCAGACGAGCAAGCAGCTGATTCCGCGCGCGTCCGAGAACTTCAATTTCTTCGCGGAAGTGTGCGTGCAGATGAACGGCCGCACCTATCCGGTCGACGACCAGATGCTGAACTACACGCTGTACCAGCCGGTCGGCGTGTGCGCGCTGGTGTCGCCGTGGAACGTGCCGTTCATGACCGCGACGTGGAAGACGGCGCCGTGTCTCGCGCTCGGCAACACGGCCGTGCTGAAGATGTCGGAGCTGTCGCCGCTGACGGCCGACCAGCTCGGCCGGCTCGCGCTCGAAGCCGGCATTCCGGCGGGCGTGCTGAACGTCGTGCAGGGTTACGGCGCGACGGCCGGCGACGCGCTGGTGCGCCATCCGGACGTGCGCGCGGTGTCGTTCACGGGCGGCACGGTCACGGGCAAGCGGATCATGGAGCGCGCGGGCCTGAAGAAATATTCGATGGAGCTCGGCGGCAAGTCGCCCGTGCTGATTTTCGACGATGCCGATTTCGACCGCGCGCTCGACGCGTCGCTGTTCACGATCTTCTCGATCAATGGCGAGCGCTGTACCGCGGGCTCGCGGATCTTCGTGCAGCGCACGATCTACGACCGCTTCGTGCAGGAATTCGCGCGCCGTGCGAACAACCTGGTGGTCGGCGATCCGTCCGATCAGGCGACGCAGCTCGGCGCGATGATCACGCGCCAGCACTGGGAGAAGGTGACCGGCTATATCCGGATCGGCGAGCAGGAAGGCGCGCGCGTGGTGGCAGGCGGCGCGGACAAGCCGGCCGGCCTCGCCGACCATCTGCGCAACGGCAATTTCGTGCGCCCGACCGTGTTCGCCGACGTCGACAACCGGATGCGCATCGCGCAGGAAGAGATCTTCGGGCCGGTCGCGTGCCTGATTCCGTTCGAGAACGAGGAGGAAGGGCTGCGGCTTGCGAACGACACGTCCTACGGGCTCGCGTCGTACATCTGGACGCAGGACGTCGGCAAGGTGCATCGCCTCGCGCGCGGCATCGAGGCCGGGATGGTGTTCGTGAACAGCCAGAACGTGCGCGACCTGCGCCAGCCGTTCGGCGGCGTGAAGGAGTCGGGCACCGGGCGCGAAGGCGGCGAGTACAGCTTCGAGGTGTTCGCGGAGATCAAGAACGTGTGCATCTCGATGGGTTCGCATCACATTCCCCGCTGGGGCGTGTGACGGGCGCGGGTCGTGGCGCCGCCAGCAAGAACGAACGATACGGAGACTTGAACGATGGGCAAACTGTCCCTCGCCGCGAAGATCACGCACGTGCCGTCGATGTACCTGTCGGAGTTGCCCGGCAGGCATCACGGCTGCCGCGAAGCGGCGATCCGCGGCCACCAGCTGATCGGCGAGCGCTGCCGCGCGCTCGGCGTCGATACGATCGTCGTGTCGGACGTGCACTGGCTCGTCAACGCCGGCTATCACGTGAACTGCAATGCGCGGTTCGCGGGTACGTATACCAGCAACGAGCTGCCGCACTTCATCCGCGACATGCAGTACGCGTATCCGGGCAACCCCGAACTCGGCCGCCTGATCGCGGAGACGGCCAGCGCACGCGGCATCGCGACGCGCGCACACGAGATCGACAGCCTCGAACTCGAATACGGCACGCTCGTGCCGATGCGCTACATGAACGCCGACCAGCACTTCAAGGTCGTGTCGATCGCGGGCTGGTGCATGTGGCATACGCTCGACGAAAGCCGGCGCTTCGGCGAGGCGCTGCTCGAGGCGATCGAAAAGAGCGATTCGAACGTCGCGTTCCTCGCGAGCGGCTCGCTGTCGCATCGCTTCAACGACAACGGCAGCCCGGAGGAATCGATTCACGAGATTAGCCGCGAGTTCTTCCGGCAGGTCGACCTGCGCGTGGTCGAGCTGTGGAAGCAGGGCGATTTCAAGACCTTCTGCGCGATGCTGCCCGAGTACAACACGCATTGTCACGGCGAAGGCGGCATGCACGACACGGCGATGCTGCTCGGCCTGCTCGGCTGGGATCGTTACGACAAGCCCGTCGAGATCGTCACCGACTATTTCGCGAGCTCGGGCACCGGGCAGATCAACGCGATCTTCCCGCTCGCCTGAGCGCCACATCACTTATCCGGAGCGTTGCCATGCCACACATCGTCGTCGAATACACCGCGAACATCCGCGACGACGCGCGCATTCCCGCGCTGCTGCGCACGATCAACGCGACGCTGATCGCGCAGGGCGGCGTGTTTCCGACCGGCGGCATCCGCTCGCGCGCGATCGAGCTGCAGGATTACTGCGTCGCCGACGGCACGGAGGACGACGCGTTCGTCCACGTGACGCTGAAGATCGGCTCGGGCCGCAGCGACGAGACCAAGCAGGCCGCGTGCGACGCGCTGTTCGATGCGATCAAGGCGCATTTCGCGGAGCTGTATGCGAAGCGCTATCTCGCGCTGTCGATGGAGCTGACCGAGTTCAGCGAAAGCGGCTCGTACAAGCACAACAACATTCACGCCCGCTACAAGCGGGCCGGCTGAACCCCATTCCCGATCCGACCATGCTCGAACCCGCCATCATCGACCAGCTCGCGCAGCGTCTGCACGACGCCGAGCGCGAACGCAAGCAGATCCGCCAGATCTCGCTCGATCATCCCGACATCACGATCGACGACGCGTATGCGATCCAGCGCGCGTGGGTCGCCCTCAAGCTCGCGGAAGGCCGTACGCTCAAGGGGCACAAGATCGGCCTCACGTCGAAGGCGATGCAGAACACGTCGCAGATCGACGAGCCCGATTACGGCGCGCTGCTCGACGACATGTTCTTCGACGACGGCGGCACGATCCCGGCCGGGCGCTTCATCGTGCCGCGCGTCGAGGTCGAACTCGCGTTCGTGCTCGGCAAGCGGCTCACCGGCCCGAATTGCACGATCTTCGACGTGTACGACGCGGTCGATTACGTGGTGCCCGCACTCGAGATCATCGACGCGCGCAGCCAGTCGATCGACCCCGATACGAAGCGGCCGCGCAAGGTGTTCGACACGATCGCCGACAACGCGGCGAACGCGGGCGTCGTGATCGGCGGGCGGCCGGTGCGGCCGCAGGACGTCGACCTGCGCTGGGTCGCGGCGATCATGTCGCGCAACGGCGTGGTCGAGGAAACGGGCGTCGCGGCCGGCGTGCTGAACCATCCGGCCAATGGCGTCGCTTGGCTGGCGAATCGGCTGTCGCGCTTCGACGTCGCGCTGGAGCCGGGGCAGGTCGTGCTCGGCGGCTCGTTCACGCGGCCGTGCGCGGCGCGCTCGGGCGACACGTTCAGCGTCGACTACGGCCCGCTCGGGACGATCCAGTGCTATTTCGCGTGAGGTGAGCGAGCGATGCAGATTCCGTCGAATGTCTTCAAGGCCGCGCTCGCGCGTGGCGACGCGCAGGTCGGGTTGTGGCTCGGCCTCGCGAATCCGTACAGCGCCGAAGTCGTCGCGGGCGCCGGTTTCGACTGGCTGCTGATCGACGGCGAACATGCGCCGAACACGGTGCCGACGATCCTCGCGCAGTTGCAGGCGATCGCGCCGTATCCGTCACAGCCGGTCGTGCGCGTGCCGTGGAACGATCCGGTGATCGTCAAGCAGGTGCTCGATCTCGGCGCGCAGACGCTGCTCGTGCCGATGGTGCAGAGCGCCGACGAAGCGCGCGCGGCGGTGGCCGCGACGCGTTATCCGCCGCACGGGATCCGCGGCGTCGGCAGTGCGCTCGCGCGCGCGTCGCGGTGGAACCGCGTCGGCGACTATCTGCATCGCGCGAACGACGAAATGGCCGTGCTCGTGCAGGTCGAGACGCGTGCCGGGCTCGACGCGATCGATGCGATTGCGCGGGTGGAGGGCGTCGATGGCGTGTTCATCGGGCCGGCCGATCTGGCGGCCGATCTCGGGCACCTCGGCAATCCGGGGCATCCGGACGTGCAGGCGGCGATCGACGGCGCGATCCGGGCGATCAAGGCGGCAGGCAAGGCGCCGGGCATTCTCAGCGCGGATGAGGCGGCGGCGCGGCGGTATCTGGAAGCGGGGGCGTTGTTCGTTGCGGTGGGGGTCGATACGACGCTGCTGGCGCGGAGTGCGGAGCGGTTGGCGGCGCAGTTCAAGGGGAGCGATGGGGAGGTGGTGAAGCAGGGGGATGGGACGTATTGAGCGAAGCGGACGGGATAAGGAATCTGCTGCGCAACCGGGCAGACCCGGCCGCTGCGCAACTCGACCGGACAGCTGCCCGGTTGGATCGGGCGATGATTTGAATCGCACGGAATACGAGAAATCGGTTTGCGTCATCGCCGCGCATCGCGCCGACCTTATCGTCCCGCTTCCATATACCTTCCCGGCGTCGTCCCCATCGCCCGCCGGAACATGTCGATGAACGCGCTCACGTTGTCATACCCGAGATCGAGCGCGATCGTCGTGACCGGCACGCCGTCGGCGATTTTCTCCAGCGCCCGCAGCAGCCGTGCCTGCTGACGCCACTGCGCGAACGTCAGCCCTGTCTCGGCGACGAAACGGCGGCTCATCGTCCGGGCACCGATGCCGGCCCATGCTGCCCATTCCTCCAGTCGCCGGTTGTTCGCGAGGTTCGTGGCGAGCGCATCGGTGATCTTCATGAGTCGCGGGTCCTGCGGCCGTACCAGCCCCAGTGCCTCTACCTGTGACGACGCGATTTCGTCGAGGATCACGTCGGCAATGCGCGCCTGCGCGGCGTCGAGTTCCGCATCGCCCCAGCTTGCCGCGCGCTGCACGGCTTCGCGAAGCAGCGGCGTGGTGCGGATCGCGCGCGGCGCGTCAGGCAACCCCGCGCACCGCGCTTCGGCGACGAACGCCGACCATCCGGAAATCGGCCCGAACGAGCGCAGCGAATGCCGGCAATGCGGCGGAATCCAGATCGCATGAATCGCCGGTACGACCCAGTCCTGGTCGTCGAGGCCGATCGACACCACGCCGCTCAGTGCGCCGACGAGCTGGCCGCGCGCGTGCGCATGCGGCGGCGTGATGCGCGGGTCGCGCTGCGACAGCACGGCGGCGACGACGAACGGGCCGTCGTCGGACGTGACGAATCGGGCGGGCAGGAGTGGATCGGTCATGGCCGGATTTCAGTATCGAATGACTGTTATACCGGAGATCGGCCGGCTGCGCACGCCTAAACTGCGTCCATCGATGACAACCGGAGTACGACGCGATGCGAGCCGAACAGATGCTTCCCGACCATGCCGACCGGATCAAGGCCGGCGGAACGACGATCCGCAAGGGCACCGTCGGCGCGTTCCTGGTCAACGCGCGCGTGCTGACCGATCCGGATGCGGCGCCCGCCGAGCGCGCCCGTGCCGAAGCCGACGCGCTCGACGCATTGCCCGCGCTGCGTGCGCTCGGCCTGTTCGACGTGCTGGAAGTGCGCGATCCAGCACTGCGCGCGTGGCTCGACGCACGCTGATACACGACGGAACCGTCGATCGCGATCCATCAATCAAGGAGTCGGCATGAAAGCAGCAGTCGTGACGGGCGCCGGCGAGCGCCCCGTTCATATGGAGTTCGAAGCGCCGCATGCGATACCCGGCCACCGTCTGATCGACGTGACGGCGTCCGCGTTGAGCCGTCTGGCGCAGGCGCGCGCGGCGGGCACGCACTATTCGTCCGGCGGCGGCTATCCGTTCGTCGTCGGCGTCGACGGCGTGGGGCGCGGCGACGACGGCCGGCGCGTCTATTTCTTCGGCGCGCCCGCGCCGTTCGGTGCGATGGCCGAATGCACGATCGTGCCCGACGCGCAGTGCGTGCCGCTGCCGGATGGGCTCGACGATGTCACGGCCGCGGCGATCGCGATCCCCGGAATGTCGTCGTGGGCCGCGCTGACCGAACGTGCACGGCTCGTCGCGGGCGAGACGGTGCTGGTCAACGGCGCGACGGGCACGTCGGGGCGGCTGGCGGTGCGAATCGCGAAGCATCTCGGTGCGGCGAAGGTGATCGCGACGGGCCGTAACGCAGCCTCGCTGCAGGCATTGCTGAACGCCGGCGCGGACGCCGTCGTGTCGTTGCAGCAGGACAACGCGCATCTGGCTCGCGCGCTTGAACCACATTTGCGTGAAGGCGTCGATGTCGTGCTCGACTATCTGTGGGGGGCCAGTGCGCAGACATTGCTGATTGCCGCGGCGAAGGCGACGCCCGATGGCCGTCGGCTGCGTTTCGTGCAGATCGGCTCGATTGGCGGCGCGGACGTGACGTTGCCGGGTGCGGTGCTGCGCGCAACCGCGATCGAACTGATGGGCAGCGGCCTCGGCAGCGTGTCGCTGCCGCGTTTGCTGGCGTCGGTGCGCGGCGTGTTCGACGCGGCCGGGGAGGCTGGTCTCACGATCGACACGCGAACGGTGCCGCTGTCGGAAGTCGGCGAACATTGGGGTGATACGAGCAGCCTCGTGCGTCCGGTGTTCACGATGCGTGGCGAGTGAACGGCGCATCGTCGCGCAGCGGACCGGATGCGGCGTGATGATCGAGTTGCGCGGCAGTGTTCGGCGGTTCGCCCTCGTTTGCCGTTCACGGTTGTCAACAATGCTTGTGCGCTTTACCTCACGCTGCCAGATTGCCGAAGGGAGGTTTCACGAAATACATTTCCTGCCTGAAACGGGCAAAGCATGTGCGATGTTCGTAAGCAGATCTTGAAAGACCCACGTTCGGGACTCGATCGCTTTGCCCCGTTTTTGATAAACGGAGATCGAGCGCCATTGCAAGGTCTGGTGTGAAATTGTAAGGTTTCGAATTCCACGACGCGAGTAAAAGGATGGCGCGCGATACCGATAGGATTCCGTACCTAAAGATCAACAAGCTGGTTTGGAAATGGACGCTTTGCGAGGGGGACGACGGCGGCATCCCCGTATGCGATATCGGTCTGTCAATGGCAATGCCTCCCCCGGTGAAGGAGTCGCCAGTCAAGCAATCCACGCCTGTTATTCGAGCCGACAAGCGCGACTCACTCGATAAGATGGTGGACGACATCGAAAGAATTGCGGGTGCATTTTCGCGCTTCAAGAAATGGTTGGATACCCCCGATCCACCCAAGCAACCAAGGCCAGCGGAAAAGAAAAAAGAAGTGCCGCCTTTCGATATTCAGCAAATTCCCGATGCTATGCGCAAAGAGCATATGCCAGTTTCGGCGAAGCTGATGGAGCGGTGGTTTGCGGGGGAGCTTAACTACTCGGTTACATCGAAAGACCAGAGTAATGAGATCAACCAGAATGGTGAACTCTACCCTGAATCGATGATCGATCGATCCACCGTAAAACTGGACTGGGTTCTCAAGCATGGGCGCGCAAAGCGGCAATACGACAGTCTGGTAAATACTGATATATATAGCTCACGTGCGTATGAAATCCTCAAAGACATTCTCGGCCGCTACCGTAGCCGCGGAGACGTATCGCCCTGGATGGTTAGCGGCTACGATATCCGAAAGCTACACAAGGAATTCCAGTTCCAGCGAGCGGCGGTAGAAAGCTCCTTTGAACAGAAGGCATTGCAGGCCGTGCGGCGACTGCCCGATGCCGGCGTTCCTGACGACCTGACCGGCGCGTTGGGGGCATTCAACCTCTATGCGGCAGTAGCTGGCGTTACGTTCGACGTCGAAAACAGGAAGGCGACGGTTACGCACATCGTCGTATACGTCAGGGACGGTTATTCCTTTGAGGGGGATGCGGATTCGCGGTCCCAGTACCTGGGACACTGGAGCAAAAACGGCGTGGTTATCGTACCAAGTTACATGGCAGCGAATCTTGCGGATCAGCCGTGGTTTGACTTTCCGGTAGTGGCAGGCAGTACTGTCGCAAACCTCTATGAACCGGGGAAGGTTTACTATCCTGTCCGGAACCGCTCGTTCCGCGCGTGGCAGGCCCGACACCATCGAGGCGGCGACTTCATCATATTTTCCGACTATAGGCCAATGATGTTAGCTAAGCCCATAACGGTGTATTTCGAATGAATGGATTGGCGACAGCTATGCAGGGTGCAGGTCTGGTTACACTTGCAGGACTCTTGCTGGCCGGAACCGCTGTATGTCTACTGATCGTTGTTCTATACAGTTTCTCACGCAACGAGGGGCGTGTCGAACGAATGAAGTCGGGCATGAAGGCGCTTGGGTGCGGTCTGGCAATCGTCACTTTGTTGCTTTGCGCCGGTTCTTACTATAAGGATGCGCGCCTACGCGCACATGCGACGCGGTTTGATACCGAACTGTCCCGGAACGATGGCGGCCGTTACACGGCGCAATACGCCTACCTCGGAGCGGATCGAATCCTCTTGCGACTCTATCGGACATCCGACATGCGATTGCTTGCCGAGCGGACTTACGAATCCCAGGATTCCGTTCGGTTGGTATGGACCAAGGAATCCCTGATATTTGATACCGCCGTCGACAGTGACGGAGAGATCAGGCTGCCGCCTGCACGGTTTGATCGATTCAGGGCTATGTTCCCGTAGCAGTCCGTGATCCGTGCCGTGCGCCGTCGTGCCTCGCGCGGGCACTGCGCACGACGGCGCGCGAGTGCCAGTGCCCGCGTCGCGTGTAAGCGGGCAGGCGGCGACGTTTGCCACCGCCTATTTCGTCATGCCTGGACTCAGAACCGCTGCTGAATCCCCGCCGTCACGCCGACCTGCGTGGTGCCATACCCGGCGAAATCGCGCGACACGCCGACCTTCTGGTCGTGCTTCGCGATCGCGAACGCGCCGGCCGCATACAGCACCGTGCGCTTCGACAGCGCATATTGCGCCCGAACCGATACCAGCGTCGGGTCGGCATCCGTGCCGCCCTTGATGTTCTGGTGATAGACGGCCGCGATCAGCGAGAACGTCGGCGTGAACTGGTACGACCCGCCGAGCCAGTACATATCGCTCAACTGGTTCGCCGCCGCGGTGCGAAACGTGCGCTTGTAGTTGCGATAGCCGGCCATCGTCTTCAGGTTGCCGAAGTCGTAGCTCAGGCCCGCGTGAATCCCCTGGATGTAGTTGACGGTATCGGCCGGCGTGACGCTGTCGGCCGCGCCGTTCTGCCGGTCGAACGTGAGCACCGCCGCGAACGGGCCGGTCTCGTAGCCGAGCGCGAAGTCGTATTTCGAGCTGGTCTTCACGCTGCCCGGCACGTTGCCGAAGCCATACAGCGCGCCGAACTTGAAGCCGCTGAATTCACCGTCGTAACGCACCGCATTCGACGAGCGCGTGAACATGCCGTCCTTGCGCCCGCCGGTCGCCATCGACGACGACGCCCACGAATAGTTTTGCGAGTAACCCATCGGGTCGAACGGCATCATGTAGTCGTACGTGACGGTGAAGTTGCGGCCAAGCGTCAGCTCGCCCCATTTGCCTTTCAGGCCCACCGTCGCACGGCGCGCGAAGATCGAGTCGGGGCCGTCGTCGGACGCGCCATTCGCGAGATCGATGCCGCTTTCGAGGCGAAACACGGCCTTCAACCCGCCGCCGAGATCCTCGACGCCGCGCAAGCCCCAGCGCGACGTGTTCTTGTTGCCCGACTTCAGCTTGAACGAATTGCCGCCATCCGGTGCCGCATGGTTCGTGTATTCGATGCCGGCGTCCATGATCCCGTAGATCGTGACCGACGACTGCGCGTGCGCGGCCGGCGCGGCGAGACAGGCTGCCGCGGCCGAACCGGTGAGGACTACTGTTCGAATCGAACGTTCTGCGCGTGACTTCATTTTGACGGTGTCTCCTTGGTTGTTGTGGGTTGGTCGAAACGGAAAACGCGTACTCGGTGCGCCATCGGCGGACGCCATGAAGCGTCCGCCGATTCGAGTCGCAAAAGCATGTTGAATGCACGCGCGGCGGCACACGAGCCGCCGCGAAGCGGGTCAGCCGGCTTTCGCGAACGCCCAGCAGTCGTTGGTCGGGAATTCGATCCAGTGCTTGCCGGCCGCGCGCGGCACGTGGCCGAACGCGCGCAGGCGCATCTCGCCGCAATGGAACAGGTATTCCCAGCGGTCGCCGAGATACATCGACGTGACGAGGTCGGCCTGCAGCCGGTTCGCGCCCGGGCCGTCGGCGACCTGCACGCGTTCGAGGCGGATCACGGCCTGCGCGTCCTGGCCCGGCGCGAACGTGTCGCGGGCGAGCGCCTGCAGCTCCCAGCCGTCGCCGGCGAGCGTCACGCGTTCGCCGTCGACGGCCGCGACGCGCGCATCGATGCGGTTGTTGCTGCCCATGAATTCGGCCGTGTACAGCGAGCGCGGCGCGCCGTACAGCTCGGCCGGCGTGCCTTCCTGTTCGATGCGGCCGTTGCGCAGCAGCAGGATGCGGTCGGACATCGCCATCGCTTCGGTCTGGTCGTGCGTCACGCAGAGCGCCGACAGCCCGAGCGACACGATCAGCTCGCGCAGCCACGCACGCGCTTCCTCGCGCAGCTTCGCGTCGAGGTTCGACAGCGGCTCGTCGAGCAGGATCACCGGCGGGTTGTAGACGAGCGCACGCGCGATCGCGACACGCTGCTGCTGGCCGCCCGACAGCTGATGCGGAAAGCGCTCGGCGAGATGGCCGAGGCCGAGCTGGTCGAGCGCGGTCTGCACGCGGCGCTTTTGTTCGGCCGGCGCCACGCGGCGCAGCTTGAGCCCGTAGCCGACGTTGTCGGCGACGGTGCGGTGCGGCCACAGCGCGTACGACTGGAACACGAGGCCGAGCGAACGCTGTTCGACCGGCAGGTCGACGTGCCGCGCGCCGTCGAAGAACACGCGGTCGTCGAGCTGGATGCGCCCGTCGGACGGCTGTTCGAGGCCGGCCACCGCGCGCAGCAGCGTGGTCTTGCCGCTGCCCGACGCGCCGAGCAGGCACACGACTTCGCCGGCCTTCAGTTCGAACGACACGCCCTTGAGGATCGGGTTGGCGCCATAGCTGAGATGCAGGTCGTCGACGATGAGCTTATCCATGAAGTTTCACTCCGAAGCGCAGGGCCACGCCGAGACCGGCGCCGACCATCGCGATGTTGATGACAGAGAGCGCGGCAACCTGGTCGACGGCGCCGGTCGCCCACAGCGACACGAGCAGCGCGCCGATCACTTCGGTGCCGGGCGACAGCAGATAGACGGCGGTCGAGTATTCGCGCTCGAAGATCATGAAGATCAGCAGCCACGCGGCGAGCAGGCCGAAGCGCACGAGCGGCAGCGTCACGTCGAGCGACACGCGGCTGCGCGTCGCGCCGACGCTGCGGCCGGCTTCCTCGAGTTCCGGGCCGACCTGCAGCAGCGCGCTCTGGATGAGCCGCATCCCGTATGCGAGCCACACGACCGTGTATGCGATCCAGATGCTCCACATCGAGTTCTTCAGCTCGCGCAGGCCCGGCACGAACAGGAAGATCCACAGGAACGCGAGACCGGCAAGCAGGCCCGGCACCGCGCGCGGCAGCAGCACGAGGTAGTCGAGCAGTTTCGTCGCCCAGTCGTTGCGGCGATGGCCGGCGAAGGCGACGAGCGAGTAGAAGCCGATCGCGAGCGCACCGCCGATCACGCCGATGCCGAGCGTGTTGACGATCGCGCGCACGAGGTTGTCCTGCTCGAACAGCTCGATGAAGTTCTGCAGCGTCAGCGCTTCGGCGAGCGCGACGCCTTCGCCCCAGTTGGTCACGAACGCGCGCAGCACGATGCCCGAGATCGGCACGATCACCGTCAGCATCAGCCACAGCGCGACGATCGCGAGCGCGACCCAGCGCCATACGCCGAGCGGCAGCACCGTCGCACGGCCGGCCTTGCCCTTCACAGTGACGAAGCGGTTCGCGGTCTTCAGCAGGCGGCGCTGCAGCAGCACGAGCGGGAACGTGATCGCGACGATGCACACCGCGACCGCGGCCATCAGGTGATACGACGGCACGCCGAGCTTGTTGGTCAGCTTGTACAGGTAGGTCGCGAGCACGAGGTGGCCTTCGGGATCGCCGAGCACGAGCGGCAGCCCGAACACCTCGAAGCCGAGGAAGAACACGAGCACGCCGGCGAACAGCAGCGCGGGCATCGTCATCGGCAGGCTCACGTCGAGCGCGACGCGGAACGGCCGCGCCCCCGTCACGCGCGCCGCTTCCTCGACGTCCGAGCCGAGGTTGCGCAGCGCGGCCGACGAGTACAGGTATACGTGCGGCACGTGCGTGAGGCCGACGATCATCGTGATCGCGAAGATCGAGTACACGTTCCAGGGTACGCTCGGCACCCCGAACAGTTCCTTGAACCACACCGAATAGAAGCCGACCGGGCCGGCCGCGACCACGTAGCCGAACGCGAGCACCATCGGCGACACGAACACCGGCGTGAGCAGCAGCGGCTCGAGCCAGCGGCGGCCGGGCAGGTCGGTGCGCACCATCAGGAACGCGAGGATGCCGCCGAGCGGGATCGAGATGAACAGCATCCCGCCGGCGATGATGAACGAGTTCTTCACGGCCGACCAGAAGTCCGGGTCGGTGAAGATGAAGCGGAAGCCTTCGACGCCGAGCGTCTTGTTCGTGTCGAAGAACGGCGCGGACAGCAGGCTCTGGAACAGGATGAAGCCGAGCGGCAGCGCGACCGCGACGGTGAGCACCGCGACGACGATCCAGCGCAGCATGCCGGCGAGCGGCTGCAGGTTGCTGACCTGCAGCGCGGGAATCGCGCCACCCTGGCCGGTGGTGGGCGGAACGGCCGGCGCCGCTCCGCGTGTGCTGGTTGAAAGCATGAGTTTGCCCCTGCGGCCATCCGGATGGCCGCCTCTAGGAAGTCGGTAAGGGGAAGGGGGCCGACCGCGCGGCGTGCGGCGGGCGGCCGTCGGTCGGCCGAAGCCGATCAGCGAATCAGTGGATCAGCTCTTGATCGCCTGCTGCCATTGCTTGAGGAACGCGAGCCGCTTCGACTGGTCCAGATAGACGAGCAGGCCGGTGCCGATCGGGATCGGCTTCAGCGAATCGCCGAGTTCCTTCGTGAGGCTCGCGGCCGACGTTTCGCCGGTCACGTCCGTGCGAATCGCGTACAGGTTCGCCTGGTTCGCGATCAGCGTCTGGCCGCGCTTCGACAGCAGGTAGTCGACCCACAGCTTCGCGGCGTTCGGGTTCTTCGCCTTCTTCGAGATCGTGGCCAGGCGGCTCACGACTTGTGTGTAGTCCTTCGGGAATACGTAGCCGATCGACTTGTCCTTCTTCGCTTTCGCGTACGCATACGAGCCGATGATGTTGTAGCCGATCAGGTTCTCGCCCGACGAGATGCGCTCCATCATCGCGCCGGTGCTCGACTGCAGCTTCGGACCGGTCGCGCCGATCGCCTTCACGAGCTCCCACGTGACCTTCTCGTTCAGGTGCGCGTCCTGCGTCAGCGCGTTGAAGCCGACGCCGGATTTCTCGACGTCGTACGTCGTCAGCTTGCCTTTGAACTTGTCGGGTTGCGACGTGAGCAGCTTGATCAGGTCGGTGCGCGTTTTCGGCACCTCGTTCTCGGGAATCAGCCGCTTGTTGTAGACGATCGCGAGCGGCTCGAACGTCGTGCCGTACGCCTGCTTCTGGTATTGCGCCCATTGCGGCACGTTCGCGCTTTCCGGCGAATCGTACGACGTCATCAGGCCGTCGTTGACGAGCTTGACCTGCAGGTCCATCGCCGAGCTCCACAGCACGTCGGCGCTGGTGCTGCTCGCGGCGTTCTCGCTGATGTAGCGGTTGTACAGCTCGGTGCTGTTCATGTCGTTGTACTCGACCTTCACGCCATACAGGCTTTCGAAGTCCTTGATCAGCGGGCGCACGAGGCCCGTGTCGGTCGTCGAGTAGACGATCAGCTTGCCTTCCTTCTTCGCGGCGTCGACGACACCTTGGTAGTTACCCGGATACCCGGCCGGAACCTGCGCGGTGGCGGCGCCGGCGGCGGTGCCCAGGACGATCGCCAGCGCGGCGGCGAGCTGCTTCGATGCAAACGGCATGTCTTCCTCCAGTTATGCGTGTGTGTTGTTCGAGTGACGCGGATGTTAATTGCGAGGCACTTTCAGCCTGCTTTCATTTCGGTTCACAATAGTGTCCTTTGTGTCATGGATTTCCCGAGGTCCCCATGCGTGTGCTGCTCGTCGAAGACAACCCGAACCTTGCGCAGTCGTTGAACGACGCGCTGAGTGCCGCGCGCTTCGCGGTCGATCACATGGCGGACGGGGAGGCGGCGGATCACGTGCTGCGCACGCAGGACTACGCGCTGGTGATACTCGATCTCGGGCTGCCGAAGCTCGACGGGCTCGAGGTGCTGCGGCGGCTGCGCGCGCGCCGCAATCCGGTGCCGGTGCTGATCCTCACCGCGCACGGCTCGGTCGAGGACCGCGTGAAGGGGCTCGATCTCGGCGCCGACGATTACCTCGCGAAGCCGTTCGAGCTGACCGAGCTGGAGGCGCGCGCCCGCGCGCTGATCCGGCGCAGCCTCGGCCACGAGCATTCGCGGGTCGAGTGCGGGCCGCTTTCGTATGACAGTATCGACCGCAGCTTCCACCTCGCCGGCGAACCGCTGCCGCTCACGCCGCGCGAGCGCTCGGTGCTGGAGGTGCTGATCCTGCGCAACGGCCGCGCGATCAACAAGGAGACGCTGTCGGAGAAGATCTTCGGGCTCGACGAGTCGGTCAACGCGGATGCGATCGAGATCTACGTGTACCGGCTGCGCAAGAAGCTGGAGAACACCGGCGTCGCGATCGTCACGCTGCGCGGCCTCGGATACTTGCTCGAAGCGAAGGCGGCCGGATGAACCGCCGCCGGGCTTGCCTTCTTTGCATGGCGCCGCGGTACGCGCCAAAGCGTTGCTCGGGATCGACACGTTCGCTGCCTGCCGCGGGCGCGCCTGCCATCCGCGGCCGGCCTGGCAAAGCCGGCCGGCTGCACGGGCGCGGAGCGAGGCCGCACGCGTTTTCCGCCACGCTGGTCGGTGCAGCCCGGCGGGAAGCATGGTGACACGCCCGAACCTGCGCGCGCAGGTCGCGCTGTGGCTGCTGCTGCCGCTGCTCGGACTGCTCGCGCTCGACTCGTGGCTCACGTACCAGCGCGCGATGAGCGCCGCGCACGTCGCGTTCGACCGCACGCTGTCGTCGTCGCTGAAGTCGATCCGCGAAGGCGTGCGGCTCAACGAGGGCGAGATCGAGGTCGACCTGCCGTATCTCGCGCTCGAGATGTTCGAGTCGGGCGACGGCGGCAAGATCTACTACCTGATCCGCGAGGACAACGGCCGCACGATCACCGGCTATCCGGACCTGCCGCTGCCGCAGGGCGACGGCACGCTGTTCGTCACGCGCTACTACAACGTCGTCTATCGCGGCGAGCAGTTGCGCATGGCCGCGCTGCGCGTGCCGGTGCACGACGTGCCGACCGCGCAGACGCGCATCGTGTGGGTGATGGTCGGCGAGACGATCGAGGCGCGCCAGGCGCTCGCGCGCGAGATCCTGATGGGCTCGCTGCTGCAGGAGGGGCTGCTCGTCGTGCTCGCGCTCGGGATCGTGTGGCTCGGCGTCGGGCGCGGGCTGCGGCCGTTGAACCGGCTGTCGGCGACGGTCGCCGCGCGCAGCGACGGCGATCCGACGCCGCTCGATACCGGAGGCATGCCGAGCGAACTCGCGCCGCTCGTCGAGTCGATCAACCAGTACATCGGCCGCACGCAGCGGATGCAGGTCGCGCGGCGGCGTTTCTTCGCGGACGCGGCCCATCAGCTGAAGACCCCGCTCGCGGCGGTGCAGGCCGGCGTCGAGCTGGCGTTGCGGCCGGACGAGCAGCCGCGCGTGAACGTGCATCTGCGGCGCGTGAACGGCGCGGTGCGGCAGGCCGTGAAGATCGTCCAGCAGCTGCTGTCGCTGTCGCGGCTCGATTCGGACAGCGGCCAGGCGGTCGCGCACCAGCCGGTCGCGCTGCACCGGCTCGCGCGCAGCGTGACGCTCGACTGGTCGCCGGTCGCGCGCGCGCGCGACATCGATCTCGGCTTCGAGCACGAGGCGGATGTCGACGTGCTCGGCCAACCGGACCTGCTCGGTGAATTGATCGGCAACCTGATCGACAACGCGATTCGTTATTCGGGCGACCGCGCGGTGATCACGGTGCGCGTGTCGCGCGACGGCGACCATGCGCGGCTCGACGTGATCGACAACGGGCCGGGCATTCCGGCCGGCGAGCGCGACGCGGTGTTCGAGCGTTTCCATCGCGGCAGCAAGACGCAGACGGTCGAAGGCACGGGGCTCGGGCTGTCGATCGTGCGCGGGATCGCGCGCGTGCATCAGGGCAGCGTGACGCTGGCCGATGCGGCGGGAGGCGGGTTGATCGTGACGGTGATGTTGCCGACGGTGCCGGCGGCGGCGCAGTAGAAGGGCTGGTTCGCTTGGTCGCGGAGAATCGCGGCGAATGTGAGCGAATGGCGGGGAGCGGCATCTCCGAGGGAGGGAGGTGGGCGCGCCGGCACGTCGCGGCGGATGTCTTCGACGCATCGCCCTCGGCGGCGATGCATACGACGCGCCGTCCGCCGCCCCGCTCAGTCGCTCAATCGCCGAATCCGATCTCCGCCTCGAGCGATTGCCCGACCTCCAGCCAGGCTCCCGCGCCTTCGACGACGATCGCATTGATGCCGAAGGTCAGCGCGTCGTCGTAGTTCGGATTCGCGCGATACGTCTGCATCGTGTCGGTCGGCTCGTGCGGCCACGCCGGGTTCGGCGCGCCGGTCACCTGGTCGATCGTCGGCATCGGGCAACGCGTGCACAGCTTCACGAGGCGCAGCCGCACGGGTGTGTCGCCTTCGGCGTCGAGATGCTCGACGAAATCCTCTTCGTACGCATCGAGATCCGACACGACGATGTTCGGGCGGAAGCGGTTCATCGGAATCGCCGGCGCGCCTTTCGCGACGAGCTTCGCGTTCAGGTCGTCGAGCGACGACTGGCCGATCACGAGCAGCGGATAGCCGTCCGCGAACTGCGTGTGCGTGTCGATGTCGCCGGTCCATTTGCGGTTGCAGCCGCGGCGCGCATCCGCGCCGAAGCGCGCGAGCTTCAGCGGCGTGCCGAGGAATTCGGTGAGCCATGCGGCTGTCGCGGCGCCCGTGTCGATCGCGTCGACGGTGTCGCGCCAGACGGTCGCGGCCATCTTCGGCGTGGCCGGCGTCGCGTCGCCGTCGAGCGGCGTGCGGATCTCGGGCATGCCCGGCGCGTTCAGCACGAGCGCGTCGTGCTCGAGCGCGGTGCGGATCAGCGCGAGGCGCGGGTGCGTGCGCTGCGTGATCATCATCCCGTCCGGGGTGGTGATCAGCCAGTGGCGATCGTACGCGAGGCCCGTTTCGAGCAGTTGCGCGCGCGACAGCGCGATGCCGGCGCAGGATTTGATCGGGTAGACGAAGAGTTCGGAGATGGCTGGCATGACGCTGGCTGACACGGGCAGGATGGTCGAATCGCGATTGTGCCAGATCGTGCGAAAGCCGTTTGGGCGGTTGCCGGCCGCCGCACGGCCGCGACCGGTTACGCCAGCGGAAAGCCGAGGTCGAAGGTCGTGCGCACGTCGAGCGGCTGGCGCAGCAGCCCGGCCTTCAGGTAGAAGTCGGCAGTGCGCTGCTGCCCGGCGATCACCGTCGCGTCGATCGGCTGCCAGCGCGTGTTGCGGCGCTCGAACTGCAGCTTCGCGGCCGCCGGCGGGATGCCGATGATGCGCGCGAGTGCCGCGGAATACGCGTCGACGTGCCGGTACGACCAGACCTGCGCGCGCACCACCCGTTGCAGGAAGTCGTGCAGTACCTCTCGCTTCGACGCGATCGCCGCGTCGGTCGCCGCGATGTAGCTGAAGCCCGACCACAGGCCGCGGCCGTTGACGAGCACGCGCGCGCGGCCGCTCGTTTCCGCGAGGGCCGTATAGGGTTCCCACGTCGCCCACGCATCGATCGAACCGGTTGCGAGCGCAAGCATCGTGTCGGCCGGCGGCAAGAAGCGGAACGAGACGGCGTCGGACGGCAGGCCGGCCGCGTCGAGCGCCTTCAACGTGACGAAATGGCCGATCGAGCCGCGCGTGGTGCCGATGCGCTTGCCTTTCAGGTCTGCGGCGTCCTTCAGCGTCGCGTCGGGCCGCACGAGCACGGCGGTGCCGTACGGGTCGGACCGGTTCGCGCCGATCACCTTGATGCGGGCGCCCGAGGCGAGCGCGAAGATCACCGGCGCGTCGCCGATCGGCCCGCAGTCGACGGCCGCCGCGTTCAGCGCTTCGGCCAGGGGGGCGGCGGCCGGGAATTCGGTCCATGCGATGTCGTACGCGAGGCCGTTCAGTTCGCCGGCCGCTTCGAGCAGCGCGCGCAGGCCGCCTTTCTGGTCGCCGGCACGCAGCAGCGGCCGCGCGTCCGATTGCGCATGCAGCGTGGTCGGCGCGGCGGCGAGGGTGGCGGCGGCGAGGGCGCTCGCTTGCGCGAGGAAGTGGCGTCGGGTCGGATTCATCGTGAAGTTCGGTTCGTCGGGAAAACGGTTCAGGGATTCAATGCGGGAGCCCGGCCTGCACGTCGCGTACGGGTTCGGCGTCCACGCGCAGCAGCAGCGCGGTCAGCGGATCGACGTTCGCGGCGTCGGCCGGCGCTCGCGCCGCGGCATCCGAGCGGCACAGCAAGTCGTCGGCCGACCAGCCCGCGCTGCCCGGCAACGCGCGCGCCCGCAGCCAGCCGCGCCGGTCGGCAAGCAGTTGCGTGCCGCCGAACGCAGCGGGCGGCACGCCGGCAATCGTCGCGAACGCTTGCCATGCATCGGGCGTCGATGCGACGCAGTTCGCGCGCGTGCCGACCGGCGGTGGCGGCGTGGACGGATCGCCGGCGGTGACGAGCAGCGTCTGCCAGCGCGGGTCTTCCCGAGGCGGCGTGCCGCCCGGCGCGAGCGCGACGATGCGCACGCGCTGGCCTTCGCGCCAGCGCTCGAGCGGTTGCGGCGCGGCGCTGCCGCAGCGCACGCCGAGCGCCGGCAGCGGAACGGGCACGGGCCACGCCCCTTCCGCCTGCGCGCCGCTGCCGGCCGACAGCGCTTTCAGGTAATCGAGCACGGCCCAGGTGTCGGCCGGGCCGAGCGTCGCGGCAAAGCCCGGCATCGACGCCGCGCCGCGCGCGTCGCGCGTACCGTGCCGCATGCGCCAATACAGTTCGCCGTCGAGCCGGCGGGCAAGCAGTGCGCCCGCGAAGGTCGGCGGCCAATGCGCGAGGCTCGCCGCGAGCGGGCCTTCGCCGCGGCCGTCCGCGCCGTGACAGGCTGCGCAATGCTGCGCATACAGATGCGCGCCGCGCATCAGGTTCACGACGGAAAACGCGGCGGGACTGCGCTGGAAACTCGTGGGCACCGCCGGCGCGAGCCACAGCGACGCCGGCGGCCACGGCGCGAACCACGCGACGGCCAGCGCGGCGATTACCGCTGCCGCCCGCCACTTGCGCGACACGAGTGCGATGCAGCCGAGCGCCGCGGCGAGCGTGGTCATCGCGACGGCAAATGCAAGCTGTCGCGTGAGCCCCGCGTCGATGCGCAGCGTTTCGAGCGCGATGCGGTGTGCCCAGGGCCACGCGGCCTGTCCGTCGGCATCGCCGGTCAGGCCGATCGCATGCAGCACCCGGGCCAACGCGATCTGTGCGCGATACAGCAGTTGCAGGAACAGGAGCGCCCAGTCGGCGAACGGCGGCGCGTTCATCGGCGCGGCCCTTGCCGCGCACCGGCCATCCTGCGAACGGCACTGCGCATCTACCAGCTCGCATCGAGTCCGAGATGCCGCAGCGCTTCGTGACGCAGTTCGGCGAGACGCGGGTCGCCGCGATGGCGCGGATACGGCAGGTCGACACGCAGTTCCGCGACGATGCGTGCGGGCCGCGGCCCGAACACGATCACGCGCTGCGCGAGAAACAGCGCTTCCTCGACATCGTGCGTGACGAGCAGCGCGGAGAACCCGTCGCGTTGCCACAGCGCGGTCAACTCGGCCTGCATCGTCAGCCGCGTCAATGAATCGAGCTTGCCGAGCGGTTCGTCGAGGATCAGCAGGCGTGGATCGTTGACGAGCGCGCGGGCGAGCGCGACACGCTGCGCCATCCCGCCCGACAGCTGATGCGGAAACACGTTCGAGAATTCCTGCAACCCGACGCGCGCGAGCGCATCGTCGACGCGATGCTGCGACGTGCGGGCCACGCCGCGCGCCTCGAGGCCGAGCGCGACGTTCGCGCGCACGCGGCGCCACGGGTAGAGCGTCGGATCCTGGAACACGACGATGCGCGACGGATCGGGCCGCTCGATCGGCGTGCCGTCCTGCGCGATCGTGCCTTGCCGTGCGGCGTCGAGGCCCGCGACGAGCCGCAGCAGCGTCGATTTTCCGCAGCCGCTCGGGCCGAGCAGCGCGACGAATTCGCCGGCCGCGACCGACAGCGTGACGTCGTCGAGCACCGGCAGCGGGCCGCCGGGGCCGTCGAACGCATGGCTCACGCGGCGGATGTCGATGCGCGCGCCGCGCGGCGCCGTGGCGTCGAGCGCGGCGGGCGGCGTGGCAACGGACGATTCGAGAACGGCGGCGCTTACCATTTGACGGTTCCTTTCTGCCACGCGAGCACACGGTCGCGCACCGCGAACAGCAGCGCGATCAGCCCGGAAAACAGCAGCGCCATCACGATCAGCGCCGCATACATGTTCACGTACGATGCCCAGCCCTGCGCCCAGCTCAGGTACCAGCCGAGCCCCGACTTGACGCCCATCATCTCGGCGACGACCAGCACCGTGAACGACGCGCTGAGCCCCATGAAGATGCCGACGAACACGTGCGGCAGCGCGGCCGGAATCGCGACGCGCAACACGAGGAAGCGCGCGTTCGCGCCGAGCGTGCGCGCGACGTCGTAGTACTGCCGGTTTACGCTCGCGACGCCCGACCACGTCAGCACCGCGACCGGGAAGCCGGTCGACAGCGCGATCAGGAACGCGGCGGCCGAATAGCTCGTCGGGAAGAAGTAGAACGTGAGCGGCAGCAGCGCGGTGGCCGGCACGGGGCCGAGCACGCGCAGCACCGGATGCACCCAGTAGCCGATGCGGCGCGACCAGCCGATCGATACGCCGACCGCGAACCCGACCGCGACGCCGTACGCGAACCCGAGGGAAAGCAGCTTCAGCGTGTTGCCGGCGCTGCCGGCAAGGCGCGGCCAGTCGTCGGCGTAGACCTCGATCAGCGCCTGCGGCGGCGCGAAGAACGGCGTCGGCAGCCAGCCGGTCTTGGCCGTGACGATTTCCCACACGGCGAGCACGAGCGGCAGCGCGACGAGCCACGGGCCGGCCGGGCGCACGCGGGCGAGCCGCGCACGCGTGGCCGGCACGCGATGGCCGAGCGTCGCGGCGGCCAGCAGCAGCGCGCCGATCGCCCACGCGGCGATGCCGAACGTGTCGGTGTACGCCCAGTCGGTGAAACCGACGACGCGGTTCGGCCACACGTAGGTCACCGCGCCGAGCGCGGCCCACGCGAGCGCCGCGACGACGCCGGTCGGCCAGCTGCGTGCCCGGCGGGCTTCGGCCGCGAGCGTCGCGTCGCAGGCCGTGCACGCGGGACGGGACGTGGCAGTCGCGGGCGGCGCCGCGGTGGCGGCATTGGCTGAGTTGGATGCGGTGCGCGCGGCGGACGCGTGTTCGATCGTCGACATCGCGTCACCCCAGCACGTTCGCATAGACCTGCTGCGCGAAGCGCTGCGGGTCGGTGCTCTTCTTCAGCACGCTGATGCGGCGGAAGTCGTCCGCGTAGAACGCGATTTCCTGCTGCAGGTCGACGTTGGTCGGATGGTGCGAGTAGGTCAGCGTCGCGTACAGCTTGCGCAGGTCGTCGGGGTTGATCTTCGGTGAATACTTCGCGAATGCCTTCGCGGCTTCGTTCGGGTTGTCGTGCGTGTACTCGGTGGCCTGCACGATCGAGCGCGCGAGTGCGGCGGCCGCCGGCCGGTCGTTGCGCACGAGGTCGCCGCGCGCGCCGATCACGCAGCACACCTTGCGCGCGTATTCGCCGGACAGGTTCGTCGCGAGTTCGGTGTACGCGCCGTTGCTGCGCTTCTCGAGCAGATAGAGGTTCGGGTCGCCGTCGGCGATGGCCTGGATCTCGCCCTTGTCGACCGCGACGCCGAGCAGGTCGGCCGGATACTGCCGCCACGTGATGTCGCGTTCGGGATCGATGCCGTTCTTCGCGAGCAGGATCGAGAAGAAGTGCTTGCCGGGCGCCGCGAGATCGCTGACGCCGACCGTCTTGCCCTTCAGCGCCTGCAGGGTCGTCACGCCCGCGGTCTTCGACCCGAGCAGCCGCACGCAGCCGCCGTGCGAGCTGCCGATGATCTTCACGTCGAAGCCGGCTTCGAGCGGCTTCAGCCAGCGGTGGATCATCCCGACCGCGGCATCGGCCTTGCCGGTCGCGATCGATTCGAGCAGCTGGTCGGTCGATCCGCTGTAGTTGATCAGTTCGACCTTCAGCCCGTTCTTCTCGAAGAAGCCGTTCTCCTGCGCGACGACGATCGGCGTCAGGCAGAACGCGTTCTGGTTCCACGCGAACGTGAGCTTCTTCAGCGGCGGCGCGGACCAGGCCTTGCGGCCGAGCGTGATCGCCGGTGCGGCGAGCGCGGCGGCCCCGGCCGCGCGCAGCAGCCGGCGGCGCTTGTCGTCATGGGCGCCGGTCGGCGCGGGTGCGGTGGTTTTGGTCATGGTGTGGTCTCCGGTTCCGGTCGTGCGGCGGGCGCTCAGTCGAGCAGGTCGGGTTCGTCGGCGACGACGCGCGCGAACAGGCTGTCGAACGCGTGCAATGCGCCGTCGGGGCCGCCGATCTGGCCGTGCGTGTGTCGCGCGGTCGCATGATCGATCGGTTGCGGCGTGCCGGCCGCTTCGGCCAGCAGCTGCGTGTGCGCGGCGTTGTCGAGCGCGATGTACCACCACGCGGCGGCCTCGACCGTCGGGCCGGCCGTCAGGATGCCGTGGTTCTTCAGGATCACGCCCTTGTGCGTGGTGCCGTCGGGCTTCGCGAGCGCATCCGCGATCCGCGCGCCTTCGCTCGTATCGACGACCATCCCGGTGAAGTCGTCGAACAGCGCGTGGTCCTCGTAGAACACGCACGCGTCCTGCGTCAGCGGGTCGAGCGGGCGGCCGAGCGTCGACCACGCCTTGCCGTAGGTCGAATGCGTATGCGCGGCCGCGACGAGGTGCGGATGCGCGTCGTGAATCGCCGCGTGGATCGCGAACGCGGCCTTGTTCAGCGGCCGGTTGCCGATCGCGGTTTCGCCGCGCGAATTGACGAGCAGCAGGTCCGACACCTTGATCTGCGAGAAATGCACGCCGAGCGGATTCACCCAGAAGTGGTCGGGCAGTTCCGGGTCGCGCGCGGTGATGTGGCCGGCGAGGCCCGACGCGAAGCCGAAGCGCGCGAACAGGCGGAACGCGGCCGCCAGCCGCTCCTGCCGGTGGCGGCGCTCGGCGGCGACGTCGAAGCGCGGCGCGGGCGGATCGAACCAGAAATGCTGGCGCGGCGTGTCGGCGAGGACGAGGCCCGACGCGGTGCGCACGGGCGAGGACGAAGACAGGACGGCGGACATGGTCGGCATCTCCCCGTGCGTCAGGCCGCGCGGCGCGCCGCGTCGCGTGCCGCGACGGCGCTGCGCACGCGCGGAATCAGTTCGCGGCCGTAGTCGATCGCGTCTTCGAGCGGATCGAAGCCGCGAATCAGGAACGTCGTCACGCCGAGGTCGTAGTAGTCGAGCAGCGCGTCGGCGACCTGTTCGGGCGTGCCGACCAGCGCGGTCGAATTCGAGCGCGCGCCGGTGAGCTTCGCGATCTCGGTCCACAGCCGCTTGTCGACGCGCGCGCCGCGTTCGGCCGCGGCGAGCAGGCGCCGCGCGCCTTCGCTCTGCTGCGGGCCGCCGGTGGCGAGGCCGGCCGCTTCGCGCAGCCGGCGGGTTTCGTCGAGGATCCGGTGCGCGCGCGCCCACGCTTCGTCTTCGGTCGCCGCGAGGATCGGCCGGAACGACACGGAGAAGCGCACCTGCCGGCCGTGCTTCGCGGCTTCGGCACGCACGCGCGTCGTCAGGTCGCGCACCTGGTCGAGCGATTCGCCCCACAGCGCATAGACGTCCGCGTGCTTGCCGGCGACTTCCAGCGCCGCTTCCGAGGCGCCGCCGAAGTAGATCGGCACGTGCGGCTTCTGAAACGGCTTCACTTCCGAAAAACCCTGCGTGAAGCGGTAGTGCGCGCCGTCGTGATCGAACGGCTGCGTGTCGGTCCAGATGCGGCGCAGGATGCCGAGGTATTCGTCGGTGCGCGCGTAGCGTGCGTCGTGGTCGAGGAAATCGCCGTCGCGCTGCTGCTCGCTGTCCGAGCCGCCGGAGATGAAGTGCACGGCGAGCCGGCCGCGGCTGAACTGGTCGAGCGTCGCGATCTGCCGCGCGGCGAGCGTCGGCGCGGTGAAGCCGGGGCGATGCGCGAGCATGAAGTGGATGCGTTCGGTCGCCGCGGCGGCGAACGCGATCGTCAGCGTCGCCGACGGGCCGGTCGAGTGGTGCGGGACGAGGATTCGGTCGAAGCCGGCCGTTTCGTGGGCGCGGGCGAAGTCGCGCACGTAGTCGGGGTCGACGACGGGGCCGGCAGGCGGATGGATTTCCGACTGCTTCTGGCTCTGGATCATGCCGATGAATTCGACGCTCATCTGGGTCTCCGATGCAAGGACGGCCCGGCGCGGCCAGCGATGGCCGGCCGGGCGGGAATGGAGCGCAGATTACCGCCGGGATCATGCGGAACGGAAATAATCAATCCCGAATTGAATATCAGATTTGCATGGTTTGGGCGCGTGTGCGTTGCGCATACGCTATGGGCTCACGATCGGGCCGAACGGGGCGCCGGCTGCGTGTCGAGCGGGGCTTGCGCGCCGGATCCACACGACGGGAGCCGGATCGGCATCGGGTTCGGAAGCAGCGGCTCGGGTCGAAGGCAGAGGTGTGCGGCGGATGCGTGCGCGAGCGCCCCGGATCCACGCCACGCGCCCCCGGCGAATCCAGCGCCGATCGCCGCCGTCTCCACGAGCCACCGCCGCCATTCGCCGAGCGATCTTCGCCACGACGTTTTATCCCGTTACCCAGTCACCGAGGGAATCCGTACCGATGTCCGCCAGCCTTGCCGCTTCCTCGCCGCTATCGCCGCAGTCGTCCCAGTCGTCGCTGCGCCACCTGCCTGCCGACGATGCGCGCGTTACCGCGCTGCTCGCGCGTCTCGCGCCCGAACTCGCGGCTGACGCCGCCCGCAACGACGTCGACGGCCGTTTCCCGCACGAGAATTTCGCGCGGCTGCATCGCGCCGGGCTGATCGCGCAGGTCGTGCCGCGCGAGCACGGCGGCGCGGGCGCGACGCTCGCGCAGGCGAGCCGGATCGTGGCCGCGGTCGCGCGCGCCGATCCGGCGACCGCGCTGGTGCTGACGATGACCTATCTGCAGCATCGCGCGCTCGGCCGCGCGGACAACCGCTGGCCCGCGCGCCTGCGGCGTGCGGTGTTCGACAGCGCGGTTGCCGACGGCGCGCTGATCAACGCGCTGCGCGTCGAGCCGGCGCTCGGTTCGCCGTCGCGCGGCGGCCTGCCCGAAACGATCGCGCGTCGCGACGGCGACGGCTGGCGGCTGTCCGGCCACAAGCTGTACAGCACCGGCATTCCGGCGCTGCGCTGGCTGGCCGTGTGGGCCCGCACGGACGAACCCGAGCCGCGCGTCGGCGTGTTCCTCGTGCGGCGCGAGCGCGACACGGAAGTCGATGCGCGCATCCGCGTGATCGAAAGCTGGAATCACCTGGGCCTGCGCGCATCGGGCAGTCACGAGGTGGTGTTCGACGACGTGCGGCTGCCCGCGGATCATGCGGTGGACGTGCGTGCGCCCGATGCGTGGGCCGTGTCGGCCGCGAGTCATGCGGATGTCGATGCGCAGGCCGACCAGCAGGCCTGGATGGTCGCGCTGCTCGGCAGCCTCTACGACGCGGTCGCCCGCGCGTCGCGCGACTGGCTGCTCGATTTCGCGACGACGCGCGCGCCGAGCGGGCTCGGTGCGCCGCTCGCGACGCTGCCGCGCGTGCAGGAGGCCGTCGGCGAGATCGAAGGGTGGCTGCATGCGAACCGCGTGCTGCTCGACGAGCACATCGCGCGCACCGATGCGGGCGACCCGCCGACGGTGACGACGAGCGGCCTCGTCAAGCGGACCGTGACGGAACAGGCGATCCGCACGGTCGAGCATGCGTTGAAGCTGTCGGGCAATCACGGGCTGAGCCGCCACAATCCGCTCGAACGCCACTATCGCGACGTGCTGTGCAGCCGCGTGCATACGCCGCAGGACGATGCGATCGCGGTGGCCGCCGGACGGGCCGTGCTCGACGCGGCGGCGCGACGCGCCGCCGCGAACGCGGAAGCGGGCGGAACGTCACGCGACGCGCCGGCATCCGGTCGCGACAGCGATGCGTGAGCGGGGCGGCGGGATGGTGGGCGCAAAGGCCAACGCAAAGGCCAACGCAAACGCAAACGCAACGCCGCCGCGCAGGCGCCGTCGCGCGTGGTCAAGCGGCTTCGCCGTGCCCGGCCGCATCCGCCGGCAGCGCGAACGCGGTGCGCGCGTGCGCGGCCACGGCCAGGAGCGGCGCCTTGAAGCGCGCGGCGTCCTGCCGGTGCAGCAGCCACAGATCGATCTGCGGCTTGAAATCGGCGAGCGGGACGATGTCGACCGCGTCGCGCAGCGGGCTGCCTTCGACGAGCGGCAGCGGCATCAGCCCGATCCCGAAGCCGTTCGCGACGCTCTGCAATTGCAGGTCGCGGCCGTAGGCGTCGAGCGTGACCGGCATCGGCAGCCCCTGCGCGTCGAGCGCGCGGCGCAGCCCCGCACGAAAGCCGCAGCCGTCGGGATTGAGCACCCAGCCGCGCGCATGGCAGTCGGCGAGCCGGTAGCTGCGGCGCGGCCAGTCGCCCTTGCGGCCGACCGCGACGAGCCGCGTGGCCAGCAGCCGCTGGCCTTCGACCTGCGGCGGCAGCACCATCTCGCGGGCCAGAAACACCAGCGCGGCGTCGAGTTCGCGGTGCGCGACGCGTTCGACGAGCATGCCGCCCCACGCGGTCGTGACCTGCGTGGCGAGCGCCGGCCATTGCGCGGCGAGCTGCGCGATCAGGCCGGGCAGCATCAGCTCGCCGAGCCCTTGCGTGAGGCCGACACGGAATTCGCCGGCGGGCGGCCGCTGGCCGGCCGTCAGTTCGCGCAGCGCGTCGACTTCGCGCAGGATCGCGCGGCACTGCTCGAACACCTGCAGGCCGATGTCGGTCGGGCGCGGCGGCTTCGTGTTGCGGTCGAGCAGCGTGACGCCGAGCGCCTCCTCGAGGTTCTGCACGCGCCGCGTGATCGCGGGCTGCGTCATGCCGAGCTCGGCCGCGGCCTGGCTCAGCGTCTGGCCGCGAACGACCGCTGCAAAAGCATCGATATCGCTAATTTTCATGTTTGTTCTGCATGGTATTTCGGGTGCATCATGACGATCCATCATATTCGGCATCATATTCGAGGAGGCAGCCGATGAGTACGCTTTCGTTGCAGCAGACGCCGCTGCGTCCGTTCGTCGACGGGCTGGGCGCGCTGCTCGCGTCCGGCGCGAACGAGGCGCGCATCCTCGACGAGGGCGGCGCGCTGCTGGCCGCGCTCGTCGCGCACGACGACTGGCTGCCCGACGCGTTCGCGCAGCCCGATCCCGAGCGTTACCGCCAGTACCTGCTGCATCTCGATCCCGACGCGCGGTTTTCCGTCGTCAGCTTCGTGTGGGGGCCTGGCCAGACGACGCCGATCCACAACCACACGGTGTGGGGGCTGATCGGGATGCTGCGCGGCGGCGAGTTTTCGCAACCGTACCGGTTCGACGCGGCCGGCAGGCCGGTGCCGGCGGGCGACGCGGTACGGCTGCAGCCGGGCGACGTCGAGGCCGTGTCGCCGCGCATCGGCGACGTCCATCGAGTGACCAACGCGTTCGACGACCAGGTGTCGATCAGCATCCACGTGTACGGCGCGAACATCGGCCAGGTCGAACGTGCGGTGTTCCTGGACGACGGCACCGTGAAGCCGTTCGTGTCCGGCTATTCGAACGCGTGACCGGACGCGTGACGCCGCAAGTCGCGGGCGCCCCGTTGCGAGGGCGCGCCCGCGGGCATCGAGCTGCATCCGTTTTCCGTGTGCTTTCTTCACCGACTCCAACAGAATCCGACAGAGACATCGTGACGCAATCCGTTGATTCCACTTCCCGTTTCCCCGTCGCGTCGTACCAGGACGTACGCGCGCGCCTGCTGGCCCGCGACGAAATCGCGCTGATCGACGTGCGCGAGGAAGATCCCTACGCGCAGGGCCACCCGCTGTGGGCCGCCAACTTTCCGCTGTCGAAGCTCGAACTCGACGCATGGACGCGCATTCCGCGCCGCGACACGCCGATCGTCGTGTTCGGCGAAGCCGGCGGCGAGGATCTCGCGCCGCGCGCGGCCGAGAAACTCGCGCAGCTCGGCTATACCGACGTGCGGCTGCTCGACGGCGGCCTCGCGGGCTGGCTCGCCGCGGGCGGCGAACTGTTCATCGACGTGAACGTGCCGAGCAAGTCGTTCGGCGAATGGGTCGAGGCCGAGCGCCATACGCCGTCGCTGTCCGCGCAGGAGGTGCAGGCGCTGATCGATGAAAGAGCCGACGTCGTGATCGTCGACGCGCGCCGCTTCGACGAATACCAGACGATGAACATCCCGACGTCGACGAGCGTGCCGGGCGCGGAACTCGTGCTGCGCGTGCGCGCGCTCGCGCCGAATCCGGCAACGCAGGTGGTGGTGAACTGCGCGGGCCGCACGCGCAGCATCATCGGCACGCAGTCGCTCGTCAACGCGGGGTTGCCGAACCCGGTCGCGGCACTGCGCAACGGCACGATCGGCTGGACGCTCGCCGGCCAGACGCTCGAGCACGGCGCCGCGCGACGCTTTCCGGACGAGATCGCACCCGCGCAGCGTGAGGAAGCACGCCGCGCCGCGCGCGCGGTGGCCGAGCGCGCGGGCGTGCCGCGCATCGCGCTCGCGGAGCTCGCCGCGCTCGACGAACCGGGCCGCACGCTGTACCGCTTCGACGTGCGCACGCCGGAGGAATACGAGGCCGGCCATCTGCCGGGCTTCCTGGGCACGCCGGGCGGCCAGCTCGTGCAGGAGACCGACCATCACGCGGCGGTGCGCGGCGCGCGGATCGTGCTCGCCGACGACGACGGCGTGCGCGCGGACATGACCGCGTCATGGCTCGCGCAGATGGGCTGGGACGTGCGGGTGCTCGAGCCGGCCGGCACGGCGGCGTTCACCGAGCGCGGCCAGCCGCCGCGCGACGTGCCCGCGACGCCGCAGGTGAGCGAGGTGTCGCCCGCGACGCTCGCGGGCTGGCTGAAGGAGGCGGCCGCGGGCGAGCTCGCGATCGTCGACGTGACGGCCAGCGCGAACTACGTGAAGCGCCATATCCCCGGCGCGTGGTTCGTCGTGCGCGCGCAGTTGCGCGACGCGCTCACCGCGATTCCGCCGGCGCGGCGCTATGTGTTCACGTGCGGATCGAGCCTGCTCGCGCGGTTCGCGGCGGACGACGCGCGCGCCTTGCTGCCGGCTTCCGCGGCGATCTCGGTGCTGACCGGCGGCACGGCCGCATGGATCGACGCGGGGTTGCCGCTCGAGCACGGCGAGACACGCCTCGCGTCGCCGCGCGTCGATCGCTACCGGCGCCCGTACGAAGGCACCGACAACGCGGCCGCCGCGATGCAGGCGTATCTCGACTGGGAATACGGGCTGGTCGACCAGCTGAAGCGGGACGGCACGCACCACTTCCGCGTGATCTGACCACGGCGCGGCAACCGGCGTGCGGTACGCGATGCGCCGCGCCCGGTTGCCGCATGTTCAGCGGCTCATCGTATGCGGCACGTTCAGCGCGCTCAGCGCTTGAACGTATCGACGGCCGTGCGGCCGACGGCCGGATCGTCGGTGAAGAAGCCGTCGATGCCCGCGCGCAGGTAGGCCTGGATCTCGCGCACCGAGCCCGCGGTGTTGCGCGTGGCCGGTGTACCGCCGTCCTTCAGCGACGCGGGCAGGAAGTTGTTCTCCGGACGGAACGTATACGGATGCACGACGAGGCCGGCTGCGTGCGCGTCACGCACGTACGACGTCGGCTGCTGCAGCGTGCCGTCCGCGGCCACCGCGATGATCGACGTCTTGTACGGGCCGACGCCGTTCGCATAGGACGCGATCTCGCGCATCCCGTCGCGCGTCGACAGGTCGCCGTAAGTGCGCTTGTCGTTCGCCTTCACGAAGTCGTACGGACGCTGGCCGGCTTCGTCCATCAACTGCACGAGCTTCCAGTTCGGCTGGCTCGACTTGATCCGGTTGCGGATCGCCTTCAGGTTCGCGACCTCGAACGACTGGATGTAGACGGTCGCCGTGCGCGCCGTGTACGGATCCTTCAGCAGTGCGTCGACGAGACGGTCCTCGAGCGGCAGGCCGATCGACTGGAAGTAGGTCGGGTGCTTGGTTTCCGGATACAGGTGGATCGTGCGGCCGGTCTGCGCGGACATCTGTTTCGCGAGCGCGACGATCTCGTCGAAGGTCGGAATCTCGAACTGGTCGTTGTACGCGGTGTTCGCCGGGCGCACCTGCGGAATGCGCTCGCGGGCACGCAGCGTCTTGAGCTCGGCGAGCGTGAAGTCCTCGGTGAACCAGCCGGTCAGCTGCGTGCCGTCGATCGTCCTGGTCGCCTTGCGGCTCGCGAACTGCGGCAGCGTCGACACGTTCGTCGTGCCGGAGATCTCGTTCTCGTGGCGCGCGACGAGCACGCCGTCGCGGGTCGCGACGAGGTCGGGCTCGATCACGTCCGCGCCGTCCTCGATCGCCTTGCGGTACGACGCAAGCGTGTGCTCGGGGCGCAGCGCGCTCGCGCCGCGATGGCCGACCACCTGGACCTTCGCGGAGATCGGCCGGGCGGAATCGGACGCCGAGACGTCGTCGCCGCCGCAGGCGGCAAGCAGGACGGCGGCGGCACAGGCGAACGGGATGCAGCGCAGGGCGGTCGGGCGCGGGAAGAGCATGTCGATGAACCTTCGGAACGGAAGTCGGTGAAAGGGCAAGCGGTCCGGCGATGCGGGGCCGCGTGAGCGAACGGGACGCGATCGTCGCACCGGATCATTACATATGTATTACTTGCGCCTTTCTGTTTTGTTGTCGCGTCAGGCGCGAGAATTGCGGGAACACGTCGCGGTCGAGACGGTGCGATCCGCCCGTCGCCGCCAGCCGGCGCCGCGATCGTCGCGCCGACGCGGTTCGGCGGTCACGCGCCCACTTCGTCGGACGGATCGCGAGCGTGGTCGCCGGATGCACTAAACTTGCGGGACTTTTGCATCGCCGCGCCGGGCCGACACCCGCCCGCGCACGGCGATGCGGCGACTCGCGGGCCGGCGCGGGCGCCCGGCGCCCGCGTGCGTCCGGGGCCCGCGCCGGCCGATTTTTACCGACCCATGACGACGCATACCGATCCCGCCTACCTGCTCGGCGACCTGCTGAAGAACGTTTCCCGCTCCTTCTACCTGACGCTGCGCGTGCTGCCCGACGGCATGCGCGACCCGGTCGGCCTGGCCTACCTGCTCGCGCGCGCGGCCGACACGATCGCCGACACGGCGCTGGTCGCGCCCGATCGCCGCGCGGCGCTGCTGACCGACCTGCGGAACGAAGTCGAGCGGCTCGGCGACGGCGCGGCGCTGTCGCGTTCGCTCGAGGACGTGACGCGGATGCAGACGGATTCGCACGAACACGTGCTGCTCGGCTCGATGCAGCCGATGCTCGCGCTGCTGCGCGCGCAGCCGGATGCGGACTGCGCATCGATCCGCAAGGTCGTCGCGACGCTGACGTCGGGGATGGAATTCGACCTGCGCACGTTCCCCGACGAACAGTCGGGCCGCGTCGCGTCGCTGCCGAACCGTGCCGAGCTCGATCGCTACACGTACCTGGTCGCCGGCTGCGTCGGCGAATTCTGGACCGACATGACCGGCGCGCACACGCGCGCCGCGCGCGGCTGGGACGTGCCGGACATGCGCGAGAAGGGCATCCGTTTCGGCAAGGCGCTGCAGATGACCAACATCCTGCGCGACTGCGCGAAGGATCTGCGGATCGGCCGCTGCTATCTGCCGGAGGACGTGCTGGCCGCATACGGCGTCGGCGTCGCCGACCTGATGACACCCGATGCGTCGGCGCGCGCGCGCGGCGTGCTGGTCGACCTGCTGCGCGTGACGCTCGACCAGTATCGCGACGCGTGCCGCTACACGCTCGCGATTCCGCGCCGCTTCGTGCGGCTGCGACTCGCGTGCCTGTGGCCGATCATGATCGGCCTCGAAACGCTCGAACTGCTGGCCGGCCACGATGCGTGGCTCGATCCGGCGACGCCGGCGAAGGTGCCGCGCAAGCGGATCTACCGGATCATGGCGTCGTCGCTCGCGCTCGTCGGTTCGAACGCCGCGATCCGTGCGCGGATCACCGCGCTCGTCGACGCGGTGAACGCGCGGATCGCGCAGCCGTCCGCGCGCTGAATCGCGCTGAACGATGCCGGCGCGTGGCGCGACCTGCATCGGCATCGCCCCTCGGCCCGCGTTCGCCGGGCCGCTCACGTCTCCCGTCCGATTGTCCGCGCGCGGACTGAAACGTTTTCACGATTTCGCTTCCCGAAACGTGGGTGTCATGAATGTCAGCGATCCTGCGCGGCGGCGTGAATCGCGGCGTCAGCCGCGCTCGCGCATTCGTAGGAAGGTTGTTGCCGAGGGCGTCTGACGACATTGGACGGTCGCGATGCACCAGTAAAAATGTAAAGCTAGGGTTTTCACCGGGAAATGTCGGAAAGGCCCGCTGCGTAAGCGTTTTCAGGTGTTATGTAACCGTTTGGTGAACCCCCGCGTTGCGTCGATCATACGATGACCGACCGCACATGTTGGGAAACGATTGGTAATCCGTCAGAATCGCACCGGCATGTACTCGCACATGTGTCAGTCATAAAACCACACCAGAAAAGAAATCATTCTTTGAGGACGGAGAATCAATGAAAAAGCGCGTCGCTTTCGCCATGACGGCAGCGGGTCTCGCAGCCGCTACCGCAGCCCACGCCCAGAGCAGCGTGACCCTGTACGGTATCGTCGATAACGCTATCGCCTGGCAGAACAACTCGTCGGCCACCAGCGCGGTTTCGGGCGGTCACTCGAAGGTGCAGATGGCCACCGGCATTTGGGCAGGCAGCCGCTTCGGCCTGAAGGGCAGCGAAGACCTCGGCGGCGGCACGAAGGCGATTTTCCAGTTGGAAGCCGGCTTCAACGCGAACAACGGCTCGTCGCAATGGACGAACGGCATCTTCACGCGTCAGGCGTGGGTTGGTCTGACCAACGCGACGTACGGTACGCTGACGGCCGGCCGCCAGTACACCGCGTACTACACGCTGCTGTCGCCGTATAGCCCGACGACCTGGCTGACCGGTTACTACGGCGCGCACCCGGGCGATATCGACTCGCTCGACACCAGCTACCGCGCGAACAACTCGCTCGTCTACATGTCGCCGAAGTTCTACGGCTTCACGGTCGGCGGTTCGTACTCGCTCGGCGGCGTGGCAGGCAGCTTCAACCGCGGCTCGACCTGGAGCGCGGCGGTCCAGTACCTGAACGGCCCGGCAGGCATCGCGGTTGGCTATCAGCGCATCAACAACGCGACGCTCGGCGGCGGCGTGTGGGGCGCGAACTCGACCGCGCAAAACGGTCTGGATTCGAGCGGCAACGGTGCGGAGCAGGCCGTGTCGTCGATCAACGGCGGCTACAAGACGGCACAGTCGCAGCAACGTGTCGCCGTGACGGCCGGTTACCAGTTCACGCCGGCGTGGGACATCTCGGTGTCGTACTCGAACGTCCAGTACATCCCGGGCAACCTGTCGGCATTCCACAATACGGCGATCTTCAACACGGCGGGCGCAGTGCTGCACTGGAAGGCAGCGCCGCAGTGGGACTTCGCGGCAGGCTACTCGTACACGCGTGCGACCCAGTCGAACGGCATCTCGAGCTCGGCCAAGTACCATCAGGTCACGCTGTCGCAGTACTACAGCCTGTCGAAGCGCACGGGCCTGTACGCGGTTGAAGCGTATCAGCACGCTACCGGCAACACGATCAGCGGCCTGACCGGCGGCATCGTCAATGCAACGACGTCGATCGGCGACGGCGTGGGCGCAGGTTCGAAGCAGAACCAGATCGCGGCCGGCGTCGGCCTGATCCACCGCTTCTGATGCCGCGCGGCGCGCGAGCGCCGCTTACGGCTTGCGGTACGAAAACCGGCCTTCGGGCCGGTTTTTCCATTTGCGGCACGCGTTGTGCGTATTGCGGGTTCGGTCATGGATGGTCGTCGAATGGAAGCGCGCGGCGACGGCTGTCGAGCCCGACAAGTGTGCCGTTCATGCGGTGCATGACGTGCAGGCCGGCAATGCCCGGTCGGTGCCGACGCCGTCCTGTCGGTCACCGCGCCGCCTCATCCATCCAGTTCCCCGCCAGCGCCTGGAACAGCGCCGCCGTGTCGGCCAGCCGGTCGGCCTGCGCGCGCGTGCGGTCGAGCGCGGTCTGCAATGCCTGCCGCTGGGCGTCGAGCAGCGCGAACGCGCTGATCCCGCCCGCCGCGTAACGGTCGCCGGCGATCGCGTTGCCTGCCGCCGCTTCCCGTGCGGCCGTGTCCCGCGCTTGCAGCGCCGTCGCATCGTGTTCGACCGCGCGCATCGCGTCGGCGACCTGCTGGAGCGCCAGCAGCACGGTTTCCCGATAGCTCGCGAACGCGGCGTCGTACGCGGCTTCGGCCGCGCGCTTCCTCGCGTGCAGCTCGCCGCCATGAAAGAGCGGCTGCGTCAGGCCGAGGCCGACATTCCACACATTCAGCCCGCTGACGATATCCGCGATGCGCGTGCGTTCCGAACCGATCCCCGCCGAAATCGAAAAACGCGGATACAGGTTCGCGGTCGCCACGCCGACGTTCGCGCTCGCCTGGTGCAACAGGGCCTCCGCCGCGCGGATATCGGGCCGTTCGCGCGCGAGCGTCGACGGCAGCGCGACCGGCAGCGTGCGCGGCAGCGTGAGTGTGTCGAGCGCGAGGTCGGGCAGCTCGGCGCCGGACGGCGGCGCGCCCAGCAGGATCGCGAGCCGGTGGCCGGCCTGCGCGTAGCGGGCCGCGAGCGGCGGCAGCGACGCCTGCGTCTGCGCGAGCAGCGTGCGCTGCGCATGCACGTCGGCCTGCGATACGCCGCCCGCCGCGAAGCGCGCGTCGACGATGCGCAACTGCCGGGCTTGCGCGTCGACGAGCTGCCGCGTGAGCGCGATCTGCTGCGCGAGCGACGCGCGCAGGATCGCAGTCGCGACGACGTTGCCCGCGAGCGTCAGGCGTGCGGCGTCGAGCAGGTACGCCTGATAGTCGACCTGGGCGCGCAACGCCTCGAGCGCGCGCCGGTTGCCGCCGAACACGTCGAGCGCGTACGACACGCTCACCGACGCGTCGTACAGCGTGAACGGCCCCGGATTCGGCACGTTGGCGGGCAGCCCGAATGCAGCGATGTCGACCTTCTCGCGCGTGGCGGACAGGTTCGCATCGACGCGCGGCAGCATCGTCGCGCCGGCTTCGGCCGCGTGGTTCTGTCGCGCTTCGTCGAGCCGCGCGCGGGCCCCGGCGAGCGTCGGGCTGTTGTGCCACGCGGTATCGACGAGCCGGTTCAGCGGTGCCGAGCCGAACGCGGTCCACCACTGTTGCGGCGTGTGCGCGGCCGATGCGAACGTCTGCGCGTCGCCGGCCGGGCCGCCGGCGGCGGCCGTCGTGACCGGCGGGTCATCGCGCGTGTATTGCCGTGTGGCCGGCGCGTCGGGCGTGCGGAAATCCGGCCCGACCGTGCAACCGGCGACGAGCAGCGCAACGGCTGCCCATGCGCTGCGGCGGGCGGCGGGGCGGGCGCGACGCGAAGCCGGTTTCATCGTGCGGCCCCTAGTCGAGCGTGCGCCGGTAGAAGCGCAGCGCGACGCCCATCACGACGAGCGTAAACAGCGCGACGGGCCACACGGACGGCCACAGGTCGGCCCAGCCGTTGCCTTTCAGCAGGATGCCGCGCACCAGGCGGTTGAAGTAGGTGAGCGGCAGCAGGTTGCCGATGAACTGCGCCCACTTCGGCATCCCGGCGAACGGAAACATGAAGCCCGACAGCAGGATGTTCGGCAGGAAGTAGAACACCGCGAGCTGCATCGCCTGCAACTGGTTCTGCGCGAGCGACGACAGCGTGATGCCGACCGTCAGGTTCGCGGCGATGAAGAGCAGCGCGGACAGGTAGATCGCGACCATGCCGCCGACGAACGGCACGTGGAACACGTAGCGCGCGGCCAGGAGGATGATCGACACCTGGATCAGCCCGATGAACACGTACGGGACGATCTTGCCCGTCATCACCTCCAGCGGCCGCACGGGCGTCGCCAGCAGGTTCTCCATCGTGCCGCGCTCGCGTTCGCGCGTGATCGCGAGGCCCGTCATCATCACCATCGTCATCGTCAGGATCACGCCCATCAGGCCCGGCACGACGTTGTACTGCGTGATGCCTTCCGGGTTGTACAGGCGGTGCAGCACGATGTCGAACGCGGCCGGGCGGCCGTTCAGGTGCGCGAGCGGGCCCGTCAGGTCCTTGTCGGCGACGGGTTGCACGAGGCCCGGCAGCGCGCCGAGCGCCGATGCGGTCGCGACGGGGTCGGTCGCGTCCGCCTCGACGAGCAGCGACGGGCGCTCGCCGCGCAGCAGCCGCTTCGAGAAGTCGGCCGGCACGCTCAGCACGAACTGCACGTCGCCGCGTGCGAGCGCATGCCGGCCGGCCGCTTCGTCGGGCAGCGTCGCGACGATGTCGAAATACGCGGAATTGCGCATCGCGGCGATGAAGCTGCGCGCGAACGGGCTCGAGTCGGCGACGATCACCGCGGTCGGCAGGTGCTTCGGATCGGTGTTGATCGCGAAGCCGAACAGCGCGAGCTGGATGATCGGCACGCCGACGATCATCGCGAACGTCACGCGGTCGCGGCGCAGCTGCAGGAATTCCTTCAGCACGATGCTCCACCAGCGCGCGACCGAGAACGCGTCGCGCAGGCCCGTCCACGTGCTCATGTCGCCACTCCGCCGGGCGGCCCGGATGCGCGGCCCATCATGTAGATGAAGACGTCTTCGAGCCCGGTGTCGATCGGCGAGACCTGCAGCGGCGCGTGACCGTTCTCCTGCGTGCCGGGCTGCGCCGCGACCTGCGCGAGCGTCGCGTCGAGCAGCGCTCGATCGCGGCCGCTCACGTGCAGCGTCGAGCCGAACACGACCGTCTGGTCGACGCCCGGCATCGTGCGCAGGCGCGCGGACAGTTCCGCCAGGTGCCCGCCGGTGACCGTGCGCGTCGACAGGTGCTGCGACGCGACGATTTCCGCGGCCGTGCCCTGCGCGAGCAGTTCGCCGGACGCGATGTACGCGAGCTTGTGACAGCGCTCGGCCTCGTCCATGTAGTGCGTGCTGACGAGTACCGAGATGCCTTGCGCGGCCAGCCGGTGCAGCTCTTCCCAGAAGTCGCGGCGCGCGGCCGGATCGACGCCGGCGGTCGGTTCGTCGAGCAGCAGCAGCTCCGGCTCGTGCAGCATGCACGCGGCGAGCGCGAGGCGCTGTTTCCAGCCGCCCGACAACGCGCCCGTGAGCTGGTCCGCGCGGCTCGCGAGACCGAGCCCGTCGAGCGCGCGCGCGACAGCCGCCTGACGATCGGGCATCCCGTACACGCGTGCGACGAAATCGAGGTTCTCGCGGATCGACAGGTCTTCCCAGTACGAGAAGCGCTGCGTCATGTAGCCGACGCGGCGCTTGATCTGCGCGCTGTCGCGCACGATGTCGTAGCCGAGACAGGTGCCGCTGCCCGAGTCGGGCGTGAGCAGGCCGCACATCATGCGGATCGACGTCGTCTTGCCGCTGCCGTTCGGCCCGAGAAAGCCGAAGATCTCCCCGCGCGCGACGCGCAGCGAGACGTCCTTCACGACGTGCTTGTCGCCGAAGCGCTTGTTCAGGCGGTCGACGTCGATCGCATACGGGGCGGGCGGTGCGTTCATCGCATCCTCACGGCGACGGGCTGGCCCGGGTGCAGCTTCGGCGCGTCGGCGACGGCGGGGCGCGCCTCGACCATGAACACGAGTTTGGTCCGGCTCTCGTTGCTGTAGATCACGGGCGGCGTGTACTCGGCCGCGCGCGACACGTAGGTGACGCGCGCGGGGACGTCGGCCGGGCAGCCGTCGCAGCGGATCGCGACCGTGCGCCCCGGCGCGATCGATGCGACGGCGGCCTCCGGCACGAAGAACCGCACTTTCAGGTTCTGCGGCGGCAGCATCTGCACGACCGGATTGCCGGCCTGCACCCATTCGCCGACGCGGTACAGCGTGTCGTACACGCGCCCGGCGGCGGGCGCGGCGACGCGCTTCTGGTCGAGTTTCCATTGCGCTTCGGTGACGGCCGCCTGCCCGGCATCGACCTGCGCGGCCTGGGCCGCCACCTGCTGCGCGCGGCCCGGCAGGCGCGCGACGTCGACCTGGTTCTGCAACTCGCGCACCTGTGCTGCGGTGGTTTGCGCGGACGTGCGCGAATCGTCGAGCTGCTGCTTCGACAGGCCGCCGGCCGCGTACTGACGTTCGTCGCGCGCGAATTGCGCGGCGGCCCGCGCGGCCTGTGCCGCGGCCTGCGCGAGCTGGGCCCGCGTGACCGCGACTTCCTGCGGGCGCTTGCCGGTCTGCAGGTCGGCAAGCTGCGCGCGCGCGGCCTCGAGCTGGTGTTGCGCCTGCCGCAGCGCGGCCGTTTCGTTGACGGCTTCGAGCGAGAACACCGGCGCGCCGGCCGCGACGGCCTGGCCGCGTTCGACCGACAGCTGCGTCAGCGTGCCCGCCTGCGACGACGACAGGTATACGAACTCGCCTTCGACATAGCCCTGGAAGGTCGTGACGTCGTTCGCCGGCCGTCCGCAACCGGCGAGCAGCGCGACGGCGGCGGCCAGCGCGAGCGGCAGCGGGCGGGGCGCGTTCACGACGGCCTCCGTCGCGCATGCGCGTCGGGATCCGGCGCGGCGGCGGGCGGTTGCATGCCGGAACCGAGCAGCGCGCGGACGTGGCGCTGCAGCACGTCGCGATCGATCGGCGGCAGGCCGCGCGCGCTCTGCCACAGCTTCGCGGTGGCGAGCGGCAGCATCACCAGCGCGATGATCGAATGGAACAGGAATGCGGGTTCGAGCGCGGGGTTCAGCGTGCCGGCCTGCTGCGCGGCGCGGATGCGCTCGGCAAACCGCCCGACATGCTCGAGCGGAATGCGCCGGATCATCCGCTCGCGCAGCAGCCCGCCCTCGTGGACGATCTCGCGCAGCCAGATCGACGGCAGCCAGGGCATGTGATGCGTGACGTCGAAGAAGCGGTCGACGAGTTCGGCGACGAGCGCGAACGGATCGTTTTCGATCTGCGGCGCGGTCGGCCGCCACACGAACGCGATGACCTGCGCGAGCCGCTCCTCGACGATCGCGTCGAGCAGCTGCTCGCGATTCGTGAAGTAGTAGTGAACCATCGCCGACGTGACGCCGGCGGCCGCAGCGATCTGCGCGACCGTCGTCGCGGCGATGCCGCGCTCGGCGAACAGCTGCATCGCGACGTCGAGCATGTGGTCGCGCAGGTCGAAGTCGTCCACCGACGGGCGGCGCCCGCGCGGCCTGGAGACGGTGGATTTCGCGTTCATGAAATCGACGCTAATTGATGAGTTAGTTAATTTCAAGGCAGGGTTTTCGCCCGCGTTGATCGCGATCAGGCGAGTGGCGAATGGCGGGGCGGACGGGCGGGGCTGAGGGTAGGGAACGGGCGTGCGCCGACGGTGAAGTGTAGGGAGCGGCTAATGGGGAAGACGCGGGAACTGGCGGGGAACTGGCGGGTGATCGACGGGGGAAATGGCGGGTGAAACGTTGATCGAAACGTGGGTGAAACGGCCGGCGAAACGGCGGGCGAAACAGCGGGCGAAACAGCGGCGAAACAGCGGGCGAAACGGCCGAGCCCGACACCTGCGAGGAAGTCGCGCGGCACGGGGCGGGACGCCGGCCGTGCAGCACGGCGGCGCGCCCGACGCGGCACGGCCTCCTAAATCACTGATCGATCGGCGACTTCAGCGGCACATGCTCGCCCGTCAGCCCGAACACGACAATTTGCGCGGGCTCGGTCGCGCTCGCGTTGCGCGACATCTGGTGGCGCGAACCGGGCGGCTCGTACCAGCCTTCGCCGGTGCGATAGCGGCGCACCGGGCCGTCGTTCACCTGCGACAGCACTTCGCCTTTCGACACGACCGCGAACACCGAGCCGAGGTGCTTGTGCGCTTCGGATGCCTGACCGGGCGCATAGTCGACGGTCGCGACGACGGCGAGCTTGCCGGGCGCTTCGGGCACGGCCTGTTGCATGATCGCGTGCACGCTGTCGCCGGTATCGTGCGCGCGGGCGGCGGCCGGCAACGCGGCGCCGAGCGCGAGCGACGTGCACAGCATCGCGCGGCGGAGCGTGGGGCTGGAGCGCATCATCGTCGTCTCCCCTTACTCGGGCATCTTGCGGAACGCGATCGCGAAGCGGTTCCACGTGTTGATCGTCGCGATCAGCATCGACAGCTCGAACAACTCCGTGTCGCTGAAATGGGGCTTCACGGCTTCCCACACGGCATCGGGCACGTGGTTGTCGGCGACCAGCGTCAGCGCTTCGGTCCATTCGAGCGCCGCACGTTCGCGCTCGGTGAAGAACGGCGTTTCGCGCCAGACGACGACCGTCGCCAGGCGGCGATCGGTTTCGCCGCCGTTGCGTGCGTCGGTGGTGTGCATGTCGACGCAGAACGCACAGCCGTTGATCTGCGACGCGCGCAGCCGGACGAGTTCGGCGAGCGGCTTCTCGATCGAGCTTTTCGCGAGGAATTCCTCGGCGTTGCGCATCACCTTGATGGCGTTCGGGCTGGCGGTATAGAAGTTCAGACGCGGTTGCATGGCAGGTCCTGTTCGGTTGGATGCGCCCGGTGGCGCGACAGGACCCACTTTAAGCGGGCCACTGGCCTGCTTGAATGGCCAATTCCTGGAAAATTCAGGTAACCAGTGGCGGTCCGCCGACCCGGCCTGAATCCAGCAGCGCGGCCAGCTTCGCGAGCGCGGTGTCGATGCGAAGCGCGTCGATCCCGCCATAGCCGAACAGCAGCCCCGCGCGGGCCGCCGAGCCGACGTGGAACGCGGTGATCCCGTACAGGCCGATGTCGTGCTCACGCGCCGCGCGGACCAGCGCGGCTTCGTCGAGCCCCGGTTTCAGGTGCGCGGCGAGGTGGATGCCGGCGGTCGGCACGATCGTGTCGAACCACGGCGCGAGGCCGCCGCGCAGATGCGCGAGCAGCATCTTGCGGCGCGCGTCGTAGTGTTTCTGCGCGCGCCGCAGGTGCCGCGCGAAATCGCCTTCGAGCATGAAGCGCGCGAGCGCCGCCTGCGTCAGCGTGCAGGTGTGCCAGTCGACGATCTGCTTCGCCTTGGCGAGCGCGCCGCGCAGCGCGCGCGGCGGAATCGCGTAGCCGATCCGCAGTTCAGGAAAGATCGTCTTCGAGAAGGTGCCGACGTACGCGACCAGACCCGTGCGGTCGAGGCTCTTCAGCGATTCCACCGGCCGGCCTTCGAAGCGGAACTCGCCGTCGTAGTCGTCCTCGATGATCACCGCGCGGCGGCGCTGCGCCCATTCGAGCAGCGCGACGCGCCGCTCCAGCGTCATCGGCATCCCGAGCGGGAACTGGTGCGACGGTGTCACGTAGACGAGGCGCGCGTCGTCGGGCAGCCGCCCGGTGACGAGGCCGTGCGCATCGACCGGCACGCCGATCACCGTCGCGCCGAGCGACGCGAACGCCGCGCGCGCCGGCGGATAACCGGGATTCTCGACCGCGACGACGTCGCCGGGCCGCACGACCACGCGTGCGATCAGGTCGAGCGCCTGTTGCGCGCCTTGCGTGACGAGCACGTCGTCCCAGCCGCACGCGACCGCGCGGCTGAACGCGACGTAGCGCGCGATCGCGCCGCGCAGCTGTGGATCGCCGGCCGGCGCATGGTACTGGCCGGGGCCGCGCGCCTGCTGGCGCAGCGCGTGATGCAGGCAGCGACGCCATGCGTCGAACGGAAACAGTGCCTTGTCGGTCACGCCGCCGCGGAAGTCGAACGCGGGCGTGTCCTGCGGGGTGGGCATCGCGAGCGCGTCGGGCAACTCGTCCCACAGCGCGCGTGCGTCGACGGCATGGACGGGCGGCGCGTCCTCGACGAGCGACGGCGTCGCGGCCGCCGCCGCGTGCGGAACCCGCGCCAGGCCGCCGGCGACGAACGTGCCGTCGCCCGCGCGCGTGTTCAGGTAACCCTCGGCGACGAGACGTTCGAACGCGTCGAGCGTCGTCTTGCGCGACACGCCGAGCTGCTTCGCGAGATCGCGCGTCGACGGCAGCCGGGCGCCGCCTTCGAGCCGCCCGTCGACGATCGCGGTGCGCAACTGCCGGAAGATCTGCCCGGTCAGGTCGTGACGGCCTTCGATGCGGATCGCGATGTCCATCGCAGTGGTTACCTCGAATGCGGAAATGTGACGTCGATCAGCATACCGGAAGTTCATGGCCGGATCGGCGTTCGCGCATGCGCGGGCGGCATCGCTCGGCCAGGGCACGCGCGTGGCGTCGAGGGGGCAGGGAAAGGCGGCACCTGGCACGCAACGCGCGCCGGATGCGGCAAATGGCACGGCGCGCTACGGTGCCCCGGCCGGCACGGCATCCGCCCGCTGCCGGCAGTGCCATTCGATTGCGTTGGCGCCCGCCGCTGCCTTACGATCCACCAGACCCCCCGACCGGAGTGCGCTCATGCTGTCCGAAGAGGAACTCGCGCTGCTCGATGCGATCCGCGCCACCGGCAGCCTGTCGCGGGCGGCCGCACGGCTCGGCAAGGCGCCGTCGACCGTGTCGCACGCCGCGCGGCAGCTCGAAACACGCTTCGACGCGCTGCTGTTCGACCGCCGCGGCTACCGGCTGCAGCTCACGCCGGCCGGCCAGCTGCTGACCGACGAGGCATCGCGCCTCGCGCTGGACGTCGCGCGGCTCACGCAGCGCGTGCGGCAGGTCGCGAGCGGCTGGGAGGACCGGCTGTGGATCGTCAGCGACGAGGTGCTGGAATTCGATACGCTGCTGCCGGTCGTCCGCGCATTCGATGCGCTCGATTCGGGCGTGTCGCTGCGTTTCACGCACGAAGTGCTCGGCGGCACCTGGGAAGCGCTGCGCGATGGTCGCGCGGATCTGGTCGTCGGCGCGACCAACGAGCCGCCGGCGATTCCGGGCTTCAAATGGTTCGAACTCGGCGCGATGGAGTGGGTGTTCGCCGTCGCGCCGCGCCATCCGCTGGCGTCGGCGGGCGCGCAGCTGACCCGGGACGCGATCGGCGCGCATCGCGCGGTCGTCGTCGCCGACTCGTCGCGGCAGGCCGTCGGCCGTGTGTACGGACTGCTCGGCGGGCAGGCGGTGCTCGCGGTGCCGTCGATGCGCGCGAAGATCCTCGCGCAGCGCGACGGGCTCGGCGTCGGCTGGGTGCCGCGCCGGCGGGTCGCGTCGCTGCTGGCGCGCGGCGAGCTGGTCGAGAAGGAAACAGCCGATCCGCGCGAGCCGAACGTGCTGTATGTCGCGTGGCGCGGCGACCGCGACGGCCGCGCGCTGCAATGGTGGCTGGAGCAACTGCGCGAACCGCGGCTCGCGCAGCGCCTGCTCGACGGGATCGACGTGTCGGGCTGAGCGCGCCGGGCCGACACGCGCCGGACGGCCGGGGCAAACACGTTCGAAGATTTCGCACATGTCTGCCGCGCCGGTCGTACGGCAAGGCCGGGCACCGCGCGCATCCTGTGTTCACGGTCAACTCACCGGTTCAAGGAGAACATCATGCAACGCTTCGAAGGAAAAACGGTCCTCGTCACGGGCGGCAACAGCGGCATCGGCCTGGCGGCCGCACGGGCATTCGCGGCCGAAGGCGCGCGGGTCGTCATCACCGGCCGCGACGAGCAGACGCTTGCCGCCGCGCGCGAGTCGCTCGGCGACGGCGCGCTCGCGATCCGCAACGAGGCCGGCAGCGTCGCGTCGGCGCGAGCGCTCGCGGACGCGATCGCGGCCGCCGGCGCGCGCCTCGACGCCGTGTTCATCAACGCGGGCGTCGCCAAACTCGCGCCGTTCGCGGATATCGACGAGGCGTTGTGGGACCTCGTGTTCGACACGAACGTGAAGGGCGCGTATTTCCAGATCCAGGCGCTCGTCCCGCTGCTGAACCGCGGCGCGTCGATCGTGATCAACGGCTCGATCAACGCGCACATCGGGATGCCGGGGTCGTCCGTGTATGCGGCGAGCAAGGCGGCCGTCAATTCGTTCGCGAAGACGCTGTCGACGGAACTGCTGCCGCACGGCGTACGGGTGAACGTGGTGAGCCCCGGGCCGGTCCAGACGCCGCTGTACGGCAAGCTCGGCCTCGATGCGGCGACGCTCGACGAGACGGCCGACAAGATCAGGGGGCTCGTCCCGATCGGCCGGTTCGGCACGCCGGATGAAATCGCGTCGACGGTGCTGCACCTGAGCGCACCCGAGTCGGCGTTCATCGTCGGCGCGGAAATCATCGCGTCGGGCGGGATGGGCTTGCTTTGAGCGTGGAACCGGCGGGGCTGCACGGCCTGACGCGAGGTCAGGCTGTGCAGCCCCGCCGTGCAACCGCATCGCTAGCGCGATGCACAGGCGTCACGGACGTCGCCGGCCTGATCGCGTCCGTGGAGCTGCGTGACCGTCAACCCCGAGAACGTCGCGCTCCCGTGCTCGGCGAACACGGCGACGCGGTCCGCATCGGGCGGCGGGAAGATCAGGTCCGTCAGCGCGACGCGGCCGCCGTTCGCGAACACCTCGACCGAACCGCGATCGACGACGATTTCGAGCCGCAGCTGCCCGTGCTCGAGTGGCAGATCGACGATGTGCTCGCGGCTGAACGTGCCCGCGAAATCCGTGGCGCCGGAGCGCGAGCGGTCGAGCGTCAGCGTGCGCTTCGCCGTGTCGTACACGATCCGGGTGCCGATCGAGCCATCCGCGGAGCCCCGCACGATCAAACCCGCGCGGGCCGCGCGCCGCGGCGCGATCGTCACCGTGATGCGCTGGACGGTGCCGCGCGTGGCGTCCGACAGCGTGCGCGTGGCGGACTCGACGTTCAGGTTGCCTTCATGCACGGCGGGCCGCCCGTCGGCCCACGCATCGAACGCGGCTGCCGGCGTCACGATGAGCGTCGGTTCACCGCCGATCGTCTTCAACGCGAGTTCGCGCGGCACCGTCGTCGCGCCGCGCCAGGGCGCCGTCGGCGCTTTCGCCGCGTAGTCCCAGTTGCTCATCCATGCAATCGCGACAGGGCGCGCGCCCGGCGCGCCGGAGAACGTGCCGGCCGCGTAGAAGTCGGCGCCGTGATCGACCCAGCGGAATCGTGCGGGATCGGAACCGGCCGGTGCGACCCGGTCGGGGACGAACGTGCGGCCGTCGAAGTCGCCGACGAAATACATCGCGCCGGAACCGCCGGCGATCGACCACGGGTTGACGTTGACGATCATGACCCACTTGATGTGCCGCGGATCGTCGTCGACGGGCAGCGGCACGAGGTCGGGCATTTCCCACAACGCGCCCGCATGCGGCACGTCCGGCAGCGTGAAATCGCTCAGGAACGACCAGTGAATCAGGTCGTCGGAACGGTAGAGCTTCACGACCTGCGCATCGGCGACGACGGTCGTCATCAGCCAGTAGCGTCCCGGCGCGTACCACGACACCTTCGGGTCGCGGAACTGCTTCGATTCCGGATCGAGCGTGAGCACCGGATTGCGCGCGTAGGGCCGCCAGGTCGCGCCGTGGTCGAGGCTGTACGCGAGCGACTGCGCCTGCGTGCCGGCTGCGTGACCCGAGCCGTCCTTGTAGACGCTCGTGTAAAGCGCAACCAGCGGTGTCTCGCCCGCCGCGCCGAGGCCGGACGTATTGTGCGTGTCGGCGACGATCGAGCCGGAGAAGATTTCCTCCGTCGCGCTCGCGCGCATTGCGACCGGCTGCTCGCGCCAGTGGACGAGGTCGGTGCTGGTCGCGTGGCCCCACGACATGTTGCCCCAGTCGTGGCCGAGCGGGTTGTATTGGTAGAACAGGTGATAGCGGCCGTTCTCGTACACGAGGCCGTTCGGATCGTTCATCCAGTTGCGTTGCGGCGTGTAATGCACGGCCGGTCGCCATTGTGGCGTGGCGTTCCCGGGCGGCGTGCCGCAGGGCGCGGCGGTGGCGTGCGTGCAGGCCGCGCTTGCCGCACACGCGAACAGCAGCCGGGCGATCCAGCGGGAAAAGCGAAAAGACGTCGATTTCATGCGGGGTTCCGTGCTTCGGCGCGCGAAGCGGGAAAGGAACGCGCACGCCGCTTGCGACGGCGGCATGCGCGATTTCTGCGAAGGAGGGAGGCGGCGCGCACGCGACACGCATGACGTGCGCCGCCTCGACGCGGGCGGTGCCCGCCGCGTTCGTAGCGAGCCCTTTACGGACTCGTCACGGGCGGGTGCCCGCGTCGCCGTCAGTGACCGGCGCCCGTCGCCGGCAGGTTCGCCGGGATGTCGCCGTAACCGCCGAGGCCGCCACGTCCGTACGTGCGGTCGACCGCCGTCGACGTGCCGTTGATGTTGACCTTCACCGTCGGCGCGAGCGTGCCGCCGCGACGCGGGCCGATCGCATCGATGAACGACTCGACGAGCCCGCCCGGCATCACGAAGTGCGAATACGACTGGAATTCGCGCGGGTTCTGGTTCGGGTCCTGCGAATACGGCGCGCCGGCCGGTGCGGAGAAGTCGGTCGGGTTGCCGAGCACGAGCCCGCTGCCGCCGTTCAGCGGCAGGAAGTCGCTGCGGATGCCGTTGCCGACGAAGCCGTAGACGCCGTCCGGCCCGTCGACGCCCGCGGCCATCGTCGTGCGGTGGCTGATCGTGAACAGGTAGTACTTGCCGTCCTTCAGATAGATCTGCGGGCGCTCGGTCTGGTCGTCGACGCAGTTCGCCGACAGGATCGGCGGCAGGAACTTCCATTCGGTCAGTTGCGGGTTCGTCGCGACCGCCAGGCCGACGTTGGCCTTTTGATACACTGCGCCCGAGTTCATCACGGCGTTGAGGTCTTCGCGGTACGGATCGTTCGGCGCGTAGCCGAGGTCGGCCTCGGTGCAGGTCCGGGCGCCGCGCTGGCCGCCCGTGTTGCCTTCGAACACCATGTAGGTCTTGCCCGGATGCGCGGGGTCGGTGAACACGAACGGATCGCGGAACGAGAAGTAGGTGTTCTGCTGGCCGGTCTGGTAGTAGTTGCCGTCCGGCTGCAGCAGCGCCTTGTGATCGTCGAAGCCGCTGAACCACACGTGCTTGTCGTCGGCATGGATATGACCGTCGGCGCGCGTGATGATCGCCTGCGGCGGCGTGATGTCGGCGCCGCCGGGCGCCGAGCGGTTGAACGACGTCGCGGTGTAGTACAGGCTGACGTTGTCGCCCTGCGTGAGGCGCGCGGAGCCCGACCATTCGGCGTTGTTGGTCATCGGCGACGTGCCGAACACCTTGACGCTCGCCCCGTCCGGGAACAGGTGGCCGCCCCAGGTCCAGCCGCCGTTCGCGGGCCGCTGCGACGCGGGAATGCCGGCGCGGCGGTAGAAGAAGCCGATGCGCGCGTGGACGTGACGATCGTCGAACGTGTAGCCGGCATGCGGGTCGGCCGTGAGCGAGAAGATCACCTCCCAGCCCTTGTAGCTGAGCTGGTTCGCGCGCAGGTCGGCGAGCGGCCAGGTATCCCAGACCCACACGTTCGAGTTGATCAGCGGGAAATCCTGCGGGATGTCCGGCATCGTCAGCGCCTGCGGCAGCGAGTTCTTGTCGGCGCCGGCCGTGTGCGACTGCGCGACGATCTGGCGGATGTCCGCGCGGGTCCAGCGCATCGTGAAGTTGCCTTCGGGGTCATAGGCCTGCTGCGTATGCGGCGTGGGCGCGGGGGCGCCGGTGCTCTGCGCATGGGCGACGCCCGACGCGGACGCGAAGGCGGCCAGTGCCGCGCCAGCGAACAGCAAACGTTTGGCCGCGGTCGCGCGGCAAAAAGGAAAGTAAGTCATGTAGGCGTAGTTTCCGTTGACGGTGAGAAGGAACTGCTGACGGGATATCGATATCCAAACCGGTTTGGATGCTAATTCAAACCGGTTTGGACGTCAAAAGATAAATATTTGACGGTAATAACTACCATTCGGCAATAATTGCTGCGCGAGCGGCGCGGCCGAATGGCATGCACAACGCGAGGAGCGACGTGAAGGTGAATCTGAAGGCACTGTCGGATGCGCTCGGGCTGTCGCGCACGACGGTCAGTCGGGCGCTGAACGGCTATGACGACGTGAGCGAGGCGACCCGCGAGCGCGTGATGAAGGCCGCGCGCGACCTTGGCTATGTCGCGGATCCGACCGCGCGCCGGCTGGCGACGGGGCGCTCGGATGCGATCGGCATCGTGTACCCGTTCGGCGCGGGAGATCTCGGCGATCCGCGCTTCGGCGAGGTCGTCGCGGGCATCACCGAACGGCTCGCCGAGCGCAATCTCGACTTCATCATCGCGGCCGCGCGGCCGAACGCCGAACTGGACACGTATCGCCGGCTCGTCGACGGGAAGCTCGTCGACGGGCTGATCGTCGCGCGCACGCTGGTCGACGATCCGCGCCTCGCGTACCTGCGTTCGCAAGCGTTTCCGTACGTCGCGTACGGCCGCACGCAAGCCGCCGAGCCCTACGCATGGTTCGATTTCGACAACGAGGCGGGCGCGCGCGATGCGGTGCGGCGCCTGATCGGCTTCGGTCATCGCCGTATCGCGATGATCAGTGCGCCGCTGTCGCTCAATTTCGCGATGCAGCGTCGCGCCGGGTATCTTGCGGCGCTGCGCGAGGCCGGTATCGCGCCCGATCCGGCACTGCTCGTCGAGTGTCCGTTTACGCGCGAGGGCGGGCAGCAGGGCGTGCAGGCGCTGCTCACCCGGGCCGAACGACCGACCGCGCTGCTGGTCGACAACAACATCGTGGGCGGCGGCGCGTTCCGGGCGCTGATCGACGGCGGCTTGCAGCTTGGGCGGGACATGTCGCTGATCGTCTACGACGGCGTGCCGCCGGACGTCGCGCATCCGCATCGCGTGACGGCGGTGGTGCAGCCGACCGGACATGCGACCGGGTGTGCGCTCGCGGACCTGATGCTGGCGTTGCTCACGGACGGCGTTCGCGGCCATCGGCTCGAGATGCCGGTGATCGACGCCGGCGATACGGACGGGCCGCTGCACGGGTAGCCGACGCGGCGCGAACCGGGGAGCGGGGCGCGCTCCGCAACGGCCGTTGCGGCACGCGCTCCGTCGCAAAAGCCATGACGGCGGCAGGGCCGAATGCCGGGTTTCTAGACGACCGGTCTAATTCGACGCTATCATCCAGCCTCATGAAATGTGACGTCGCGAAAATGCCATATCGCGCTGCGATGCTGGGCGCGCAGGTGATGCCGTCGCTTTTTTTCGAGCCATTTCTAGACGACTGGTCTATTAGGCCTGGCAATATTTTTGGTACGGAGCCGGCACGTTGACGCGCGCCAGCGGCCTAACCCGCAGGCGCGCCGTCGCCGCCGCCGCGACGCGGCCCCGTTCCCCCATTTATAAGGAGTGTCCGATCATGAAGATTCTGGTTGTCCTGACCTCGCACGACACGCTCGGCGACACCGGCAAGAAGACCGGCTTCTGGCTCGAGGAACTGGCCGCGCCGTATTACACGTTCAAGGATGCGGGCGTCGAGTTGACGCTCGCGTCGCCGCAGGGCGGCCAGCCGCCGCTCGATCCGAAAAGCAGCGATCCGTCCGCGCAGACCGACGCGACGCGCCGCTTCGACGCGGATCCGGCGGCCAAGGCCGAACTCGCCGCCACGCGCAAGCTGGCCGAGGTGTCGGTCGACGATTACGACGCGGTGTTCTATCCGGGCGGGCATGGCCCGCTGTGGGATCTCGCCGAGGACCTGCATTCGATCGGCCTGATCGAGCGCGCGCTGGCGGCCGGCAAGCCGGTCGCGGCCGTGTGCCACGCGCCGGGCGTGCTGCGCCACGTGAAGGACCCGAAGACCGGCGAGTCGGTCGTGCGCGGCAAGCGTGTGACGGGCTTCACCAACAGCGAGGAAGCGGCCGTCGAGCTGACGGAAGTGGTGCCGTTCCTCGTCGAGGACATGCTGAAGACCAACGGTGCGCAGTTCGAGCGCAGCGCCGACTGGGCGCCGCATGTCGTCACCGACGGGCTGCTGATCACGGGGCAGAACCCCGCGTCGTCGGAGCCGGCAGCCGAGGCGCTGCTCGCGAAGCTCGGCCGTCAGTAAGCCGAGCCCGGCGCCGGCATGACCGGCGCCGGATGGTTTCCGTCGTCGGGCGCGACCGTCCCGGCGACGGCTCGCATCGTTCCGCCGTGCGCACCGCGCGGCGGCTCAGCCGGTCGTTTCGCAGAACCAAGCAAAGGAGTGGTGGATGTCTGCCCTGTTCGAACCGTTCAAACTCAAGGATGTCACGCTGCGCAACCGCATCGCGGTGCCGCCGATGTGCCAGTACGTCGCCGAAGACGGCGTCGTCAACGACTGGCATCACGTGCATCTGGCCGGTATCGCGCGCGGCGGCGCGGGCCTCGTGATCGCGGAGGCGACGGCCGTGTCGCCGGAAGGCCGCATCACGCCGGGCTGTGCCGGGCTGTGGACCGATGCGCAGGCCGCGGCGTTTGCGCCGTCGGTCGCGGCGATCAAGGCGGCCGGCGCGGTGCCCGGCATCCAGATCGCGCATGCGGGCCGCAAGGCGAGCGCGAACCGTCCGTGGGAAGGCGACGACCACATCGCCGACGGCGATCCGCGCGGCTGGCAGACCATCGCACCGTCGGCGGTGCCGTTCGGCGCGCACCTGCCGAAGACGCCGCGCGCGATGACGCACGACGACATCGCCCGCGTGCAGGCCGACTTCGTCGCGTCGGCGAAGCGCGCCCGCGACCTCGGCTTCGAATGGCTCGAACTGCACTTCGCGCACGGCTACCTCGGCCAGAGCTTCTTCTCCGTGCATTCGAACCAGCGCGACGACGAGTACGGCGGTTCGGCGGAAAACCGCGGCCGTTTCCTCGTCGACACGCTGAAGGCCGTCCGCCAGGTCTGGCCGGAGCACCTGCCGCTGACCGCGCGTCTCGGCGTGATCGAATACGACGGGCGCGATGAAGCAACGCTCGCCGAATCGATCGCGCTCACGCAGCGGATGAAGCAGGAAGGCCTCGACATGCTGAGCGTGTCGGTCGGTTTCTCGACGCCCGACGCGCGCATTCCGTGGGGCCCGGCGTTCCTCGCGCCGATCGCGGAACGCGTGCGCCGCGAGGCCGGCTTGCCGGTGTCGTCCGCCTGGGGGATCGATACGCCGCAACTGGCCGAGCGCGTCGTCGCCGAGCAGCAGCTCGATCTCGTGATGGTCGGCCGCGCGCATCTTGCCGATCCGCACTGGCCGTACTACGCGGCCAGGCAGCTCGGGGTCGAGCGGCCGTCGTGGACGCTGCCCGCGCCGTACGCGCACTGGCTCGAACGCTACCGCGTCGCCGACAAGGCGGCTTGAGCACGCGTTGCACCGCGCGGCGGTGCGGCGTTCGCGGCACGCATTTGACGATGCTTGGCAGTGCGTGCGCATGCCGTTGCGGCGTCGATGGATAGAATGGCGGTTCGTACAGGCTCGCGGCCTGCACGACCGCCATTTTTTCATTTCGACCGAGGTGCCATGCGCGCACATGTCTCGCCTTCCCAGGATTCCGCCACGCGGCCGCGTGCCCAGCAGATCGCCCGCGCCGTGCTGTATGCGGCGCTGCTGGTGCTCGCGCTGTGGGTGATCCGCGATTTCCTGCCCGCCATCGCGTGGGCCTGCGTGATCGCGATCGCGTTGTGGCCGCTGCTGAAACGCTTCGAATCCCACCGCTGGTTTCGCGACCGGCCGACCCTGATCGCGACCGTGATTACCGCCGGCGTGTCGCTGCTGGTCGTGCTGCCGGTCGCGATCGCGCTCGCGCAGGCGATCTCGCAGGCGCACGACCTGCGCCTCTGGCTGCATTCGATCCAGGACAACGGCATTCCGCTTCCGGACGTCGTCGGCCGGTTGCCGTACGGTGCCGCGCAGGTCACCGAGTGGTGGCAGGCCAATCTCGGTCATCCGCTGCACGCGGGCAGCGCGATGCATGGCGCGAGCGGCGAGAAGTTCATCGCGTTCGGCCGGCAGTTCGGCACGAAGCTCGCGCATGCGCTGTTCGAGTTCGGCTTCATGCTGGTCACGCTGTTCGTGATCATGCGGGCCGGCCACAAGCTGTCGGGCGCGTTACTACAGGGTGCGCGGCGCGCGTTCGGCCGCGGAGGCGCGGACCTGATCGAACGGATGGTCTCGGCCGTGTACGGCACGGTGACCGGGCTGGTCGTCGTCGGGCTGGGCGAGGGCGCCATTCTCGGTGTCGCGTATGCGCTCGCCGGGGTTCCGCATGCGGCGCTGCTCGGCCTCGTCACGGCCGTCGCCGCGATGCTGCCGTTCTGCGCGCCGATCGTGTTCTGCGGCGCGGCGCTCTGGCTGTTCGTGCAGGGCGCGACCGCGTGGGCCGTCGTGGTGCTGGTGCTCGGCTTCGTGGTCGTGTTCGTCGCCGAGCATTTCGTGCGGCCGGTGTTGATCGGCAGCTCGACCCGCCTGCCGTTCCTGCTCGTGTTGTTCGGCATCCTCGGCGGGGCCGAGACGTTCGGCCTGATCGGGCTGTTCGTCGGCCCCGCGCTGATGACGGTGCTGACCATGCTGTGGGCGGAATGGGTTGCTTGACGACGCCGCCCGTCGCGCCGCTCCGACGCATCGACGTCAGAAGGCGGGCGCGCGAACGCGCCCGGCACGGCCACGATTCGTGACGATCGGGCACGCGCCGGACTGCGTCGGGCAGCGCATCGGACACAAGTCTCTACATTTCTTTTCGATCCGGACCCAAAGGTCGAGTAGCATGGGGCTTTCGATCACGCCGGCATGGCGCAGCAGATTTCACCAAGCATGCGATTGATTCCGATGTCCCGCCCCGCAGCGACGCTGTCCCTGGCCGCCAGCTGCCTGATGCTGCACGGTTGCGCGTGGTTCGACTCGTGGCTGCCGTTCTCGTATTCGCGCACGCCGCTGGCGAGGGCCGCGTCGCGGCACGGCGCGACGCGCGCCGACGTCGTCCGCGCCGGCGGCAACCCGCGCAGCGTGTGGATGGTCCGCAACGGCAGCGGCGTCTGCTACAACTACTTCATCGAGCACGACAACGATCACCGGGCTTTCTTCGTCGTGTTCGACAAGGCCGGTGCGGTCACGCAACACGGCTTCGATACCTGCATGGACGCCGATCGCAAGGGCACGCTTCAATCGGACAAGGCCGCCTCGCGCTAGCGCGGCCGCCATGCGCCGCGCGAGCGTGTCACGCCGTCGTCACGCTATCGTGTCGACCACGCCGCCATCGACGCGCAATGCCGCGCCCGTCGTCGCCGAGGCCTGCGGCGAGCACACGTACACAACGAGATTCGCGACTTCCTCCGTCGTCGCCGGCCGCTGGATGATCGAGCTCGCGCGCTCGCTGCGCACGAAATCGACCGCGACGTCGTCGATGCTGCGGCCCGTGGCGTCGGCCGTTTCCTTCAGCAGCGCCCGCACGCCTTCCGACATCGTCGGCCCCGGCAGGACCGAATTGACCGTCACGCGCGTCCCGGCCGCGAGTTTCGCGAGGCCGCGCGCGATCGCGAGCTGCGCGGTTTTCGTGAACCCGTAGTGAATCATGTCGACCGGGATGTTCAGCCCGGACTCCGACGAAATGAACACGATGCGGCCCGTGTTCCGCGCGAGCATCCCCTTCAGGTAGTGCCGCGCGAGACGCACGCCCGACATCACGTTCATCTGGAAGTAGTGGGCCCATTCGTCGTCGTCGATGTCGAAGAACGCCTTCAGCCCGTAGATGCCCGCGTTGTTGACGAGGATGTCGGCCTCCGGCGTGTGCTGCGTGATGCGCGCGACGCCGGCGGCGTCGGACAGGTCGGCCGCGACGCCGTCGAGGTCCGCGCCGGGTACGGCGCTGCGCAGCTGCGCGAGCGCGGCGTCGACCGACTTGTCGCTGCGTCCGTTGACGACGACGCGTGCGCCCGCCTGCGCGAGCCCTTCGGCGATCGCCAGCCCGATGCCGGCGGTGGAAGCGGTGACGACCGCGGTCTTGCCTGTCAGATCGATGTGCATGAGTGTACCGGTTGGAAGAGGGAACGGAACCCGGCGGGCGTGCCGCGGCGGCCGAATTCAAAGCTTAGGTAAACATCTCGCGTAGCGGATTGATCTCCGTTACGGCGAACATGTTGATAGACAGTCTTCTTGGAAGGCAAAGGGAACAAGTCAGGTTTGGGCTGATTTGCATTATCAAGGCAAAAATGTGCGAGCGTGTAACCGAATGAGAATGCTGGATGGGTCTGGCGCCCAAAGAGATCTTTAAATTTAAAAAACCCGCTACACGCGGGTTTTTTTGATCGAATTTTTATTATCCCGATAGAGGTCATATTGACCAAAGTCTGGCGAAAGTCGATCGATGATAAAGCGACCCGGTGCATCGATTCGATGCTAATTTTCATACTTATCCGATTGTGCCATGAGAAAAAAAGGAGAATTATTTTGGGCACGCTTTATTCATCCACTTCGTGTAGTCGTTCAGCCCAGCGCCGCCGTCGCGTTATCGGTCGGACAGTAAATGCCAAGGGGAAGTTTGCATGAAAAACGAACAGGGTTGCGACATGGCGCAGCTTGGCGATACGACCGATCACGGCGGCAAGATAATCGAGGCGGCCCCCGATCTGAAGCACCTGGGTGTCGCCGTCGCGCTTGACGGCCATCGGGTCGCATGCCCGATGTGCGGCGGCACCTTCCCTATCATCGCCACCGGCAAGCGGACCCATCACGGCATGCGCGTCGCCCACCTGGGCGACAAGACCGGTTGCGGCGCAACCCTGATGCGCGGCTGATTTTCTGCAAGGACCCACCCATGCCAGACTTTCTCCAGTCCCGCACGCTGGCTGTTGCCGGCGCGGCATTGCCGGTATTCAACGGTTCGCCGGTCCTGGTGCCGGCACGTCTGTCGGGTACCGAAACGCTTGGCGAACTGTTCTGCTACACGCTCGAACTGAAGACGGTCGATACGCTGGCGTTCTCGCCGAGCATCACTGCCAATGTCGATCTGGACAAGCTGATTGGCACCGAGGTCACCGTGTTGGTCGAGATCGAGGGAATCGGCATCTTTACTCCCGGCATGCCAGGCAATACCGGCATGGGCAATATCGGCGCGGGAACACGCGAGATCACCGGTCTGGTCACCTCCGCGCGCTTCGTGCGCGAGGATGGCCGCGCGATGGTGTACGAACTTACGCTGCGCCCTTGGCTGTGGCTTGCCACAAAAAATCAGGACTGCCGTCTGTTCCAGGGCATGGATGTGATGGAGGTCACGGATGCCGTGCTGTCCGCCTATATGTTTCCGGTCGAGAAATGGTTGGTCGGGCATTACCCGAAGCGCGACATCCAACGGCAAAACTGGGAGAGCGATTTCGGATTTGTCTGCCGCCTGTGGCAGGAATGGGGCATCTATTTCTGGTTCGATCATGGCAACGGACATCACCGGTTGATCCTCTGTGACTCGATTGGCGCGCACAGACCGCATGGCGAGGCGTACCGTGCGATCCGCTACGAGGCGCCGGGTGGCAAGCGTATCGATCAGGAGCACATCCATGAACTGTCGGTAGAAAACCACCTGACGACCGGACGCGTCACGAGTGTCGATTACGACTATACCGGTCCGCGCGCAGACCTCACGAGCCGCGATGAAAACCCGCGGAACACCGCGCATGCCGGTCAGGAGCATTACGGATGGGGCGACTACGCGCAGCCGCAGGCGGGTGTGAGCGGCCTGTCGGGCGAACATAACGATGCGAAGCGCGAAGCGGACTATCTGATGCGGGTGCGCATGGATGCGCTTCGCTGCACCGGCCTGCGTGCGAAGGGAGCGGGCAATCTGCGTGGCCTCGTGACCGGGCAGACCTTCACGCTGGAACACTACCCGCAGCAGGCGGCCAATCGTGAATACCTGGTCGTCTCCAGCACGCTCACGATCGAGGAAGTGGCCCAGGCGAGCGGCACCGGCCAGCACTACCGTTGCACGACGGAATTCGAAATCCAGCCCACGAGCGAAATGTTCCGCCCGGCGCAGATCCTCACGAAGCCGCGCACGTCCGGCCCGGAATACGCGGTGGTAACAGGTCCCGCGGATCAGGAAATCTGGACCGACGCGTATGGCCGCGTGAAGGTCCGGTTCCTCTGGGACCGGTTGAGCGCGCGCGATCACACATCGAGCTGCTGGGTGCGCGTGTCGTCACCGTGGCAGGGCAACCAGTTCGGTGCGACGCACCTGCCGCGCATCGGCCAGGAAGTGCTGGTGGAGCACATCAACGGCGACCCTGACCTGCCGGTGGTGACGGGGCGCGTGGTGAACGCGTTCAACCAGCCGGCCTGGGCGCTGCCGGACAACCAGGCGCTCTCGGGCTTCCGCAGTCGTGGACTGAAATGCGGCCAGTCGAACCACTTCGTGCAGGACGATACGAGCGGCGAAATCCAGACGCAGTTGTCAAGCGATTACGGCACCTCGCAACTGAGTCTCGGTTTCGTGCGGCGCATCCTGGGCAACAAGGGACGGCAGGACGCACGCGGCAAGGGCTTTGATCTTCGCACCGATTTTTGGGGAGTCGTGCGTGCGGCGATGGGGCTGCTGATCACGACCGAAGCGCGCAACGGTGCGCAGTCGCACGCGAAGGATATGGGGGAGACGGTCCAGCGCCTGACGCAGGCGCACAACATTCACGTGAGCCTGACCAGGCTCGCGCAACAGCATGAAGCGCAGCAGGCGGACGCCGACCAGAGTGAGGTCACGAAGGCGATCAAGACGCAGAACGATGCCATCCGGGGCGGCACGCCGACCCGCGATGATCCGCATCCCGAGATGAGCACGCCGCACCTGGTGGTCGCCAGTCCGGCCGGTATCGAAACGACCACTGCCGGCAGCACACACATTGCGAGTGACGAAAATCTTGCGCTCACGACGGGCGGCCACGTCGGGATTGCCGCGCGCAAGTCGCTTTACGCAAGTGTCGCGGAGGCGTTTTCGCTGTTTGTCCACAAGCTCGGTATCAAGCTGGTCGCGGCGTCGGGAAAGGTGCGTATCGAGGCACAGGGCGACAACGTCGAGATCGTCGCGAAGAAGGTACTTGAACTGATGAGCACGACTGACTGGATCAACCTGACCGCCAAGCAGGGCATCCGACTGAATGGCGGCGGCACTGAACTCGAAATCAGCCCGAAGGGCATTCTCGGCTTCACGGACGGCCAGTTTCTCGTCCATGCGGATGACCATGCGACAGACGCGCCACAGTCGAAACCTGCTGATTTTCCGTCGTTCCCGTCCGGGAAGGTGAATCAGGCATTCCCGTTTTCGCTGTGACCATCGAGGAGTCTTGACCAATGATCATCAGCCCGCCGTTCCTGCCATCCCCATCGTCCGGGACCGGGCATGAAATGGACTCGGCCACCGCCGGTCATACCGTCGTGCCGGAGCACGACATCTGTCAGTCCGGCATGCAGGAATGCGCCCCCGGTAACGGCGCTTATCCGGTCAGCTACAGCCTGGGTTGGCACGGCGGACCTCATCTCGTCGCACCCAAGGCCGCGAATGGCCAGTCCGAGCCGGTGCGCGCGATCGCCGACGGCGAAGTCGTCTATGTCCGCCAGACCGACGCAAGCGAGAAGCCCGCACTGCAGTACCGCAATGTCCGCACTGACGATGGTTGCGTCGTGATCAAACATACGACCGAGATTGGCGAAGGCGATAGCGCAAAAGTCACCTTCTACTCGATCTACATGCATCTGCAAAGCGTCACGGTCAAGCTCGGCAAGCCTGTCTACCGAAAGGACCTGCTCGGTATGCCGGGACAGATCTATGGGCAGCGCGGCCAGATGCATTTCGAGATTGTCTGCGACACGGCCAACCTGAAGAAGCTGGTGGGACGGACGACCGGACCGCTCACCGCAACGCAGGGCCGCACCGACGCGATCTACGGCGATATCTGGTTCAAGGTGCCCAAGGGCCTCAAGTTCTTTGCGAACCGGCCGCATCCTTACCGGCGCGATGACACCGAGCCTCCTCAAGGGCCGCACGCTTCGGTGCAGACACAGCCGGCTGCCGGTACGACGGAGGTCGATCTGCTCATCCAGATGCATTACGAAAGAGGCGATTGCACGCTCACGACGTTGACGCTGGGCAGCGACGGCCGTTACGTTCGGGTTGGCGAACCGGTGAAAACACACGGCTACGAGTACAGCCTGTACGCCGAAGCCATGCGTCTGAACGGGCAGTACCGCGATGGCAGCACCAATCCCGCCGCACCCGCGCCTGCAGCGCCTGCGCCCAGCCTGATTTATGAAATGCTGCGCCTTGGCCGTGCGATCGGCGAGCCGATGCCCGCAAACGTGAAATTCGGCCACTGGCGCAAGATTGCTACGCCAGATGGTACCGGCTGGATCAACCTGAACGCGCCAAAGAACGAAGGTCACTACGGTGCCACGCCGTATGCGGGAATCAGCGTCTACAGCGATGCGGATTTCCCGCACTGGGCGGGCTGGAGTCTGATCGACGACGATGCGACGCCCGACAGCCTGTGCGAGTCGCCAACGATCAAACGCTGGCTCGACCTGGACGGCGATGGCCAGGTTACGTATGCGGAAGCGAAAGAAGCGCTGCATAGCGGTGACGTGCAGAAACGCATGGCGCAGGCGATCTGCAAATTCCCTGTTGAATGGGCGAAGCAGGATATCGATACGCGCTGGGGATGGCTCAAGTCGCCGCATGAGGCGCTGGCGACACCGCTTACCGGGGAAGACTTCCACACACTGACGGCGCACATCGAAGCGCTCGCGTTCTGGGAGGACATCCAGACTCCGGACCTGCCGTCTGCTGCCGAATGTTGGCACCTGCCGCCGAAGGAAATCATCGGACACCTGAGAAAATGCACATGGCTGAGCAAGGCCGAGATGCAGCAGTTGCTGCCGATGCATATCGTCCGCAAGGATGGGCATGGTCAACACCATTGGGAACCCGTTCCACATAACGGCCGTACTGATGCAATTATTCAACGCTATCGTGCCGAACTAAACAAGTCGCTGCGGAAGTACGGTATTACCACGCCATCTCGCATAGCAGCATTTTTTGCACAGGCGACGGTTGAAAGTGACTGGTTCAGGTCGCTCGAAGAGGGGGGCGGAAGAAATGCCGCATTGCATAACGGATGGTACGGGCGGGGCTTCCTGCAACTGACCGCGCCCCACGGCGACCTGAATCACGGCAATAACAACTACTACAACTACTTCCGGTGGCGTGGGCGCGCGCCAATTCCGATTCCACCGACCAGTCAGACTCTGCAATGGCGTCAGGATGTTGCTAATAACCCGGACGATGCCGCGCAAAGCGCAGGCTTTTACTGGACCAAGCTCCAATTCAGCTCGTCCTCGCCTCATGCGACTGAAACTGCGTTGCAGTACGCGGACGAACTACACCCTAACGTGCGCCATAGCGTGTCGGTGGTGCATGGTCAGCAGGCGTACTACAGCAACGAAACTGCACGCAGGACGGCCGCGATGGTTAACATTCCGGGCGCGGTCTATGGCCACTACTCTGTTAACGGACTTACCGATCGTTACAGCGCTTATGCGAACGCGCTCGTAGTACTAACCGATACGCCATCATTTCCCGATGCACATGGAGTTGCGAAAGAATGGCCGGAAAACTTCCAGCGGAGAACTTCGTGGTAAAGCTTTCAATATTGTTTGGATGTATGGCCCTTCTATTTCTGGCCGTGACGTCATCCGCTTATGACCCAAAGGTGATTTCACCGATCGTGCACGTGGCGAATGTCGGTGCCTGCGAATTCAAGCTTACCGATACCTTTGGTGGAGAGTTGAGAGCCAATCCTAGCGGCTCGCCCCCCTATGCTGACTATAACGTGGAGCTAAGAAGAAAGACTCTTCCGAACGCCTTCCATATTCAGTTTGGATGTGACACGCGCCCTCCGGTGCAGGTTTGCCGCGAATTCGGTGGTGTGGAGCATACCGCCCACGGTTGGGTCGCGTGGGATACCTTGGATCAGGGGCCGCCGCCCAAAGCCGCTCACGTAGAAGTGCGCGAACTTCGCAGCGTCAATGGATCAGGCGCGGTGCGTATCGAAAGCGATACAGCGGGCGACGAGCAAAACCGCGGCAGAAATCTCGGCTTTTGCTTAACGTCACTCAGCGGAGCAACCTTATTTGGAGGAACGTCTGTCGATGCTCTCTACGGCAAACACAAAAGCGTCGAGCCTGAGGTCATGCAACTGCTGCGCAGTATCGAATTCATTGATACGTCAGGCGATGGCGCTCGCGGTGCATCGGCTACAGTTCCATCACCGACAGTCCGCCCGCATCAGTAACCACCGTGCCATTGGAGGCTACGCCGGCTCTGCTCTGGCGCAACCTCTCTATATATTTGATCGACTACGAGTACAACTTGTATGCGGAAGCCATGCATCTGAACGGGCAGTACCACGACGGCAGCACCAAACCCGCCGCGCCCGCCCCTGCGGCACCAGCGTCCAGCCTGATTTACGAAATGCTGCGCTTTGGCCGTGCAGTTGGCGAGCCGATGCCGGGGAACGTGAAATTCGGCCACTGGCGCAAGATTGCCACGCCTGATGGTACCGGCTGGATCAACCTGAACGCGCCAAAAAACGAAGGTCACTACGGTGCCACGCCGTATGCGGGAATCAGCGTCTACAGCGATGCGGATTTCCCGCACTGGGCCGGCTGGAGCCTGATCGATGACGATGCGACACCCGACAGCCTGTGCGAGTCGCCAACGATCAAACGCTGGCTCGACCTGGACGGCGATGGCCAGGTTACGCATGCGGAAGCGAAAGAAGCGCTGCATAACAGGGACGTGCGGGAACGCATGGCACAGGCGATCTGCAAATTCGAGCCGACGACTGCTGGCATTTTCCGCCAAAGGCGTTTATCGAACACCTGAGAAGGTGCAAATGGCTGAGCGAAAGCGAGTTCAGGCAACTCGTCCCGAAGTACGCGATGCGCAAGCACAATGGGACCATGTTGTGGGAGCCTGTGATTAACCGTTATAGCATTGAGCTTGGAACACTCCCCAGAAGACAGCTTGTCCCAATCAATCGAATGTTGCGCACCTTCGGCATCAATACACCACAGCGGATGGCGAGCTTTTTCGGCAATGCGGTCCAGGAGACGCAGTGGCTAACGAAACTGGCAGAAGGCGCGACGACAGCCCGCTACGCGCCGTGGGACGGTCGAGGCTTCCTGCAATTGACCTGGCCGAAAAACTATCTTGACTACTGGGATTTCAGGGGAAGGTCCACGCAGATTCCCGACCCCGCGCGTGCCTCATTGCTGACTGCGCAGCAGCAGGCTGGCACTACACGAAACAACGCGCCATTGCGTGCTGCGGATCACCAACTGACCCCAGACATGCTTAGCTGGCGAGATGACGTTGCTGATTCGAAAAAGGTTGACGCAGCCTGGAGTGCGGGCTTCTACTGGGCCAGCCTGAACATGGTAAGTCATGCTGATGAGTCACACGTTCTGGAACGGGTGATCGTCGCGACCAATGGCGGACAGAAGTGCTATTACCGCAGCCCCAGCTTCTGGAAGGCGTCAGCGGCGGTAAATCTACCCGGCGCAATCGGCGATCTGTACTCGGCCCGTCTGAACGGCTTTGAGGCCCGCTGTGTGGCCTATGCAGTCGCGTTGTCGGTGTTAGGCGAAACAAAGTTCCCGGCGCAAGGGCAGCCCGGCGAGACGCCGGAAAATCAGATATTGAGGCGCGTATGACGAAGCGAAAACAGGTTGCACTAAAGCTCCTTCAAATGATCAGGACCGTGATTAGAGCGGCGGTTGGATTCTGCCTGACGTTTTGCTGGGCCACCTCCGTACATGCTGAACAGCCGACCAAGGAAGTCAAGCAGATAGTCGTTACCACGGATGGAGTTCAATGCCCGATCAGACTTGTCGACCCTTATAACGCCCGTGTTACCGAAACGAGATATGTACTCGACCACTTTCCGTATCGACGAACGGGGCTCGGGGAACTTTATCTACAGTTTGAGTGTGTGAATTCTAATGACGCTGAGGCAATCCGAAATATTGTTCCCGCATCATTTGACGAAAACGGAAAGCAATGGAAAGAGGATTTTTCTGCGTTGTCTGCTGAAGACGTAGCCTTGCTGAAGCCGGTCACTCGGATATTTCCTCTGGAGGCAGCAAATAGCATGGGCATCGCCGTAACTCAAGAGCAGACGAACGGTGATCCAACGACGCGTGACCGCCGGTTTGCGTTTTGTTTGCGCCATCCCCCGGTCATGCTATGCGGCGGCACACCACAAATCGCTCGTCCCTTTTACCAGAAAAGCGACCTCTTGCCTTTCGCTCTAACCGTAGTCAAATCGATAGAGTTCATCGACACGCCAGACGATGGCGCTCGCGCTGCATCGGCTGCGACTCCATCACCGGCAGTCATTCCGCCCAAATGACCTTCGGGTCAACGCCGCCTACGTCGCGTTTTTTCCCGGAGCGTTTCAACAAACCGTAAAGAGAGCCAACGCTGCGTGCCTGACCGCACCCTGCGCCATACCTATCTGAAAGAGTTTCTTGCCCATGAACACTCGACCCAGCGAAGCCTCAACACCGCCTGACGTGCCCAAGGAGATTCCACTGCCGGAACCTTTTATCGAACGCCTGGCAGCGGTTCGCGCCCACCGGAATCCGTTGCTGGAAGCGGCCCGGCCGCTGCTGCGCGCCCTGGCGGATATACCGGAATACCTTGATACGGACGCTATCCCCGCGCTGCGTTCGCTGCTCGCGCAGGAAATGCGCACATTCCAGAAGCTGTGCGAGCAGGCGAATATTCGGCGCGATCACATGATCGGTGCGCGTTACTGCCTGTGCACGGCGCTCGATGAGGTGGCGATGCAGACGGCCTGGGGGCAAAGCTGCGAAAACGGGGTGGCGTGGATCACGAACGGCCTCGCGACAGTCTTTCACGAAGACCGTCAGGGCGGCGAGAAGATTTATCTGCTGATCGGGCGGCTGATGAACGATCCGGGCGAACACCTCGATCTGCTCGAAGTGATCCATCGCGTACTGAGTCTCGGCTTCGAGGGCCGCTACCGACTGGAAACGGATGGTCACCGCAAGCACGAGGCCGTGAGGCAGCGGCTCTACGATGAGATCACGTCGCGGCGGGAACCCGTGCCGGTGGCGCTGTCGCCGAACTGGCGACCGGATACGAATGGCAGGCGCGTGTCGTTCTACAACTTCCCGGTATGGATCACGGTCTCGGTGCTGTCGGTGGTCCTGCTGGGCATGTATGGCTATGACAAGTACCAGCTTGCGACCCGCGCGGCCGAAGTCCAGAAGCAGATCGCCGACATTGGCCACATGAGGCCGCCACCCGTATCGCAGGCCCTGCACCTGAAACAACTGCTGAAAAGCGAGATCGTAGCGGGCACCGTGAGCGTCGCTGAGGATGCGCACCACAGTTCGGTGACGTTCCGGGGCGATGCGATGTTCCCACCGGGTGGTGCGTCAGTGAAGGCGACGATGGCCCCACTGATTGCGAAGATCGCAGGCGAGATCGCCAAGGTGCCGGGCCAGGTGACGGTAACCGGCTACACGGACAACATACCGATCCGCAGCCGGCAGTTTGCGTCGAACCAAGCACTGTCTGACGAGCGTGCGACGCAGGTGATGCAGATGCTGCAAGCTGCCGGCATCCCGGCCAATCGTCTCGAAGCCGTCGGCAAGGGCGATGCCGATCCGGTCGGCGACAACAAAACCACCAATGGGCGTTCGCAAAACCGACGCGTTGAGATTGTCGTCACGCGGTAGAGCTAAAGCGCGATGCCTGTACGTGGGGGGCTACATGCTCATGCAGCGGTTCTGACGCTGGCCGCTACAGGCGTATCCAGAGGCGGTTTGAGCGTTGACCGTGATCGCGTCATATAGATTGGCGACTTGCTGCAATGCCGTCGGCCGCATAGATCGATGTGCATGAGTGTACCGGTTGGAAGAGGGAACGGAACCCGCCGGGCGTGCCGCGGCGGCCGAATTCAAAGCTTAGGCGATCCGCACGCGAAGCGTCGGGTCGCGGTTGCGTCGCGTCGCGCAGTCTTGTACGGTGTGCGTTCGCCGTCCAATCCGGGAGCCTGTCGCGTGAGCCGTTCCGCCAACCCCCTCGCCATACCGTCGCCGTTCTGGCGCGACGCCGCGCTGCCGTTCATCGAGGCGCGCACCGTCGACGACGGTCGGACGATCTGCTACGCGAAGCACACGCACGACACGTTTTCGCTCGGCGCGATCGTCGGCGGCACGAGCACCTACCTGAACGGCGCGACGAAGGAGCACGTCGGGCGCGGCGTGCTCGTGATCATCGATCCGGAGCAGGTGCATGCGTGCAATCCGTACGGCCCCGACGCATGGGCGTACCGGATGGTTTACGTGGACGTTCCGTGGCTCACCCGCCTGCAGCATTCGCTCGGGCGCGACCCGAACCGCGATTTTCACGGCTTTTCGCCGAAATTGACGGAACGGCGCGACCTGTTCGCACGGTTCGGCGGCTTTTACCGCACGCTCGTGGCGCCCGGTGTCGATCCGCTCGGCAAGGAGAGCGCGGCGGTCGAGTTCTTCACACGGCTGCACGGCGCGCTCGATCGCGAACTGCCCGACGCCGCCCGGCGCGGGGCCGACAACGCGAAGCTCGCGCGCGCGGCCGACTACATCGCCGCGCATTGCCGTCAGGCCGTCTCGCTCGATGCGATCTGCGCGGCCGCCGACTTGTCGCCGTCCTACCTGATCCGCGCGTTCAACGCCCGCTACGGGATGACGCCGCATGCGTTCCTGATCGACCGCCGCGTGCAGTACGGGCGGGCCGAGTTGCGCCGCGGCCGGCCGATCGCCGACGTCGCGCTCGATGCGGGCTTCGCGGACCAGGCGCATTTCCAGCGCGCATTCCGGCGCATCGCGGCCGCCACGCCGGGGCAGTATCGAAGCGCCGCGAGCTGACCGGCGAACCGTGCGGCGGTGCCGGCGCCGCGACCACACACCGAAACAACGGCACTAAACGTCGAGCAGATAAAGCGCGCTGCCCGCGAGCAGCAGCGCCATCGCGCGGTTGAACAGCCGCATCCGCCGCGCATTCGCGAGCCGGTGCCGCAGCGACGCACCCGCATACGCCCAGCACGCGATCGACGCAAAGCAGATCACCAGATACAACGCCGCGAATTGCCACACTTGCGCGGGCTCGCCGTCGGCCGCATACGCGCCCATCGCAGCCACGCACGCGAGCCACGCCTTAGGATTCAGCCATTGCATCGCCGCGCCGGCCGCCGCCGACGGGCCGGCGACGTTCGGCGCAGCCGGATCGTCCGGATCGGCCGACAGCCGGCCGTCGTCGAGCGCGAGCCGCAGCGCGAGGTAAAGCAGGAACGCGATCCCCGACCACTGGGTGACGGTGGTCAGCATCGGCCAGCGCGCGATCACCGCGTGCAGCCCGAGGCCGATCAGCAGGAACAGCGCGACGAAGCCGAGCGTCGCGCCGGCCGCATAGCGCAGGCTCGCGCCAAGGCCGTGGCGTGCGCCCGCGCTGAGCGCGACGATGTTGACGGGACCGGGCGTGATCGACGACGCCAGCGCGAACGCGGCCATCGAAACCAGCATGCTCATTGATTGCCTCCATGCGAATGTCAAAGTCGCATCGAGACTAAAGAAGCCGTGCAGGTCCGTATTGAAGAAAACTGCCCTCGGCGGCGCTGTCGGGATTCACGTCACGCTGAACCGGGCGCAGCGCTCACCGGCGACCGAAAGCCACTGGACGCTGGCGTTGCGGCCGAAGTCATCGAGTCTCGCGTCACGGACGGGCGGTGGTCGCGAGCGCGTCGAACGCGTCGGCTTCCGGAAGCTGGAGCCACGACTCCGGGCCTGCGTCGATTTCTTCGACCGTCAGCAGACACGCATCGAGTTCGCGACGCAACCGGACGTGATCGATCGACTGCCCGATGAACACGATTTCCTGCCGGCAATCACCGGTCGGCTCTTGCCATTTTTGCAGCACGCCATCGCGACGATAGTCGTCGTGCGGCCAGTCCGCCCGAGAAACGAATCGCCACCATCGCCCCACGTAACCCCACTGGAACGCTCCGCCCGTCTGCACGAGCATGGCGATGTCCGCATATCGGTGCGCAACCCAGACATATCCCTTGCAGCGAAGCAGTCGGCCGTTGGTCCAGGGGCGACGCAGCAACGCGAGCAGGCGCGCCGGATGAAACGGCGCACGTTCGCGATAGGTCCACGATGCGATCCCGTACGCATCCGATTCCGAGGGGCGCTCGTCGACCTGCATGCGTTGCATCCATCCCGGCGATTCGACGAGCGCCGGGAGATCGAAGCGCCGCGTATCCAGGACGTCTGACGGATCGACCTTGCCGTGCTGCATCGGCAGGATTCGCGCAGAGGGATTCAGCGACGCCAGAATGGCGCGCAGCCGGTCGAAACCCGCATGGCCGATCCGGTCGAGTCGGCTCACGAGAATCACGTTCGCGTATTCGACTTGTTCGATCAGCAGGTCCGACAGCTTGCGCGGCGGACCGGAATCGCTGCCGTCCGCAAGCGTGGCGTCGCGCGTGACCGGTTCGGCCGACGCGATCATGTCCTCGAACGTCTCGCCGTTGACCACCGTGACGAGCGTGTCCAGCCGCGCGAGCTCGCTGAGGCTGAAACCGTCGCGGTCGAGAAACGCGAACGTCTCCGCGACCGGCATCGGCTCCGAGATGCCGGTCGACTCGATCAGCAGATAGTCGAAGCGACGCTGCCGCGCCAGCGTGCTGATCTGCTCGAGCAGATCGGCACGCAGCGTGCAGCAGATGCAGCCGTTGCTCATTTCGACCAGTTCGTCCTCGCCGCGATGCAGCTCGACGTTGCGCCGCACATCGTCGGCGTCGACGTTTACTTCGCTCATGTCGTTGACGATCACGGCGACCTTCAGGCCGGCGCGGTTGCGCAGGATGTGGTTCAGCAACGTCGTTTTCCCGGCGCCGAGGAAGCCGGACAGCACGGTGACCGGAATCCTCGGCGGCGCGGCGGCCGGCGCTCGCCGGTGTTCCGGCGTCGTCATGCGTTCTGCCCGGACGCGCGATCCAGGTAGCCTTCGAACAGGTCGACCACGACGTAGCCGTCGTCGGCGGCGTCGCCCCACAGATCCTTCACGCGGAACTCGACATGATAGGTCGGCTGATGCGCGGCGCCGGTGTCGCCGTGGCCGATCGCGTCCGGGAATGGCCACGATTCGGTCGTCCGGTGCAGCACGATGCCTTCCTTGCCGCGAACGTAGCCCGGCGCGCGGATGTGGCCGCTGACGTATTCGTCGCGCACGACGACGCGATCGCCGACCTCGAACCGCGTCGAGTCGGGCGGCGCCGCCCGGCCGCCGGATCGCGGCGGGTTCGCGAGCCGGAAATGCGAACCGAGCGCGCGGTCGAGTTCGTCCTGCGTGAGCACGCCGGTTTCGACGAGCAAGGTTGCGGTCGCGATCACGTAGCGCTCGTAGTAGCGCGTGCCGACGTGCTGGCGCACGTCGATGCGTTCGACTGCGTGACGTACCTCGTCGACGCTGAATTTTTTCAGTTGGTCCACGCCGACGAACATCAGGCTGTACGCGAGATGCTCCCAGTCTTCCTTGAAGACCGGCTTGTAGCCGAAACTGTTGATCGTGTGCGGCACCGGGCCGAAACCCTGGAATCCGCCGAGGTCGTGAAAGCCGTCCATATGAGGTGATCTCCGAGATGAAGGTCGAGAGCGAAACGGGGGGCGCGTCAGTGCGCGCGCGGCAGCGCAACGCCGATCAGCACGTCCTTCGTGACGAGCGTGCGCAGTTGTTCCTCGGTCATGTGCTCGCTGCCTGCCGGCCGTACGGGCAGCACGAGATAGCGGCTTTCGGCGGTCGTATCCCAGACCTTCACGACGACGTCGTCGGGCAGGTCGGTGCCGAGTTCCCGCAGCACCGTGCGCCCTTCGCGGACGAGCCGCGCACGATATTCGAAGCCCTTGTACCACTCGGGCGGCAACCCGAGCACCGGCCAGTTCGTGCATGAGCACAGGCTGCAGACGATCACGTTCTTCAGCGTCGGCGTGTCCTCGAGCGCGACGATGTATTCGCCCTGCGGGCCGGTGTAGCCGAACTGCGCACACGCGGCCGTGCCGTCCTTCAGCAGCAGTTCGCGAAATGCCGGGTCGACCCACGCACGCGCGACGATGCGCGCGCCGTTGGCCGGATCCCACGTCGTGGACATCAGCTCGGTCAGGCCTTCGATATAGCCGTCGGGGATCAGGTTCTTTTCTTTCATCACGCGAAACAGCGCCCAGGCACGTTCGCCGGGCGTCGAGGCTGTTTCCGCGGAAGGGGTCGCGCTCATCGTGGGGCTCCTTATGGTGGTTCGGGTTGACCGCCGCCGTGGCGTTGCGGCTGCCGTGGCGGGGTGCAAAGGCGTGGTGTCGGCCACGCTCGACGAGCAGGGTAAGAAGAGAAAAAGCGCGGTTCTTTGCCGGCACGGATCGGAAACTATGCTGAGACGGCCCCGCGCGCGCGGCAGGGGCCGGCGCGCATCGGATGCACGGCGATTCGCGGCATCGACGGGGCGCCCGGCTCGCGACGGCGGTCGCCCGCGCACGTTTTGCGACCGCCGTATGGCACTGGCAGCACAGGTCCGCCACAGCCAATTTCTTGTTCCGCCGGAAAACAGAAATGCGGATTTTGCCTTTCTATTCTCACCCTCAAGCGACGGCCGTTCGATGTCGCGAATCGCCGGCACTCCCGCGAGTACCGGCGGAACAACAGTCAGCCAGCACCCCGCGATTTGATCGTCCGGAAACGGTTCCCGTTCGTCGTACGTCGAGCGTGGCGGTGTCTGAGCATCCAGGTGAGGAGCATGATGGACAACGGCAACAGAATGAAACTGAAGCGAATCGCGCGCTGGATCGGCTTGTCGCTGATGGTCGTCGCATCGCATTACGCGGGCGCGGTCGAGGTCGATCCCGGCGACTACGAGCAGTATCCGGTAGGCGCGACGATCGGCGTGCTGTACTACAACTATTCGGCGACGAACGCGTACTATGCGAACGGCCACCGGACGTCGGATTTCGACCTGCAGTCCAATGTCGGCATCGCCCGTCTGCTGCATGTGTTCCAGCTCACCGACAGGCTCACGATCGATCCGCAGGTGTTGCTGCCGTTCGGTCACGTCAGCAGCTTCGGCAACGCCGGAACGCTTGGCAGTACGAACGGTGTCGGCGACGTGATCCTGACCGCGCCGTTGAAATTCCGCCTGAACGACGCGAAGGACGTCGTCGCCGCGACGGTCTACGTTTACGCGCCCACGGGGAGTTACGACCAGAACCGCGGTCTCAATCTCGGCGCCAACCGCTGGTCGCTCGATTTCCAGGCGGCCTACATCAAGCACTTTTCGCCGCAGTGGGCGCTCGATCTCGTCGGCGACGCGATCTGGTACGGCAACAACACGTCATACGGCGCGAGCGGCACGACGCTGCATCAGCGGATGAGCTACAGCGCACAGGCGATGGTGCGTTACATGCCCGATCCGGGCACGTCGCTCGGGATCGGCGTCACCCAGCTCTGGGGCGGTGAAACGAGCGTCGGCGGCGCGGACAACAACGACGCGCTTCGCACGACGCGCATGCGGATCACCGCGGCGAAATTCGTGACGAAGGCCGATCAGGTGCAAATCCAGCTCGGCACCGACCTGAGCGTGCGCAACGGCCCGAAGAACAGCCTGCTCGCCGGCCTGCGTTACGCGCACATCTTCTGACGACCCGCCTGCGCCGGGATACGCCCGGCGCAGGCCGCTCCTTGTCCCCCACGTCGAAACCTCGACATCCGATTCCCTTTCCAGAGAGGTCACGCATGGAATCCGCCATCGACAAACACCTGATCTGCCCGCGGACGCTGTCGCGCCGCGTCGCCGACGATTACCAGCCGCCGTTCCCGATGTACGTCGCCCGGGCCGCCGAAGACTTGAGCCAGGTCGTGATGGGCTATTTCGGCGTGCAATATCGCGGCGCCGACAAGCGCGCCACGGCACTGGCCGCGTTGCGCCGGATCGTCGCCGATTTCGGTGCGCAGGACGGGCCGAACAACTTCGATCTGACGCAACACACCGACGACCAGGGCTACGAGAACCTGATTGCCGTCGGCTACTGGCGCGATCCGGCCGCGTATGCGCGCTGGATCGCGTCGCCGGCACTCGTCGAATGGTGGGCCTCCGACGCGCGCCTCGCGGACGGGATCGGCTACTTCCGGGAAATCGTCGCGCCGCGCGCCGAGCAGTTCGAGACGCTTTACGCATTCACGAGCGATTTCCCGGGCGTCGGCGCGATCATGGACGGCGTCAGCGGCGAGATCGAGGAGCACGGCTACTGGGGATCGATGCGCGACCGGTTCCCGATCTCGCAGACGGACTGGATGCGCGCGGACGGCGAGCTGCGCATCGTCGAGGGCGATCCGGCCCGAGGTGGCCGCGTGGTCGTACTGGCCCACGACAACATCGCGCTGATTCGATCCGGTCAGGACTGGCGTGCGGCCGAGCACGACGAGCGCCGACTGTATCTCGAGGAGATCGAGCCGACGCTGCGCAGCGGAATGGAATTCCTGCGCGACAACGGCACGGACGTCGGCTGCTACAGCAATCGCTACGTGCGCTCGATCGATCTCGACGGCAACGTGCTCGACGAGAGCTACAACATCGGCCACTGGCGCTCGCTCGACCGCCTCGAGCGCTGGGCCGAATCCCATCCGACGCACCTGCGGATCTTCGTCACGTTCTTCCGCGTCGTCACCGGGCTGTCGAAACTGCGGCTGTATCACGAGGTTTCCGTCTTCGACGCCAGGCATCAGGTCTACGAATACGTGAACTGCCATCCGCGCACGGGGCTCATGCGCGACGCCGTCGCCATCGCCCGCTGAATCCCGCCGGCACCGCCGGGGGCCGGCGGTGCCGCTTACCGAACTGGAGAACGTCGATGGCCATCAAACGCCCGACCCGCGAACAACTGTCCGACATTGCAGCCGGTTTCGGCTTTCATGTCGATTCCCGCCAACTCGCCGAATACGACGAGGCGCTGCAGGCGAACTTCGACGCGTACGACGCGATCGACGCGCTGCCCGACTATCTGCCCGTCGTCGCGTATCCGCGCACGCCCGGCTACCGCCCGGAAGGCGACGAGAACCGGTACGGCGCCTGGGCGCGCAAGAGCACGATCCACGGCGCCGCCGACGGCAAGCTGCGCGGCAAGACGGTGGCCGTGAAAGACAACATCTGCGTCGCCGGCGTGCCGATGCGCAATGGCTCGAGCACGTTCGAGGGCTACGTGCCCGATATCGATGCGACCGTCGTCACGCGCGTGCTCGACGCCGGCGGCACGATCGCCGGCAAGGCGACCTGCGAGTACTACTGTTTTTCCGGCGGCTCGCACACGAGCGCGTCGGGGCCCGTGCACAATCCGCGCAAGGCCGGGCACTCGTCCGGCGGCTCGTCGTCCGGCAGCGGCGCGCTGGTCGCGAGCGGCGAGGTCGACATGGCGCTCGGCGGCGACCAGGGCGGTTCGGTCAGGATCCCGTCCGCCTATTGCGGCGTCTACGGGATGAAGCCGACGCACGGGCTCGTGCCCTACACCGGCGCGATGCCGATCGAGGCGACCGTCGATCATCTGGGGCCGATGACGAGCACCGTGCTCGACAACGCGCTGCTGCTTGATGTCATCGCGGGCGACGACGGGCTTGATCCGCGCCAGCGGGCGTTGCCGCCGCGCACCGACTATCTCGGAGGGATCCGCGACGGCATCGCAGGCCTGCGGATCGGCATTCTGCGCGAGGCGTTCGGGCTCGCGAATTCGGAGAAAGTGGTCGACGAGGCCGTGCTGGTCGCCGCGCACCGGTTGCGCAAGCTGGGCGCGAGCGTCGAAGAGGTGTCGGTGCCGCTGCATGCGGCCGGCACCGCGATCTGGCTGCCGATCGCGGCCGAGGGGGCGACGCAGCAGATGATGAAGGGCAACAGTCACGGTTTCAACTGGGGCGGCCTGTACGTGACCGGCATGATCGATCATCACGCGGGCTGGCGCGAGCGCGCCGACGAGTTGCCGGATACCGTGAAGGTGACGATGCTGCTCGGCGAATATTTCACGAGCCGGTATCGCGGGCGCTACTACGCGAAGTGCCAGAACCTCGCGCGGCGCTTGCGATCGGCTTACGACGCGGCGCTGCAGTCGTACGACATATTGGTGATGCCGACCGTTCCGATGCGCGCGTCGAAACTGCCGGAGCCCGGTTGCGCGATGTCCGAGTCGCTGACGCGGGCGTTCGAGATGCTCGCGAATACCGCGCCGTTCGACGTGTCCGGGCATCCGGCCATGTCGCTGCCGTGCGGGATGGCCGACGAACTGCCGATCGGGCTGCAACTGGTCGGGCGCCGCTTCGACGAGGCGACGCTCTACCGCTGCGCCTATGCGTATGAGCAGTCTTCCGACTGGCGGCAGACGACATTCGCATGACATGTCCGGAGCGGTAGCGCATCGCCGCCGCGCCGCGTGCCGGTCCGACCGGCAACGCGGCGTACACGGCGATCGATTGGACAATGCGCTTTTGAACGGGCACGCTACCGGCTGCGTGTTTGCTAACCCATGTGGGGCACGACCATGACGATGCGTCCTATCGCGCGCGCCGCAAGCGGCGACGCGCCCGGCCCGGCGTCCGACAGCCCGCCGGATGAGCGGACGAATTCGGCCATCGAGGTGGCGACCGAAGGCTCGCTCAGCCAGCGTATCGAATTCTGGCGCGAGACGATTCTGCGCCTGTTCGCGGACGTGCAGATCGCGGCCGTGCAGAAAGACGATTTCTTCGGCCAGGTGCGACAGCGCAAATGCGAAAAGATGCGAATCTCGGAAATCCACGCGAGCGAGCAGGCCGTGATCCGGCGGTATCGGCAGGCGCGCAGCGAGTATGAGGACAAGTATTTCGGCGTGTTGATGCTCGAGGGCAGCCAATCGGTCGAGCAGGACGGCAAGATCGTCACGCTGCACCCCGGGGATTTCGCGATCTACGACGCGACACGGCCGCACCACCTGCAGTTCGGCCAGTCGTGGCGCGAGATCGTCGTCAGCATTCCCCGCACGACGCTGAACCAGCTCGTCGTCGGGATGGAACACCGCACGGCCAGCCCGACGCAAACCGGCGAGGGCGTCGGCAGCGTCATGCGCGCGTTTCTCGAGCAGATGTCGTCGCAGATCGGTAGCGTGACCGAGGACGAGATGCGGCAGTTGTCGGATACCGCGATCTCGCTGATCGCGATGACGCTCGGGGGCATGCAGCGCAACGACCTCGCGCAGTCGAGGATGAAGGCGTTGACGCTGACGCGTGTGAAGCGGCATCTGCTCGAGCACCTGCACGACCCGGAGCTGAACCCGCTGATGATCGAGCGGTCGATCGGGATTTCGTCGCGGTACATCAACAAGCTGTTCGAGGCCGAGAACACGTCGCTGATGCGTTACGTATGGAACCTGCGGCTCGAACGGTGCGCGCAGGATCTCGTGAATCCGCAATGCGCGGTGCTGCGCGTGTCCGACATCGCGTTGCGCTGGGGATTCAACGACATGTCGCATTTCAGTCGCGTGTTTCGCGAGCGGTTCGCGATGTCGCCGCGGGCGTGGCGCGAGCAGGGCAGCAAGCCACGCGCGTGACGCGTCCCGGGCGCGTCCGTGGCGGGCACGCGGCGATCGGAAGCGGCTGGACTTCGACAGGCGCGGCCGCCGTCAATGCATCGCGCGCGGCGCGTGCGCAGGCCGCAGCGCGTGCGGGTCGCCGGCGTCGGCCGCGCGCAGCGGGCCGCTGCTTCCCGGTTGCGTCGACACCGAGAAGCCGAACGTGTTGACGCCGCCCGCGCATGCGACGAACACGCTGCCGCCGTGCATCTCCGCGACGGCCTTGACGATCGACAGCCCGAGCCCGTGATTCTCCTTGCTGTTCGCGCGCGCTTCCTCGAGCCGGTAGAAGCGCTCGAATACGTGCGCGCGCTGCACCGGGTCGATCGGCTCGCCGGGGTTGGCGACCGACACGTCGACGAGCGTATCGCGCGGCGTGATCGTCACGTTCAGCGTCGCGCCAGGCGCCGAATGCTGGATCGCGTTGATCAGCAGGTTGGTCATCGCGCGGCGGAACAGCGACGGGTCGACGGCCGCGCGCGCATCGCCGTGCAGTTCGGCGCGCAACTGCGCTTCGTCGAGCGGAATCTCGAGGAAGTCGAGCATGCGGCGCACTTCGTCGGCGAGCGACACGTGCTTCAGGTCGGTCGCGCGTTCGCCGCGATCGCTGCGCGACAGGAACAGCATGTCGTTGATGATCACGCGCAACCGTTCGAATTCCTCGAGGTTCGACTGCAGCGTCTGGCGCATCCGGTCGACCGAGCGGTCGCGGCTCGTCAGCGCGACCTGGGTCTGTCCGATCAGGATGCTGATCGGCGTGCGCAGCTCGTGCGCGACGTCCGCATTGAACGCCTCGAGCCGCGCGTAGGTCTGCTGGATGCGTTCGAGCGCGCCGTTGAACGACGCGGCGAGATCGCGCAGCTCGGTCGGCAGCGCGTCGGTGTGCAGCCGCTGGCGGCGGTCGGTGGCGCCGATGGCCGCGGCGTCCTGCGACATCCGTTCGAGCGGCGCGAGCCCGAAGCGTGCGACCGCGCGGCTCAGCAGCAGCGTGATGACGGTGGCGATCGCGATCAGCGCAGCGAGTGTCCACGCGAAACGACGCAGCATGCGCTGCGTGCGCTCGCACGACGACGCGACGATCAGCTTCAGGTCGGGGCGCTCGCCGCTGCCTGCGATCGGGACGGTCTTCGTCATCACGTCGTAGCTGCTGTGGTTCAGCGCGTACTGCTGGAACGCGCCGAACGGTTCGCCGACGGGCACGCCGTCGACCGGACGGCCGAAGCGGAAGTCGGCGTCGGGGCTGTCGACCTGGTAGCGCGTCGACCCGTCGGGCGGTTCGAGGTCGGCGAGCTTTTCCTGCATCAGGCGGCCGCGCGCGGCCGTGGTCGCGTGCGACACGATCATCTGCGCGACCTTCGCGCGCGTGTCGATCGTCGCACGCAGTTCGGCGAGCAGCTGGCGCTCCATCATCACGAACAGCCCGCAGCCGACCAGCGTGAACACGAGCAGCGACACGATGCCGAACATCGCCGACAGGCGCAGGGTGATCGAGCGTTTCATGCGTGCCGCTCCGCGTCGCCGTCCTCGCGCGCCTCGAGCACGTAGCCCATGCCGCGGATCGTATGCAGCAGCTTCTCCGCGAACGGGCCGTCGAGTTTCGCGCGCAGGCGCTTGATCGCCGTCTCGACGACGTTCGCGTTGCTGTCGAAGTTCACGTCCCACACGAGTTCGGCAATCGTCGTTTTCGACAGCACCTCGCCGCTGCGCCGCGCGAGCACGCCGAGCAGCTGGAATTCCTGCGCGGTCAGGTCGAGGCGTGTGCCGTCGCGGGTCGCGCGCCGGCCGATCAGGTCGACGCGCAGGTCGCCGATCGAGATCAGCGTCGATTCCTGCACGCGCGCGCGGCGCGTCAGCGCGCGCAGCCGCTCGATCAGCTCGAGGAACGAGAAGGGCTTGGTCAGGTAGTCGTCGGCGCCGCCGCGCAAGCCCCGCACGCGATCGTCGACGCGGTCGCGCGCGGTCAGCATGATCACGGGCGTCTGCTTCTGCGCGCGCAACGCGCGCAGCACGCCGAAGCCGTCGAGCTTCGGCAGCATCACGTCGAGCACGACCACGTCGTAGTCGAATTCGACGGCCTTCCACGCGCCGTCTTCGCCGTCGAGCGCGGTGTCGACGACCCAGCCTTCCTCGCTCAGGCCGCTCTTCAGGTATTCGACGACTTTCGGTTCGTCTTCGACGATCAGGACTTTCATGGGTGGGTCCGCGTAACCGGGTTAGGGAGTGACGCTCGTGGCGGGTTGCGGGCCGGCCGCCGCGACGTCGGTCGGCGTGGCGCCGTCCCAGCCGCCGCCGAGCGCCTTCGCAAGAAACACCACGAGCGCCGCGCGCTGGCCCTGGATCTGCACGGCCTGGCGCTCGCTCGTCAGCAACTGCTGCTGGGCCGTCAGCACGTCGATGAACGGCGTCAGGCCGCCCGCATAGCGGTCCTGCGCGAGCGACACGAGCTTGCGCGCGTCGTCGACGGCCGCCGACGCCTGCTGCGCGGCCTCGGCCAGCACCGACAGGCCCGTCACCGCATTCTGCACCTCCTGGAACGCGGTGAGCACGGTCTGCCGGTAATTGGCCTGCGCGGCGACGTAGCCCGCCTGCGCGAAATCGACGCCGGCCTTCAGCTTGCCGCCTTCGAACAGCGGCTGGCTGACCGACGCGCCGATCGACCACAGCAGCGCCGGCACGGTGAACAGGCCGGAGAAGCGCGTCGCGTCCCAGCCGAGGTCCGGCGACAGCGCGATGCGCGGGAAATACGCGGCGCGCGCGACGCCGATCTGCGCGTTCGCCGCGGCCATCGCGCGCTCGGCCGATGCGACGTCGGGCCGGCGCTGCAGCAGGTCGCTCGGCATCCCGGTCGGCAGCGCGGGCGCGTTGATCGGCGCCACGCGCAGCGGCAGCGAGAACGCGGGGGCCGGCGTGCCGACCAGCGTCGCGATCGCCGTCTCGACCTGAGCGCGCTGCTGGATCAGCAACTGCGCCTGCGTGCGCGTCGCGTCGAGTTGCGCGCGCTGCTGCAGCAGGTCGAGGCCGGACACCGCGCCGAGGTCGTGGCGCGCGCTCACGTAGTCGAGCGCCTTTTGCTGCAGGTCGATCGAACGCCTGACGACGTCGATCTCGGTGTCGAGTTCGCGCAGCGCGAAGTAGCTCGATGCGAGATCGGCGCTCAGCACCAGGCGCGCGTTCGCGAAATCGTCGCGCGCCTGCTCGGAGCTGGCCTGCGCGGATTCGACGCTGCGCCGCACGCGGCCGAACAGGTCGAGTTCGTAGCTGACGCTCGCGGCGACCTGGATGTCGTTCTGCACGGTCGACATGCTCTTCGTCGCGTAGTTGGTCTGCGGCCGGTCGGCGGAGATCTTGAAGCGCTGGCCGCTCGCGTTCAGGCCGACGGCCGGATACTGCGCGGACGCGACCGATGCGAGCGTCGCCTTCGCCTGGTCGTAGCGCGCGGCGACGGCCTTCAGGTTCTGGTTGTCGCGCAGCGCGTCGGTTTCGAGCGCGTCGAGCTGCGCGTCGCCGAACGCGGTCCACCACGCCGGGTCGAGCGGCGCACGGGCCGGCGCGGCCGGGTGCCAGTAAGCATCGGCCGGGTCGAGCCGCCACGTGGCGGGCGTCTCGACGGCGGGGCGCCGGTAGTCGGGGCCGACCGTACAGCCGGCGAGCGTCGCGGCCGCGACGACGGCCACGACCGCTGCGGGGGGCAGGCAGGCGCGCAGCGCGCTCACGACTGCGCTCCCGCGGCCGCGGAGGCCGGCTTCACGACCGGCGGCGCCTGCACGATCACGGTGTCGCCGTTCGCGAGCGCATCGCTCGGGTTCGCGACGAGGCGGTCGTGCGGCGTCAGCGGGCCGTCGACTTCGAGCGTCTGCCCGATCGTGCGCGCGACCGTCACCGCCTTCAGGCGCACCTGGCCGTTCGCGTCGACGGTCGCGACCGTCGGCCCTTCGGCGCGGAACAGCAGCGTGTTGGCCGGAATCTGCAGGCGGCCGACCGGCGTCATCGGCAGGGTCGCCTGCACGTATGCGCCGGGCAGCAGCCGCCCGTCCGGGTTCGGCAGCGTGATCTCGATCTGCAGCGAGCGCGTCGCGACGTCGATCGCCTGGGACGTGCGCGTGATGGTGCCGTCGAAGGTCTGGCCGGGCAGTTCTGCCTGCGCGACGCTCACGCGCTGGCCGACCTTCACCTGCTGCGCATAAGCCTGCGGAACCTGCACGTACAGGCGCAGCCGGTCGGCCTGCACGACCGTGAACAGCGCGCGGCCCGCGTTGCCGGAATTGACGAGGTCGCCGACGTCGACGTTGCGCTGCGTGACGATCCCGTCGATCGGCGCGACGATGCGCTGGAAGCCTTTCAGCTCGGTGAGCCGGCGCATGTTCGCATCGGCCGCCGCGAGGTTCGCGGTGCCCTGGTTGAACGCGCCTTGCCGGTCGTCGAGTTCCTGCTGCGACACCGCATCGCGCTGGCGCAGCTGCTGCGCGCGGTCGAACGACGTCTTCGCGAGCGCGAGCGCGGCCTGCGCCTGCTGGCGCTGCGCGGTGGCCTGCGCGAGTTCCTGGTTCAGCTCGGGCGTGTCGAGTTCGGCGAGCAGCTGCCCCTGCTTCACGTGCGCGCCGATGTCGGCCTGCCAGCGCAGCACGTAGCCGCTCGCACGCGCGTAGATCGGCGCTTCGACGAAGCCGCGCAGCGTGCCGGGCAGCGCCAGCTTGCCGCCGGTGGCCGCGTCGACCGGATGCACGACGCTCACGTACTGGCGCGTGTTCTGCTCGGCCACCGCGTCGAGGTGATTCCGGTTCAGCACGTTGACGACGATCGTGCGCGCGGCGCCCGCGGCCAGCAGCACGCCGATCACGATCAGGACGACCCGCCCGCGCCGCGACACCGACGTGCGCGTCGGCAGGTGCATGCCGTGTTCGTCCACCTGGATGCCGACGGAGCTGTGATGTTTCTCTTCCATGAATTGACCGGGTCGATAGGCTAGAAAGTCAGTGTCCGGCCGGGCGCGCGCGCCGGCGGGCCAGCCGCGCATGCACGCCGCCGAACACGAGCGGCACGAACAGCAGCGTCGAAACGGTGGCGAACAGCAGGCCGCCGATCACCGCGCGGCCGAGCGGCGCGTTCTGCTCGGCGCCTTCGCCGAGACCGAGCGCCATCGGCACCATCCCGATGATCATCGCGAGCGCCGTCATCAGCACCGGGCGGATCCGCGTCGCGCCGGCCTCCAGTGCGGCCGTGAGCGGCGGCGCGCCGGTCGCGAGGCGCTGGCGCGCGAACGACACGACCAGGATGCTGTTGGCGGTCGCGACGCCCACCGTCATGATCGCGCCCGTCAGCGCGGGCACGCTCAGGTGCGTGCCGGTGATGAACAGCATCCACGCGATGCCGGCGAGCGCGGCCGGCATCGCGCTGATGATGATCAGCGGATCGAGCCACGACTGGAAATTCACGACGATCAGCAGGTAGACGAGCACGATCGCCATCGCGACTCCCGCGCCGAGGCCGAGGTACGACGTGCGCATCGTCTCGACCTGGCCGCGCACCGACAGGTCGGTGCCGCGCGGCAGCGTCGCGCGCGCGTCGGACACGATGCGGTCGATCGCGCCCGCGACCGAGCCGAGGTCGCGGCCCTCGACGCTCACGTACAGGTCGATCGCCGGGCGGATGTTGTAGTGCGTGATCACCGCCGGGTTCGCGACGGGATGGATCTGCACGAGGTTGCCGAGCAATTGCAGCGGCATGCCGGTGCGCCCGCTCGCGGAAATCGGCGTGCCGAGCAGGTCGTCGATCGACGCGATGCTGTATTGCGGGGTCTGGATCTGCAGCGGGTACTGGACGCCCGAGCGCGGATTGATCCAGAACGACGGGGTCGTCTGGGAACTGCCGGACAGCGAGATCAGCATGTTCTGCGCGACGTTCTGCGCGGAGAGGCTGAGCTGCTGCATGCGCGTACGGTCCATGTCGGCCACCAGGGTCGGTTCGTCGTTGCGCTGCAGTACGTGCACGTCGACGGTGCCGGGGATTTGCCTGATCTTCTTCATCAGGCTGCTCGCGATAGCCATGTTACTCGCGAGATCGTTGCCGAGCACCTGCACGTCGATCGCGGCGGGCTGACCGAAGTTGAGGATCTGCGTGATGATGTCCGACGGCTGGAAGAAGAACTCGACGCCCGGGAAGCGCTGCGGCAGCAGCGTGCGCAGCGTCTGCACGTAGTGCGCGGTCGCGCGGTGGCCAGGCTTCAGCGCGATCATCAGTTCGCCGTCGAGCGTGCCGATCGTGCCGGCATTGCTGTACGACAGGTTGATGCCGCTCACCGGCAGCCCGAGGTTGTCGACGATCGCGCCGAGCTCGTCCGCCGGCACGGTTTCGCGGATCACGCGCTCGACCTGGTCGGCAAGGCGCGCGGTCTCCTCGATCCGGTAGCCGGTCGGCGCGCGCATGTGCAGCCGCAGGTTGCCGGAATCGGCGTTCGGGAAGAAGTCGCGGCCGAGCACGAACACGAGGCCGGTCGACAGCACGCAGAAGCCGAGGAAGCACGTCGCGTAGAAGCGGCGGCGCACCAGCAGCATGCTGAGCAGCACGATGTACCACGCGCGTAGCCGCTCGAACGCGGCGTTGAACGCGTGATGGAGGCGCGCGAACCGCGACGTCGCATGATCGGGGCCGCTCGTGGCCTGCTGCGGGCGGAACAGCAGCATCGCCAGCGTCGGCACGAGCGTGCGCGACAGCACGTAGGACGCGAGCATCGCGAACACCACGGCTTCGGCGAGCGGCACGAACAGGAAGCGCGCGACGCCCGTCAGGAAGAACATCGGCACGAACACGATGCAGATGCACAGCGTCGACACGAACGCGGGCACCGCGATCTCGCCCGCGCCTTCGAGGATCGCGTCGTGCAGATTCGTACCGAGATGCAGGTGCCGCTCGATGTTCTCGATCGTGACGGTCGCGTCGTCGACCAGGATCCCGACCGCGAGTGCGAGGCCGCCGAGCGTCATGATGTTGATCGTCTCGCCGAGCGCGGAGAGTGCGATCAGCGACGTGAAGATCGACAGCGGAATCGAGATCGCGATGATCAGCGTGCTGCGCCAGTTGCCGAGGAACAGCAGGATCATCATCGCGGTCAGCACGGCGGCGATCAGCGCCTCGTGGATCACGCCCTGCACGGCGGCGTTGACGAACACCGACTGGTCGAACAGCGGCGTGATCGTGAGTCCTTCGGGCAGCGTCGGGATCACCTTCGGCAGCAGTGCCTTCAGGTCCGACACGACCTTCAGCGTCGACGCGTCGCCGGTCTTCAGGATCGACATCAGCACGCCGCGCTGGCCGTTCTGGCGCACGACGTTCGTTTGCGGCGCGAAGCCGTCGCGCACCGACGCGACCTCGCGCAGGTAGGTCGTCGCGCCGTTGACGGTCTGGACCGGCAGGCCGTTGATGTCCGCGACCGTGTCGGCCGACGCGTTCGTGTCGATCCGGTATTCGGTCTGGCCCATCTTCGCGGTGCCGGTCGGCAGCACGAGGTTCTGCGCGTTGACCGCGTTGACGATGTCGGCGGGCGTGAGGCCCTTCGCGAGCAGCGCCTGCGGATCGAGGTCGATCGCGACCACGCGCGTGCGGCCGCCGTACGGAAACGGGATCTGCGCGCCCGGGATCGTGATCAGTTGCGGCCGCAGGAAGTTGAGCGCGATGTCGGCGAGCGACTGTTCGCTGAGCGTCTTGCTCGACAGCCCGAGCTGGATCACCGGGATGCTCGACGCCGAATAGGTGATCACGAGCGGCGGCGTCGCGCCCTGCGGCATCTGCCGCACGATCGCCTGCGCGGACGAGACCGTCTGCGCGATCGCGGTCTGCACGTTCGCGCCGGGTTGCAGGAACACCTTCACGACCGCGATGCCCGGCAGCGACGTCGACTCGATGTGCTGGATGTTGTTGACGGTCGTCGTGAGGATCCGTTCATGGACGGCCGTGATGCGGTTGGTCATCTCCTTCGCGGAGAAGCCGGTGTAATTCCAGATCACGCTGATGACGGGAATGTTGACCGCCGGCAGGACGTCGACAGGCGTGCGCATCAGCGCGAGCGGGGTGGCCAGCACGATCATGATGGCCATCACGATGAACGTGTAGGGGCGCCTGAGCGCGAGATTGACGATCCACATGGAGGCGGCGGGACAGGCGGTGATCAGGCGGCGGTGAGGGGAACCCGAATGATAGGCGTCGGGGCTGAACGAGTCACTGACACGAAACTGGCGGATTTGTCAGGTTCGGCGCGCGGCGACCGAGGCGACTTCAGGCCGATTGATCGGATGAAAACGCGCGCGGACGCCGATGCCCGAAAAAGGCCGCCGCACCGCACGCGCATGCCGCAGCAGCGACGCTTCCGTTCATCGGGCGTCGCTCAGATCTGTTCCATCCCGACCTGCGCGAGCGCGGCCAGGTCGACGACTTCGATCTGGTTGTACGCGAGCCGCAGCACGCCGAGTTTCTCGAGTTGCTGCAACGCCTGGTTGATCCGCTGCCGCGACACGCCGACGAGCATTCCCAGTTCCTCCTGCGAGATCGCGAGCGACGGGCCGGTGTCCGGGTACAGCGCGGGGTTGAACAGCTGCGCGAGCGCCTGTGCGACGCGCGCGTCGACATCGAGCAGCCGGCTGTTCTGGATCGACGCGATGAACTCGCCCATCCGGTTGTTCAACTGGTGGATCACGAAGCGCGTGAACGGCAGGCTCGTGTCGAGCAGCGCATGGAACGTGTCGACCGGGACGAACAGCACGATCGAGCGCTGGACGGCGACGACTTCGTACTTGCGCAGCTCGCGCTTGATCACGCTGCCTTCGCCGAACCAGCCGCCCGACGGCACGCCGGAAAACGTGCAGCCGCGCCCCGACGCGTTGAAGATCGCGAGCTTCAGCAACCCGCGATGCACGCCGATCCAGTATTCGGACGGTGCGAGCCGCTGCGCGATCACGTCGCCGGCCTCGTGCTGCTCGGCGCGCGACTGCGCGAGCACGAGCGCCTGGTGTTCCGGCGCCAGCGCGCGGAACCACGCGCACTGGCCGAACAGCACGGACAGGGCGGGCAACGGGCCCGGTTCGAGCGGCGTGTCGGCCGGCGGGCTGGCCGGCGGGCTGACAGCGGCGGCGGCCGCGTCGGGCGGCGCAACGAGGTGGTCGTGCATGGATGCGGGTTTGCGAGGATAGGGATAACGCGCAGCGCTCATGAGGCACTCTGTCGTTTCGATGACAGACGGCTCACAATAGCGCCCGTTAGGCTGTCGGCAATTGAACCACATCAAGACCGGTCGGGGTGCATGCACACTTGCCGGATACGAGGCCGACGCACGCGCCGGTCGACAGAAAACGGGAGACAGGATCATGACGCAGATGTTCGAGGCCGGACTCGGCCGCCGCGATGCCAACTACGTGCCGCTCACGCCGATCGACTTTCTGGTCCGTGCGGCCGAAGTCTACGGCGCGCGCCTCGCGATCGTGCACGGCGACGTGCGGCGCACGTGGGGCGAGACCTACACGCGGGCGAAGCAGCTCGCGAGCGCGCTCGCGCGGGCCGGCGTCGCGCGCGGCGAGACGGTGGCCGCGCTGCTGCCGAACATCCCGGCGATGGTCGAGGCGCACTTCGGCGTGCCGATGGCCGGCGCCGTGCTCAACACGATCAACACGCGGCTCGACATTTCATCGGTGCTGTTCATGCTGCGTCACGGCGAGGCGAAGGTGCTGATCGTCGACACCGAATACGCGGAGCTCGCGCATCGCGCGGCGCTCGAAGTGCCGGGCCTGAAGATCGTCAGCGTTGCCGATGCGATGCCGGCCGACCCCGCGCGCTTCGCGGGCGCGACCGACTACGAGGCGTTCGTCGCGGGCGGCGACCCCGACTACGCATGGACGCCGCCCGCCGACGAGTGGGAGGCGATCGCGCTGAACTACACGTCCGGCACGACGGGCGACCCGAAGGGCGTCGTGTATCACCATCGCGGCGCGTATCTCGCGGCGATCAGCAACATCCTCGAATGGGACATGCCGAAGCACGCGGTGTATCTGTGGACGCTGCCGATGTTCCACTGCAACGGCTGGTGCTTCCCGTGGGCCGTCGCGGCGCGCGCGGGCGTGAACGTGTGCCTGCGCAAGTTCGACGCGAAGACGGTGTTCGACCTGATCCGCCGCGAGCGCATCACGCATTACTGCGGCGCGCCGATCGTACAGAGCGCGATCGCGAATGCGCCGGCCGAGTTGCGCGCCGGCATCGATCACACGGTGCACGCGATGGTCGCCGGTGCCGCGCCCGCGCCGGCCGTGATCGCGAAGATGAAGGAGATCGGCTTCGACCTGCTGCACGTGTACGGATTGACCGAGGTCTATGGCCCGGCGACCGTCTGCGCGAAGCAGGCGCACTGGGACGAGCTGCCCGACGACGAGCGCGCGCGGCTCAATGCGCGGCAGGGCGTGCGCTATCACCTGGAAGCGGGCGCGACGGTGCTCGATCCGGACACGATGACGCCGGTGCCGGCCGACGGCGAGACGCTCGGCGAGATCATGTTCCGCGGCAACATCTGCATGAAGGGCTACCTGAAGAACCCGCACGCGACGGAGGAAGCGTTCCACGGCGGCTGGTTCCATACGGGCGATCTCGGCGTGCTGACGCCGGACGGCTACATCCGCATCAAGGATCGCCGCAAGGACATCATCATTTCGGGCGGCGAGAACATCTCGAGCATCGAGGTCGAGGATGCGCTGTACCGGCATCCGGCCGTCGCGGTCGCGGCGGTGGTCGCAATGCCCGACCCGAAGTGGGGCGAGGTGCCGTGCGCGTTCGTCGAGCTGCGCGAAGGCGCGAGCGCGACCGAGGCGGAGATCGTCGCCCACTGCCGGCAGTTGCTCGCGGGTTTCAAGGTGCCGAAGGTCGTGCGCTTCGGCGAGCTGCCGAAGACGTCGACCGGCAAGATCCAGAAATTCCAGCTGCGCAACGCGGTCGGATCGGACAAGGCGATCGACCTGGCGGGAGACAAGAAGTAACGTCGACGGGGCGTCGTGCGGGCGGACGCCTTGATACGTGAATGCGTCAAGGCGTCAAGGCGTCAAGGCGTCAAGGCGTCAAGGCGTCAAGGCGTCAAGGCGTCAAGGCGTCAAGGCGTCAAGGCACGACGAGCCACGCGATCGCCAGATACCGCCCGACCTTCGCGATCGTCACGATCGCGACGAAGGTCGGCAGCGGCTCGCGCAGCACGCCGGCGATCATCGTCAGCGGGTCGCCGATCACCGGCGCCCAGCTCAGCAGCAGCGACCAGCGGCCATAGCGCCGATACCAGCCCTCGGCGCGCGCGAGCGCGGCCGGTTTCACCGGAAACCAGCGGCGGTCGCGGAAGTGCTCGATGCCGCGGCCGAGTGTCCAGTTGATCGCCGCGCCCGCGACGTTGCCGACGCTCGCCACCAGCACCAGCGCCCACACCGGTTCGCGCCCGGCGAGCAGCAGGCCCGCAAGCACGGCTTCGGACTGGAGCGGCAACAGGGTCGCGGCGACCATCGACACGGCGAACAGGCCGCCGTAAGTGAGCAGTTCGGACATCGCGCGATTGTACTGGTCGTACCGGCCGCGCGTCGGCCGGCGTGGGGTGGCGCGCGCCGCAGCGCGCGACGTCACGCGCTCAGGCGGCCGCTCAGTTCCATCCGACCATGATCGCGCCCATCCCGACCAGCAGCCCGCCCGTCACGCGATTCATCGCGCGCATCCGCGCCGGCCGCTGCAGCGCACGGCTCAGCCGGTGCGAGAACAGCGCCATCGACGCGACGCCGCCGGCGAACAGCAGCGCGAAGCTCGCCGCGAGCAGCAGGAATTGCGCGTTCAGGCTCCAGTCGGGATCCGGGACGATGAACTGCGGAAAGAACGACGGAAAGAACAGCAGCGTCTTCGGGTTCAGGCCGGAGGTGGCGACGCCGCGCCAGAACAGCGCGCGTCCGGTGGCGGTGTCGTCGGGTGCCGTGTTGCCGGCGTCCGTCGACGCGGCGGGCGCGGTGACCGGCGCCCGGCCGAGCCATTGCTTGCAGCCGAGCCATACGAGGTAGGCGGCGCCGGCCCAGCGCAGCACGGTCAGCGCGTGCTCGTCGAGGTGAACCAGCGAATTCAGGCACAGCGCTGTAAGCGCGAGCTGCAGCAGCACGGCGAGCGTGCCGCCCCAGACGCACGGCAGCGCGCGGCGCCAGCCGGCGCGCAATGCCTGGTTCATCGTGAGGAGGTTGACGGGGCCGGGGGCGTAGATGAGGACGGCGGACGCAGCGAGGAACGACAGATAAAGCCTGAACGACATGACGGGAGTGCGGAAACGGAGGATCAGGCGCCGGCCCGTGCGACCGGGTAGGCGCGCGGGGGGCGGGACGTTGCATGCCTGCGTGTCCTGCGCCGCAACTCGTGATTGCGGCCAGGCGTCCCGGTGCGAAGGGGTTGTCGCAGGGAGCGTGCCGGACACCAGGCATGGAGAAAATGTATCAAGCCGGCCGGTTAAAAGGCTTCCTGTTTTCCAGTAAAACGCACCCGAAACCGGAAGCCTGTTCGGATAGAATGCGGATTTTCTGTAGAAGATTCTTCCTGTCATGGCTATCCGCGAACGCACGCCGAAAACCCTCGACAACCAGGACCGCAAGATCCTCGGTGCACTGCAAAAAAATGCGCGCCTGTCGAACGCCGAACTGGCCGAACAGATCGGCATGTCGACCACCGCCTGCTGGAACCGCACGCGGCAGCTCGAACTCGACGGTTACATCGACGGCTACGTCGCGCTGGTCAACCAGCGCATGCTCGGCTACGCGGACATCGTGATCCTCGAAGTCACCCTCGATCGCCACGAGGACGATGCGCTCGCGCGTTTCGGCGCCGAACTCGCGGCACTGCCCGAAGTGCTCGAGGCCTACCTCGTATCGGGCGAATACGACTACTGGATCAAGGTCGCGGTGGACGGCACGGCCGGCTACGAACGCTTCCTGCGCGAGAAGCTGTACAGGATTTCGAGCATTCGCCACAGCCGCTCGATGTTCGCGCTGCGGTGCATGAAAGACGTGCCGTCGATTCAGGTGTGAAGACGGGGGCGACGCGCCGCGCGGCGTCGTGACGACGCGGTTCGCGGCGGTGCTGGAGAAGGGTGGGAAGCGGGCTGTCGCGCCCGTTGCGCGCGGCCCGGAGCCGGATACCGGCAGGCCGTGCCCGCGCGGCGGGAAAACGGATGAATCTTCCGTGACGGCCAGGCCCGGCGCGTGGCGCGCAGCGGGCATGCATCGGCTACGCAGCGGCCGGACATTCCGGGAAGCTGCGATCAACACCGTGCCGACAAGTTCGTCGGGACCGGCATCCGCGTATCGACATCGCTGCGACCGTGCTCACAGCGCGTGAGCACCATGCCATCGAGGGTATGCGCCCTTTTTTTGCGACTTCCGTCCGGCGCCTCGTGCCGGACGCGGCGGCCTTTCGGCGCGCGTCCCCGCAAGGCGCATCAGACGGATGGAGATAGCGCGTGGCCGGCTGGCGGCCGGGCGCCGCGCTCAGCGCGGCAGGCGTGCGTGCGCTTCAGCGATGACTGCGCAGTTCTCGAGGTGCAGTGCCCATGCTTCTGCAAGCAGCTCGCCGACACGTGCGAGCCAGCCAGCGGATTGGGTGGAACGATCGGAGACATTAGACGTTTGCATGACGAAGCCCCATGTAGGTGGCGAGTTAGGGATAACCCTAATCATAAAGAAACGTCACCGTCTTGTGAAATGCGATTTCGTTATATGAGAATTACTGACAATTTATGTTGCTGCCGCGCAACATGAGCTGCGCCACCTTCTGCGTGGCGGGCAGGCGTGACGAGACCGCGGCGAGCGCGGCCTCGCATTGACGGGCGAAAACGGAAAGCGGGGCGACGAGAACGGGCGCGGCAGCGGGGCGGCGATTACCCGCCGATCCACCCGAAGCGCCACGACAGGCGGCGCGCCGCGGCGAGCAGCGTATGCGCGAGTTCGCTGTGCGGCCCGCGCGGGAAGCCGCGCGACGAGCCGATGATCGCAATCACGAGCCGGATGCTGCCGGTGTGATCGAACACGGGCGCGGCGATCGTCCCGATGCCCGGCACCGGCGCATCGAATGCGAAATCGAGTTCGTCCGCGCGGATCGTCGCGAGCCGCGCGCGGAACGCGTCGTCGACCTGCGTCGCGCGGCCTGCGAGGCGCACCGGCTCGTCGGCCAGCAGGCCGGCCAGCACGTCGTCGGACATGCCGGCCGCGAAAATCCGCCCGATCGCCGTATTCACGAGCGACATCACCGTGCCGACCTGAAGGCTCACGTGCTGCGGCCGCGCCGATTCCTCGAGACGGATCACGGTCGGCCCGAGCGGCCCGAGCGTCGCCGCGGCCACGCTCAGGTCGGTCGCGGCCGCCAGCGCGACGATTTCGGCTTCCGCATCGCGCGTCGGCGACACGCGCTGCATCGCGATCAGGCCGAGCGCCTGCGCGAGCGGCCCGCCGCCGAAGCAGCCCGCGTCGTCGCGGCTCAGCAGGCCGATCTTCTGCAGGCTCACGAGGTGCGGAAACGCCTTCGCGGCCGGCATGCCGGCGGCTGCCGCGAGATCGCGCAACGGCAGCGCACGGCCCGCCGAGACGAGCGCGAGCAGCAACTCGCCCGTGCTGTCGAGCGCGTTGATGCCGCGCTGCGCCTTCGTGTCGTCGGCGAGCGCGGGCGGCATGCGCTGCGTGGCCGGCGGCATGCCCGGCGCGACCGGCGGTGCGTCGCGTCCCGCGTCGAGCGCCGCGGTGGCTTGCCGCGCCGCATCGCGCAGCGCCGTCGCGATCGGGCCGTCCCAGCCGACATCGATGGAGCCGCTCGAACCGATCACCGTCAACGCGAGTTGCAGGCGGCCGTCCGCGTCCAGCACTGGCACGCACATCGCGCTGACGCCGGGGCTCGGCCGATCCACGCCGCGCTCGATCCCGCGCGCACGGATCGCGTCGAGTTCGGCCTGCCACGCGCGGGCGTCGGACGGGGGCTGGTCGCCTTCCGCGCCGGCGAGCGTGGCGCCGGCGCCGGCCTGGCTGGCCGCCATCGCGTCGAGCTGGGCGGGGTCGCCGAACGCGCGGAACACCCGGCCGGTCGCCGTCGTGTCGAGCGACATGACGGATCCGACGTGCAGGTTCACGTGCAGCGGATAGCCGCCGTGCTCGATGCGCACGATCGTGGGCCCGAGCGCGCCCGGCACCGACAGCGCGACGCTCAGGCCGACCGCTTCCGCGAGCCGCGCCGCGTGCGGCAGCGCCGCGCGATAGGCCGGCTGGCGCTCGATCGACATCAGCCCGAGCCGCAGCGACAGCGGCCCCGGCTCGTAGTTGCCGGTGAGCGCGTCGCGCTTCACGAGCGCGAGCCGCGTCAGGCTGACGAGATAGGTGTGCGCCTGCGCGGTCGACAGGTCGGCCGCGGCCGCCAGCTCCGACAGCCCGAGCGGCTTGCGCCGGCGCGCGAGCGCGTCGAGCAGCCGGCCGCCGACCTCGACGCTCTGGATCCCGCGCTGCGCCTTGGGTGGCGCGTCGTCTGCGCTGACTTCGTGGTTCTGCACGCGATGATTCTTCCATTGACGAAACCCCGCATGGTATCCGACGCCATTTGACGCGCCAGCCCGCAGGTTTACCCGTATTAAACAATAGCAAGCGACTTTGTCATTGACAAATAATCGGCGCGGGAAGATGATCCGCTCATTCCCCTCAACACATGGCTCGCAGCCACGGAACGCAACATGGCCAAAGCATTCGCCTCCCAAGCCGATCTGGAAGAGAAGAAAGTCACCTGGACGCAGCTGTCCGAGAACGCGTACGCCTATACCGCCGAAGGCGACCCGAACTCGGGCGTGATCATCGGCGACGACAGCGTGCTGATCGTCGACACGACCGCGACGCCCGCGATGGCGCAGGACCTGATCGCGAAGATCCGCAGCGTGACCGACAAGCCGATCAAGCACGTCGTGCTGTCGCATTACCACGCGGTGCGCGTGCTCGGCGCGTCCGCGTATTTCGACGAAGGCGCGCAGCACGTGATCGCGAGCCGCGGCACCTACGAAATGATCGTCGAGCGCGGCGAGGCCGACATGAAGTCGGAGATCGAGCGCTTCCCGCGGCTGTTCGCGGGCGTCGAGACGGTGCCGGGCCTGACCTGGCCGACGCTCGTGTTCGAGCGCGAGATCACGCTGTTCCTCGGCAAGCTCGAGGTGAAGATCATGCACGTCGGCTCGGGCCACACGAAGGGCGACACGATCGTCTGGCTGCCGTCGCAGAAGGTGCTGTTCTCGGGCGACCTGGTCGAGTACGACGCGGCCTGCTATTGCGGCGACGCCCAGCTCGAACAGTGGCCGGCCACGCTCGAGGCGCTGCGCGCGCTCGGCGCGGAAAAGCTCGTGCCGGGCCGCGGCCCCGCGCTGCTGAATCCGGCCGAAGTGAACAAGGGCCTCGACTACACGAAGGACTTCGTGACGACGCTGCTCGCGCAGGGCCGCAAGGCCGTCGAGCGCAAGCTCGACCTGAAGGCGTCGATGGCGCTCACGCGCGAAGCGATGGATCCGAAGTTCGGCCACGTGTTCATCTACGAGCACTGTCTGCCGTTCGACGTGTCGCGCGCGTACGACGAGGCGAGCGGCATCACGCATCCGCGCATCTGGACCGCGCAGCGCGACAAGGAAATGTGGGACGCGCTGCAGGACTGAGCGGGTCACCGCGGCGGGGCGTCCGGGCGGGCGCCGCGCCGCGTTCCTGACGGCGCCTGAGCGGCGGCCGCATCGCGCGGCGGTTCAGGGAGCCGACTTCCGTTCTCACAAGAAAGCCGGGCGCATGTACGCTCGCGGAGACTGCTGCGCGCCCGAATCGCGCGGCCCGTTTGGAGAGAGACATGCCCCAATCGCTTCCCGCCGAAGCGACGATCGCGCACGCGAGTGCCGCGGCGTCGGCTTCCGCCTGTGAATCCGCGCCGGCGTCCGCTGCCGGCGACGCGCTGCTGTTCCGCAAGATCGCGTGGCGGATCGTGCCGTTCCTGTTCCTCTGCTACGTCGTGTCGTTCCTCGACCGCATCAACATCGGCTTCGCGCAGTTGCAGATGAAGCACGACCTCGGCTTCAGCGATGCGATGTACGGCCTCGGCGCCGCGGTGTTCTACGTCGGCTACGTGTTCTGCGAGGTGCCGAGCAACCTGCTGCTCGCGCGCTTCGGCGCGCGCCGCACGTTCACGCGGATCATGCTGCTGTGGGGCATCGCGTCGACCGCGATGATGTTCGTGTCGCAGCCGTCGCATTTCTACGTGCTGCGCTTCCTGCTCGGCGTGTTCGAGGCCGGCTTCTTTCCCGGCATCGTGCTGTACCTGACCTACTGGTTCCCGGCGAACCGCCGCGCGGCGGCGATCTCGGTGTTCTTCGCGGGTGTCGCGGTGGCGGGGGTGCTCGGCGGCCTGATGTCGGGCTGGATCATGCGCGACATGAGCGGCGTGCTCGGGCTGCACGGCTGGCAATGGATGTTCGCGATCGAAGGCGCGCCGGCGATCGTGCTCGCATGCTTCGCGTTCACGTACCTGGTCGACCGGCCGCAGGACGCAGCGTGGCTCACGTCCGACGAAAAGGCGCGCGTCGCCGCGCTGTGCAGCGATGGCGGTGCGCATGGTGCGCACAGTGCGCACGACAAACGCAGCCTGGTCGCCGCGCTCGCGAACCCGCGCGTCTACCTGTTCGCGTTCATCTACTTCTCGCTGACCTGCGCATCGCTGACGCTCAACTTCTGGATGCCGCTGATGATCCGCGATTTCGGCGTGACCGACGTCGTGTCGGTGAGCCTCTACACGGTCGTGCCGAACGCGGTCGGCGCGGTCGGGCTGATCCTGATCGCCCGCCATTCCGACCGCACCGGCGAGCGCCGCAAGCACTTCGCGTGCTGCACGATCGGCGGCGGCCTGGCACTCGCGGCGCTGACGCTGCACCTGCACAGCTTCGCGGCGATGCTCGCGTGCCTGTCGATCGCGGCGACGCTGATCTTCGCCGCGCTGCCGATCTTCTGGGCCGTGCCGACCCGCTACCTGTCCGGCAACGCGGCCGCGGCCGGGATCGCGCTGATCAGCAGCATCGGGATCACGAGCGGCATCGTCAGCCCGTGGGTGATCGGGCTGATCCGCACGCGCACCGGCAGCATGGATCTCGCCGTGTACCTGCTGGCCGCGCTGCTCGCGCTGAGCGGCGCCGCGCTGATGCTCGGCGTGAAGGGCGAACCCGCACGCCGCGCCTGAATCGCGGCCGGTCGCTGCCGGCGAGCGGCGGCGACCGGCGCTGCATTTCCTGTCCGCACCGTATCCGCATCCATCGAGGAGACGATCGATGTCAGCCCCCCTTCAAGCGGACGCCGGGCCGGCGGTTGCGTCCGGTTCCCGTGCGCCGGCGTCGGACCACGACGCGCTGTACCGCCGTATCGGCGCGCGGATCGTGCCGTTCCTGTTCATCTGCTACATCGTGTCGATCCTCGACCGCAGCAACATCGGCTTCGCGCAGCTGCAGATGCGGCAGGATCTCGGCCTGACCGATGCGATGTACAGCCTCGGCGCGGTGCTGTTCTTCGTCGGCTACGTGCTGTTCGAGGTGCCGAGCAACGCGCTGCTGCGCCGCTTCGGCGCGCGCCGCACGTTCGCGCGGATCATGGTCCTGTGGGGCGCGGTGTCGGTTGCGATGATCACGGTCGACAGCGCGAAGCACTTCTACGTGCTGCGCTTCCTGCTCGGGCTGTTCGAGGCCGGCTTCTTCCCGGGCGTCGTGTTCTACCTGACCTACTGGTATCCGGCGCGCCGGCGCGCGTCGGTGCTGTCGATCTTCTATGCGGGCGTCGCGGTGGCCGGGATGGTCGGCGGGCTGCTGTCGGGCTGGCTGATGCGCGCGATGTCGGGCGTGCTCGGGCTGCACGGCTGGCAGTGGATGTTCGCGATCGAGGGCGCGCCCGCGATCCTGCTCGGCGTGATCGCGTGGTTCTGGCTGTGCGACCGCCCCGAACAGGCGCGCTGGCTGTCCGACGACGACCGCCAGCGGCTCGCGGCCGACCTGGCCGCCGACCGGGCGGAGGCGCCCGCGCATGCGGCGTCGTCGCTGCGGCAGGTGCTCGCCGCGCCGCGCACCTGGCTGTTCGCATTCATCTATTTTTCGCTGACGACGGCGCTGTTGATGCTGCTGTTCTGGATGCCGCTGATGATTCGCGAATTCGGCATTCACGACGTCGTGCACATCAGCCTGCTGTCGATCGTGCCGAACGCGATCGGCGCGGCCGGCCTGATCGCGATCGCACGGCGCTCCGACCGCAAGCGCGAGCGTCGCCGGCACTTCGCCGCGTGCGCATTCGGCGGCGCGGTGGCGCTCGCGTTGCTGACGCTGCACTTGCCGAGCATCGTCGCGATGATGGCGCTGCTGTCGATCGCGGCGATGCTGATCTTCGCCGCGCACCCGGTGTTCTGGGCCGTGCCGTCCGCGTATTTCTCGGGCGCCGGCGCGGCGGGCGGGATCGCGCTGATCAGCAGCATCGGCGTATCGAGCGGGATGATCACGCCGTGGATCGTCGGGGTGATCCGCACCCGTACCGGCAGCATGGATGCGGCGATGCTGATGATCGCGGGATTGCTGGCCGCGTGCGCGGTCGCGATGCTGCTCGGTGTGCGCGCGACCTCGCGCGACGCGGCGCCCGTGTCGCGTTGATCGCGTGATGTGTCGGCGCGGCGCGCGTACGACGGGGTGGGCGGCCAGGACGGGCGCAAGCCCGTCGTCGGCGGGAACGCGCGCTAGGCCCGATACACCTCGATCCGGTTGCGGCCGCGCTCCTTCGCGACATACAGCGCCTTGTCGGCCCGCGACAGCGCCTGGTACGCGCCGAAGTCGGACGTCCGCATCGCGTCGATGCCGATGCTGACGGTCAGCACGAGCGGCTGATCCTCGTGCACGAGCCGCGAATCGGCCACGCGCTGCTGCACGCGCAGTGCGAGCGCGCACGCCGCGTCGATCCCGGTGTGCGGCAGCACGATCGCGAATTCCTCGCCGCCGATGCGCCCGACGATGCCGTCCGTCCCGATCTCCGCGAGCAGCAGCCGCGCGAAATGCCGGAGCGCGCGATCGCCGAGCGGATGGCCCCAGCGGTCGTTCAGCGCCTTGAAGTGATCGAGGTCGAGCATCAGCACCGCGGCGTCCTGGCCGGTCGCGCGCACGCCGCGCAACGCGGCTTCGCTATGCCGCATGAACGCGTGGCGGTTGGACAGCTGGGTCAGGTGATCGGTCGTCGCCATCCGGTGCAGTTCGGTCTCGATGTGCTTGCGCTCGGTCGCATCCGTGATGAAGCCATGCCAGACCGTGCCGCCGTCCGGCGTGCGTTGCGGGCGCGCGTCGCCTTCGCGCCAGCGCATTCCCTGGTCCGGCAGCAGCACGCGGTATTCGAGCCGCCACGGCGCCAGGCGCTCCGCCGACACTCGCAGCGACTGACGGTAGGCAACCAGGTCGGCAGGATGAATCCGGGTTTCGACCGCATCCGCGTCGCGGGCGATCTGCTCGGGCGTCAGTTCGTAGATGTCGCGTGCGCCCGCGCTCGCGTACGAAAAGAACCGGCGGCCGTCGGCGGTCTGCCGCAGCTGGAACACGAGGCCCGGCACCTGGTCGGTCAGGCTCGTCACGAGCGTGACGGAGTCGCTCAACCGGCCGGCGAGTTCGCGCAGCGCGGTGATGTCCGTGGTCGTGCCGACCATGCGCAGCGCGCGCCCGTGGTTGTCGCGGGCGATGACCTTGCCGCGGCTGCAGATCCATTTGTACGTGCCGTTCTTGCAGCGGATGCGGTGTTCGACCGCATAGCTGTCGGTCCGGCTTTCGAAGTGCGCGAGCATCGCGGCTTTCACGCCGGCGACGTCGTCCGGGTGCAGCCGTTCGTATGCATCCTCGATCCGGCTCGTCAGTTCATCGGGCGCATATCCGAGCAGCGCCTTCCAGGCTGCCGAGTAATGGATCTCGCCGGTTTCGACGTTGCGATCCCACACGCCGGTGCCGCTTTCGTTCAGCGCCAGCGTGGTCAGCGCGCTGTGTTCCTCGACGACGCCGAGCCGTTCGCGCAGCGCGGCTTGCGCGTTCGCGCGGCCGATCGCGCGTTCCGCCAGTGTCGCCAGGTCGTGCAGGAAAGCGCGCTGCGCGGCGTCGAGCGTCAGGCCGGTGCTGCCGGCGACGCATAGTGCGCCCAGCGCGCTGCCGTCGGGCGCGACCAGCTCGCAGGCCGCGACGACGTGCGGCGCGTCATTCGGGAGGTCGCCCCCGGCGGGCGTGATGAAGCGTCGGCCGGCCGCCGGAGCGGGCTCGGCACGCGACGGGAAACGCATGGCAGGAAGCGTGGCGGGCAGCGTGCCGTCGGACGCCGCCACGCGCTGCACGCCGGCTTCGGCGGACGCGATGAACGCACCCGCCGTGCCGAAATGCGCGCGGGCGAGACGGCACACGGTGTCGAGTTCGGGCAACGGCGCAAGCGCCGGTCGATCGTCGGCGGGAGCGCGACAGGAGCCGGGCGTGTCGCCGGTCCCGGTGGTGAACATACGGAACCGCATGGTCGAAATCCGCGACGGTCGATTGCGCCGATGATCGGACGAATGCCGGAGGGCGCTGCTTCGGAGGCTGAGATCGTAGAGCTTATCGTCGCGAGGAATGCGTGGCAAGCAAGGGCGAAACCGGGTGGGTGGGCGGCGAGTTCGGGTCGCAGAGAAGCAGCGTAGAGAAGCAGCGTAGAGAAGCAGCGTAGAGAAGCAGCGTAGAGAAGCAGCGCAGAGAAGCAGCGCAGAGAAGCAGCGCAGAGAAGCAGCGCAGAGAAGCAGCGCAGAGAAGGGCCGCTTCAGGTCCTGAATGAATGCGCGGGCAAACCGGCAAGCGCCGGCTTCGCAGTCCGATCGTGCGGAAGCCGGCGCCTTTCGGCAGATCAATGCGTGCGCAGGATTGCGCTGCGCGACGTCACGCGACGGGAATCGGGTTGTCGACAACGAAGCGGTTGAACTCGTCGACGAACGCGTGCTCGTTCGGCCCGGCATTGTCGCGCAACGGCTTCGCCGCTTCGACGACGACTTCGGTGGTGGCGGTCTCGAGGAGCGCCAGCGTCTCGGCGACGAACGCATCGACCGGCATCGCGCGCGGATCGCCGCTCTTGTGCACGAGATCGGTGTCGACCCACGGTGGCGCGATTTCCAGCACGCGCACGCTCGTGTCGCGCAGCATGAAACGCTGCGACAGCGTGTACGAATGGATCGCGGCCTTCGTCGCCGAATACAGCGCGGCCGACGCGAGCGGCACGTACGCGAGCACCGAGCTGTTGTTGATGATCGTCGCGTCCGGCTGCCGCTTCAGGTGTTCGACGAACGCCGCGCTGACGCGCACGGGGCCGAGCAGGTTCGTCTCGACGAGGCGCACGGCCTGTTCGTCGTCGAGCGGCCCGGCCGCATCGTCGAACGGCATGATGCCCGCGTTGTTGATCACGACGTTCAGCGCCGGGTAGCGGTCGATCAACCGCGCCGCGACCGCGCGGATCTGCGCGGCATCGCCGACGTCGAGCTCGATCGTGTCGATGTTCGGATACTGCCGCGCGATCTCGTCGAGCAGCTTCGTGCGCCGGCCGGCGACGACGACCTTGTTGCCCAGCTCGTCGAGCGCGATCGCCAGCGCACGGCCGATCCCGGACGTGCCGCCGGTGATGAGGATGGTGTTGCCGTCGAGTTTCATGACGATGCGCCTCAGCGGGCGGCCGCATAGCGCGGCGCCGGCGAATCGGTCGACAGATGCGGCGCCATCGTGCGGCGCGCGGCCTCGAACGCATCCCATTCGTCGGCCGCGTGCAGCGACGGAATCGTCACGAGCTCGCGGCGGTCGAAGCCGACCAGCGCCGCGTCGACCAGGTCGGACGCCGACATCACGATCTCCTTCGGCAGGTGTTCGATCGGCAGGCCGCCGGTCTGCCAGAAGTCGGTGGCCGTCGCGCCGGGCAGCACGGCCTGCACCTGCACGCCGTGGTCCGCGAGTTCGTGATGCAGCGACTGGCTGAACGCGAGCACGAATGCCTTGCTGCCGCCATAGACGCCATTGAGCGTTTCCGGCGACAGCGCGACGATCGACGAGATGTTGATCACGGCACCGCGGCCGCGCGCGACGAAGCCGGGCACGGCTGCATAGGTCAGGCGCGTGAGCGCGGTCACGTTCAGGTCGAGCAGCCGCGTCATCGCGTCGACGTCGCTGTCGAGCAGCGGCGTGTGCGTGCCGACGCCCGCGTTGTTGACGAGCAGCGTGATGCTCGCGTCCTGCTTCAGCTTCGCTTCGACGGCGGCGAGCGCCGCGCGGTCGTTGAGGTCGGCGCCGACGATCTCGACGCTGCGCTGCGTTTCGTTCGTGATGCGCTCGGCGAGCGCGGCCAGCCGGTCGCGGTTGCGCGCGACGAGGATCAGGTCGTAGCCGCGGCGCGCGAGGCGGTCCGCATAGATCGCGCCGATGCCGGACGATGCGCCGGTGATGACGGCGGTACCGCGATGTGCTTCAGTCATGATGTCGCTCCGTGTCGAGGAAAGGGTGAGTGCGTGAAGGCATTCTGGCCTCGAATCGCCGCGACACAAATGACGTAGATGGGTATGATTCAGGACATCGGGTGCCGATCGTGCCGCCCGCCACCGGAGACACGCATGCACCGCATCGGCTTTCTGATCAGCGACGGCTTCCAGATCATGGCGCTCGCCACGCAGTCGGTGTTCGAGTACGCGAACCTGGCCGCGGGCGAACCGTTCTACGTGATGGACAACTATTCCGTCGAGGGTGGCGACGTGCGCTCGTCGCTCGGGTTGTCGGTCGCGACGCGCGCGCTCAGCGGCCGGGTCGACGTCGATACGTGGATCGTCGCGGGCGTCAACGATCCGCTCGCATCGCCGGCGCCGGCCGGCGTCGTCGCGTTCCTGCGGCGCGCGACCGCGCGCGCGCGGCGGGTCGCCGGCATCTGCACGGGCGCGTTCGTGCTCGCCGAGGCCGGGCTGCTCGCGCAGCGCCGCGCGACGACGCACTGGGCGTACGGCCGCGAGATGCAGAAGCACTTTCCGGACATTCGTGTCGAGGAGGACCGGATCTACATCGTCGACGGCCCGATCTGGACGTCGGCCGGGATGACGGCCGGCCTCGACCTGACGCTCGCGATGGTGGAGAAGGATCTCGGCGCGGACGCCGCGCGCTCGGTCGCGCGCAAGCTCGTGATGCACCAGCGCCGCTCGGGCGGGCAGTCGCAGCATTCCGAAATGCTGGAGCTCGCGCCGAAATCGGACCGGATCCAGAACGCGCTGAACTACGCGCGGCAGAACCTCGGCCGCGCGCTGACCGTCGAGGAGCTGGCTGACGCCGTCCACCTGAGTCCGCGCCAGTTCAGCCGCGTGTTCACGCTGGAAACCGGGCAGTCGCCGGCGAAGGCGATCGAGCGGCTGCGTCTCGAGGCCGCGCGGCTGATGATCGAGCAGAGCCGGCACTCGCTCGACGTGATCGCGAAGGAGAACGGTTTTCGCGACCGGCGCCACCTGCGCGACGCGTTCGTGCGCGGTTTCGGCGTGCCGCCGCAGGCGGTGCGGCGCGACGCGCGGGCAGACGAGCGCGAAACGGCCTGACGTTCGCGGGCGCGAGCCGCCAGCGCGTGTCCGGGAAATCGCGCAGAATCTCCCGCATTCCTCGCGAGGAGACACCATGCACGCCGCCCCGTTCAACATTGCGATTCCCGATCGCGCGCTCGATGACCTGCGTCGGCGCCTGCGCGACATGCGCGCACCGCTGCTGACGCCCGCCGACCCGTGGCAGCAGGGTGTGGATGGCGCGTGGCTGCGCGAACTGGTTGCGTACTGGGCCGAGCGCTTCGACTGGCGTGCGGCGGAGCGCGCGCTGAACAGGCTGCCGCAGTTCGTCGCGGACGCAGACGGGCAACGCGTGCATTTCATCCATCGGCGCGGGGCGGGGCCGAAGCCGTATCCGCTCGTCATCACGCACGGCTGGCCGGGCTCCGTATTCGAGTTCGACGCGCTGATCGATCGCCTGTGCGATCCGGCCGCGTTCGGCGGCGATCCGCACGACGCGTTCGACGTCGTCGCGCCGTCGCTTCCGGGCTTCGCGTTCTCGCCCGCGCCCGCGGCGCCCGGCATGTCGGCATTTCAGGTCGCCGACAGTTGGGCGGCGTTGATGTCCGGGCTCGGATATCGCCGCTTCGGCGCGCAAGGCGGCGATCTCGGCGCAGGCGTGTCGATTGCGCTCGGCGCGCGACATCCCGGCGTGGTGGACGGCATTCATCTGAACTACCTGCCCGGCAGCTACGAGCCTCCGGCCGACGCGGCTTCGCCGCTCACCGAGGACGAACGGGCCTTCGTGACGCAGCGCGGAGAGTGGGCCGCGCTGGAGGGCGGATACGCGCATGTGCACATGACGAAGCCGCAGACGCTGGCCGTCGCGCTCAACGACTCGCCGGCCGGGCTGGCCGCGTGGATCGCCGAGAAATTCCGCGCGTGGAGCGATTGCGGCGGCGACGTCGCGCGGCGGTTTTCGCACGACACGCTGCTGACCGGCATCTCGCTCTACTGGTTTACCGGCAGCATCGGCTCGGCAATGCAGATGTATTGGGAAAACCGGCTGCAGCCGATGCGCTTCGCGGCCGGGGAACGCGTGGCGGTGCCCGTCGCGTTCGCGCGCTTTCCGAAGGAGATCAGCCGCCCGCCGCGCAGCTGGCTCGAACGGGTGTTCGACGTCGTGCAGTGGGCCGACATGCCGAGCGGCGGGCATTTTGCCGCGATGGAAGAACCGGACCTGCTGGCCGGCGATATTCGCCGATTTTTCCGGCGTTTTCGGTAAGGCGCCGGGAGGCGGCATCGCTGGCGAAGTGCGCCGGCGGCCATTCGCGCGCTGGCGAGCGCCGGCACCGTGCGGATCGTGACGCGACGATCCCGCCCGTCTTATCGCATGACCTATCGTGTTACAAACGGCGTAGCATCGTGCGGCGCGGTACGCGCATGCTTGCGCTGGCGCAGCAGCGCGACGCGGCAATTCTCGCGCGCGGTCTCGCGGCCGTCGTCGTCGAGCAGCACCAGGTCGCCGCGCATCACGTTGAGCGTGATCACGTCGTCGCCGGGCGCGCCGAGCGTTTCCGGCGTGTGCACCGACCCGGCCGGTTCGAGCACCGTCGAGCCGGCCTGCGCGACCCATTCGTACTCGCGGTAGCGCCACGCACCCTGCAGCGTATGGACGAACACCTCGCCGTCGTGGCGATGGCGCGGCAGCGTGCCGCCGGCCGGCATCTTCAGCAGCGCGGTCAGCGTGTCTTCCGCCGCATTGATATGCAGATACTTGATTGCGAGCCCCGGCAGGTCGGCGCTCATCGGCAGCCACGGCAGCGCGTCGCCGGGCAGGCACGAAATCGGCGGCAGGTCGGTGGAGAGCGGGGCGGACGGCTGCGTCATGGCGGAGGGAGAGCGGAAACGGGGAAGTGGGCATTATCGCAGAGCGCGAGCGGGCGGCAGCCACGGCCGCGGCCCGACGCCAGCGCGGGCGAAGCCTGAACCGGGCTACGCGGCGGCGCTGTCGTCGCCCGGCTGCGGCGCCGCATGCGCGGCTTCCAGGCACGACTGGAACAGCAGCGCCGCCCGCGACGGCCGCGGCGAGCGCCGCAGCAGGCTCACGAACCGGCACCGGTAGTTGAAGCGGTGCGGCGCGATCGGCTGCATCAGCCCCTTGTTTTCGAAGCTCTCCGCGTAATGGTCGGGCAGGAAGCCGAGATAGCGGCCGGACAGGATCAGCGTCGCGATCGATTCCTGGTCCGACGCCGTCGCGCTGCGCGTGAGCTTCGCGCGATGGCTCAGTTCCATGTTCGGCGAATGGAAGCCGAGCCCGGCGAACGCATGATTGCGGATCGTCGTCCACGTGAGCTTGCCGTGCGGCGCGTCGAACAGCGGGTGCTGGCGGCCGCAGTACAGCAGCATCCGCTCGTCGAACAGTTCCGAATACACGAGGCTGCCCGAGCTGCGGTGCGCGGGGATGATGCCGACCTGATAACTGCCGTCGATGATCCCGCGCTCGACCTCGTTGATCGACGCGACGTGCAGGTTCAGCGCGACGTCGGGCGCCTCGTCCGCGAACTGGCGGATCGCGTCGCCGAGCCGCGCCTGCGGGTTGGTGGCGGTCTTATCGAACACGGCGACGTGCAGTTCTCCGCCCATCTTGTCGTGAATGCCGTCGATCCTGCTGCGAAATGCCTCCATCGACGCGAGCAGGCGCAGGGTTTCCTCGTACACCGTCTGCCCCTCGGCGGTTAGCGTGAAGCCGGCGCGGCCGCGTCGGCACAGCACGAGGCCGAGGCGCGTTTCCAGATCCTTCACGTGCCGGCTGATCGTCGAGATGCCGATATTCAGCTCGAGTTCGGCCGCCGCCATCCCGCCGCACTGCACGACGCCCTTGAAGACCCGCAGCAGCCGCAGATCCATGTCGCTGAGCTGCCCGAGCAGCGCGCGGCTCTTCGGTTTCTTTGCTTGCATAGACGAGCAAGTGAACATTGATATTGCGATATTGAAGAGACTAATTGTCGTCCCGACAATGCGCAACATCAACACAAGAAGGAGGGGCGCGCCGCGCCGACCGACATGACCGATACGACCATCGCCAAGCAGCAGGAAGAGACGAACCTCCGCACCGACGCCGCGTGGCTCGACGCCCACTGGATGCCGTTCACGGCGAACCGCCAGTTCAAGTCCGATCCGCGCATGATCGTGTCGGCGAAGGACGCGTATTACACGGATGGCGAAGGCCGCAAGATCTTCGACGGCCTGTCGGGCCTGTGGTGCACGGGCCTCGGTCACGGCCGCACGGAAATCACGGAAGCCGTGAGCCGCCAGGTCGCGCAGCTTGACTACGCGCCGGCGTTCCAGTTCGGTCATCCGAAGTCGTTCGAGCTCGCGAACAAGATCAAGGACCTGACGCCGGCCGGCCTCGACTACGTGTTCTTCACCGGCTCGGGCTCGGAAGCGGCCGACACGTCGCTGAAAATGGCCCGCGCGTACTGGCGCGCCAAGGGCAAGGGCACGAAGACGCGCCTGATCGGCCGCGAGAAGGGCTATCACGGCGTGAACTTCGGCGGCATCTCGGTCGGCGGGATCGGCGCGAACCGCAAGCTGTTCGGCCAGGGCATCGACGCCGATTTCCTGCCGCACACGCAGCTCGCGGAAAACCGGTTCTCGCGCGGGATGCCGGATAACGGCGCCGACCTGGCCGACCGCCTGCTCGACCTGATCACGCTGCACGACGCGTCGAACATCGCGGCCGTGATCGTCGAGCCGTTCTCCGGCTCGGCGGGCGTGGTGATCCCGCCGAAGGGCTATCTGAAGCGCCTGCGCGACATCTGTACCGCGCACGACATCCTGCTGATCTTCGACGAAGTCATCACGGGCTTCGGCCGTGCCGGCGCGATGACGGGCGCCGACGCGTTCGGCGTGGTGCCGGACATCATGAATTTCGCGAAACAGGTGACGAACGGCGTGCAGCCGCTCGGCGGCGTGATCGCGACGAAGGAAATCTACGACACGTTCATGGCCGCGGGCGGCCCCGAGTACATGCTCGAGTTCCCGCACGGCTACACGTATTCGGCGCACCCGGTCGCGTGCGCGGCCGGCGTCGCGGCGCTCGACCTGCTCGTGAAGGAAGACGCGGTGGCCCGCGTGCGCGATCTCGCGCCGCATTTCGAGGCGGCCGTGCACGGGCTGAAGGGCCAGCGCCATATCACCGACATCCGCAACTACGGGCTGGCGGCCGGCCTGACGATCGCGGCGCTGCCGGGCGAGCCGGCACGGCGCCCGTACGAGATCGCGATGCGCTGCTGGGCGAAGGGCTTCTACGTGCGTTACGGCGGCGACACGATCCAGCTCGCGCCGCCGTTCATCGCCGAGAAGCGCGAGATCGACAACCTCGTGAACGCGCTGTCCGACGCGCTGAACGAAGTGGACTGAGCCGCGGCCCTTTTCCCGCGACAACCGAATTCACGAAAGAGCCTGAACGATGAAACACGACAGCAATGTGACCTCCACCCTCGGCCACCTGATCGACGGCAAGCGCGTCGACGGCGGCAGCCGCGTCCAGCCGGTGTTCGACCCGGCCACCGGCGAATCGCACAAGAGCGTCGCGCTCGCCGACAAGCTGACCGTCGAAGCCGCGATCGCGTCCGCGCAGGCCGCGTTCCCGGCATGGCGCAATACGCCGCCGCTGAAGCGCGCCCGCGTGATGAGCCGCTTCAAGACGCTGCTCGAGGAGCATGCGGACGAACTGTGCGCGCTGATTACCGCCGAGCACGGCAAGGTGCTCGCCGACGCGATGGGCGAACTGCAGCGCGGGATCGAGAACGTCGAATACGCGTCCTACGTGCCCGAGCTGCTGAAGGGCGAGCACAGCAAGAACGTCGGCCCCGCGATCGATTCGTGGAGCGAATTCCAGGCGCTCGGCGTGGCCGCCGGCATCACGCCGTTCAACTTCCCGGTGATGGTGCCGCTGTGGATGTGGCCGATGGCCGTCGCGTGCGGCAACACGTTCGTGCTGAAGCCGTCCGAGCGCACGCCGTCGTCGACGCTGCGCATGGCCGAGCTCGCGCTCGAGGCCGGCCTGCCGCCGGGCGTGCTGAACGTCGTGAACGGCGACAAGGAAGCCGTCGACACGCTCCTGACCGACCCGCGCGTGAAGGCGGTGAGCTTCGTCGGCTCGACGCCGATCGCCGAATACATCTACTCGACCGGCTGCGCGCACGGCAAGCGCGTGCAGGCGCTCGGCGGCGCGAAGAACTTCGCGGTCGTGATGCCCGACGCCGACATCGGCAACGCGGTGAACGCGCTGATGGGCGCCGCGTACGGCTCGTGCGGCGAGCGCTGCATGGCGATTCCGCTGGTGGTCGCGATCGGCGAGGAAACGGGTGACAAGGTGGTCGAAGGCCTGCGGGCCGAGATCGCGAAGATGAAGGTCGGCCCGGGCAACGGGGCCGGCGTCGACATGGGGCCGCTCGTCACGCAGCAGCATTTCGAGAAGGTGACGGGCTTCGTCGAGGCGGGCGTGGCGGCCGGCGCGACGCTCGTCGTCGACGGCCGCAGCGTGAAGGTCGACGGCCACGACGGCGGCTACTACCTGGGCCCGTGCCTGTTCGACAACGTGAAGCCCGGCATGCCGATCTATCAGCACGAGATCTTCGGGCCGGTGCTCGGCGTGATCCGCCTGAAGTCGCTCGACGAGGCGATGGCGCTGATCGACGCGCACGAATACGGCAACGGCACGTGCCTGTTCACGCGTGACGGCGAAGCGGCGCGCTACTTCAGCGACAACATCCAGATCGGCATGGTCGGCATCAACGTGCCGCTGCCGGTGCCGGTCGCGTACCACTCGTTCGGCGGCTGGAAGCGCTCGCTGTTCGGTGATCTCCACGCGTACGGCCCGGATGCGGTGCGGTTCTATACGAAGCGCAAGACGATCACGCAGCGCTGGCCGTCGGCCGGCGTGCGCGAAGGGACGGTGTTCAGCTTCCCGTCGAACCGCTGACGCGCTGACGCACGATCCGGCCGCAACGCGACGCGCGCCGCTCGGCGTGTGTCGCCACGCGGCCCGCGCAAGGACGCACGAGCCCGCCCCGGTCGACGATCGGGGCGGGCCTTTTTACATGTACGGCGGTCGTGCCGACGCTGAAGACGGGGAAAGAATGCTTACGGCGCGACCACGTGCCACATGTTCTTGAAGTTGTCGCCGTTGCGGTCGCCCTGTTTCATGTCCTTCGCGAAGAAGTACAGCGGCTTGCCCTTGTAGGCCCATTGCGGGCTGCCGTCGTCGCGCTTGACGATCGTATAGGGGCCGACCGGAACGTCGGTCGCGCTGGCCTTGTACGGCGGCCAGAAGGACTCGCATTGGCCCTTGCATGCGCTGGTGCCGGCGTTGGGCTTGTCCTGGTCGAAGGTGTAGACGGTCATTCCGTTCGCGGCGACGAGCGCGCCGTTTTCGACCTTGGTGATCGAGCCTTGAGCCGAGGCCGAAACGGACGCCATGGCGAGCAGGGCGGAGCTGACGAGCAGCACGGCTTTCATGATTACCTCCTTGTAGTCCGGTGGGCGGCGCGCTCGCGCGCACGGCCGGGCGTGCGCGCGAGCGCGGGGAATGGTGCCGGAACGCGGCGCCGTGGCCGCCGGTGCGAGCGACGCGAAGTCGAATGACGGCCGAACGGACCCGCTTCATTCACCATAGGCGGTTTTTCGCGGGGCTGCGAGAAGAACCGGGGGCGCATCGGCGGCGCGTAGGCGTCGCGCAACGTCGCGGCGGTCGTGCGCGCGCAGCGGTATTTGCTATCCGTCCCCGCAGCAGCGCAACGAGGCACCGCATGTGCTGCCTCGTTGCGTTCGGCAACGGTGCCACGCCGTCAGCGAAACACCGGCGCCGACGCGAGCGCCGTCAGCACGGCCGGCATCGCGAGCGCGGCGGCGATCGTCTGGAACGCGGTGATGCCGGCCATCAGCGGCGCGTCGCCGCCGAGCTGGCGCGCCATGATGTACGACGAGGACGAAGTCGGCAGCGCCTGGAACAGCAGCGCGATGGTCAGCGCGGCATCGCCGAGCCCGAACAGGCAGCCGGCGGCGAGCGTGGCGAGCGGCATCGCCATGAACTTGAACGCCGACGCGATGCACATCGGCTGCATCCATCCGCGCGCCGCGTCGAACTTCAGTGCCGCGCCCACGCACAGCAGGCCGAGCGGCATCGATGCGGCGCCGAGCGCGCGCACGGCCGGTTCGACGGAGGCCGGAAACGCGAGGCCGGCGGCCTGCATCGCGATCCCCAGCGCGCACCCGACGACGAGCGGATTCGACAGGATCTGGCGCACGAGCGCCCACGCGCCGAGCCGCGTGTCGCCGTAGCGCGCGAACACCAGCACGCACATCAGGTTCACGGTCGGCACGATCGCCGCGACGCATACGGCCGCGAGCGCGATGCCGTGCGCGCCGAACAGTCCGGCGGCGAGGGCGGTGCCGACATAGTTGTTGAAGCGCACCGCGCCCTGGAACACCGACGTGAACCCGGCGCCGTCGACCTGCACGAACCGGCGGACCAGCAGAAGCAGCGCCGCGACGAGCACGGTCGAGCCGACCAGCGCCGCCGCGAGCGGCAAGACGGGCAGCGCTTGCAGCCGCGCAGTCGCGAGACCGTGCGCGAACAGCGCGGGCAGCAGCACGTAATAGCAAAGCCGCTCGGCGTGCGGCCAGAACGCATCGGCGATGAAGCCCGTGCGCCGCAGGCCGTGGCCGAGCGCGACCAGCAGCGCGACCGGCGCGAGCGCGAGCACGATCGGGCCGATCATCGACGCGCCTTCAGGCGACGCGGGCCGAACGGCCGGCGGGCGGCGCGGCGGAACGAAGCGGGAATCCATCCGGCGGGCAACATGGCGGCACGCAATCGAAAGAGTGACGATGCCGCCAAGTTAACACGCGCAAGCAGCAGGAATAATGGTGAATTATCGGGTGTTCAATGAGAAATTCTCATCGATGATGCGCTGACTTCGGCGGCCAGCGCACGTGCGAAACGCTCGGCCGGACGCGACTGGTGTTCGAGCAGCACGACCGCGCGGCCCATCTGCGGCTGGCCGAACGGCAAGCGCGTGACGGGCGGCAGCCGCGCGAGCGTCGCGTCGGGGAGCGCGACGATCGCCGCGCCGAGCCCGCGCGCCACCATCCGCGCGATCGTCTCCGCGCTGTCGAGCACCATCTCCTCGCGCACGCGCACGCCGATGCGGCGCAGCTCGGCGGCGATCATCCGGCCGGCCCACGCCTGCGCGTCGAAGCGGATGAACGGCAGCGCCTCGAGCAGCGTGCCCGCGTCGCGCTCCGCGTAGTGCGGCGGCGCGAGCAGCCAGAAGCGGTCTTCGTACAGCGTGGTCCACGTCAGTTCCGCCGGATGCGGGCGCACCGGGCGCGTCGTGATCGCCGCGTCGAGTTCGCCGGCCGCGACGCGGTTCGCCAGTTCGGCCGACATGCCGGCCGATACGTGCACGCGCAACGACGGGTGCGCATCGCGCAGCGCGAGCAGCGCATCGGGCAGCGGGCCGGACAGCGCGGTATGGATTGCGCCGATTCGCAGACGGCCGACGAGCTTCTTCTCGTCGCTGAGCGCATCGGGAATCCGGTCGACCATCGCGAGCACCTGCTCGGCCTGCGCGACGAGGATCTTGCCGGCTTCGGTGAGTACCGGCTGGCGGCGCGAACGGTCGAACAGCCGGACGTCGTATTCGCTTTCGAGCGTCTTGACCTGCAGGCTCACGGCGGACTGCGTGAGCCCGATCGCTTCGCCGGCGCGCGCGAAGGTGCGGTATCGGGCGATCGCGACCAGGGTTCTGAATGCGCGTAGTGACATGGGCTCGATGAGAGGGGCGGCCGGGACCGGCACGCGGATTGCTCGATGATGCCGGAGGCGGTGCAGGGGCGACGTGCCGATTGCGCCGCCGACGCCGCCGACGGCCGCCGAAGCGGATGGGTGCGGCCGGCACGCTGCCGGACATCATGCCCGCGCGTGCGGAAACGGGCAACCGCGGCAGCGGCGGCATCGGCTGCCCGCGGCAGAATGCGGCAGAACGCGCGGTGCGTCGCATGCGGACCGGCCGGTGCGGGTTTTCGTGAATGGCATCGAGCCGGGCGGGCGCGCTCATCCGTGAACGCAGGATGGGCCGCGCTCGCGCGTGCCGCCCGCCTGCGTTTCATCGATACCTCGGGGCGACGCGTGCCGTCGCGTCGCCCCGGCTCTTTGCGGAGGTAATGACGATGCCAGAGGACCCCGGTGAGGTTGCGCGCGCCAGCTATCGCGCGTATGTCGACAAGGACCGCGATGCGATCGAAGCGCTGATCGCGCCGGACTTCCATTTCACGAGCCCGCTCGACAACCGGCTCGATCGCGACGCGTATCTCGCGCGCTGCTGGCCGAACAGCGCGATGCTCGCCGGTTTCGAGTTCGTCGACGTCACCGTGCACGGCGAATACGTGTTCGTCGTATACGAAGCCGCGACGACCGCCGGCAGGCGGTTCCGGAATGCGGAGCGGTTGCGGGTCCGCGACGGCCGGATCGTCGAGGCCGAGGTGTATTTCGGCTGGTACGTGCCGCATCAGGCGCCCGATGGCGGGTTCATCGAATCGGGCGGTTGACGCGCGACGTGCAGCGGCAGGTCACACCCAGAGCCGGTACATCCAGAACGATTCGTCCTCGGCGAAGCGCCGCACGAACTCGGTTGGCGAGAAGCCCGTGATGCGCCGCGTCGCGCGGCTCAGGTGCGCCTGGTCGGCGAACCCTTCGTCCAGCGCGAGCGCGGCCCAGTCGACCGGTTGTCCGGCGTCCTGCCGGTCGCGCGCGGCGAAGAACACGCCTTCGGTGCGCACCAGCATTTGCCAGTCGCGCAACGAGCGCCCGCTGTACGCCTTGATGCGCCGTTCCACCTGGCGCGGGCTGTGGGTGTGCCGCCATTCGCGCGCGATCGACGCGAGCCGCCCGACCCAGCTGCGCCCGGCATCGCGCAGCGACGACAGCGGCGACACGCTGCCGCGCAGCGCATGCCAGCGCGGCGCGAGGTGTCGGTCGAGCGCGGCCAGCGCGTCGTCGTCGTGCTCGGCATCGGCGAGCGCATCCAGCAGCGGCCGCCAGCTGTCGTCGAGGCATGCATGTGCGTCGACGAAGGTGTCGTGGATCGCCGGCAGCGCGACGCCGAACAGCGCGCGCGCAGCATCGGCATGCAGGCAGACGATGCCGCCTTGTCCGCCCGTCGGCGCCCAGCTCGCGACCGGCATCGACTGGCTGCCCGACAGCGTCGCCGATGCGCCGAACGGCCGCCATACGGGGCCGTCGTCCGTGCACCGGACGAGCCCGACGTCGAAGCCGCGATACCACGACAGGCAGACGATCGGCGACGCGGGGAAATGCGTGAGCCGCTGCGCGTCGCTCAACGCGAAGCCGCGCGTGTCGCGGCAGACGATCGCGGCGACCGCGCCTCGCAGCGCGGCCGGCGGCGGATACAGCCGCGTGGGCGGCGACCGGCCGTCGCACCGCACGCGCGGCGCACGCGCGTGCGGATCGGGACACGGTGACGGATTCGGAGACGGACCGGAGGGCATGACGCCGGAGTATAGGGACCGGCGCCGCACGTGTCGATGTCGTTTGCGTTCAAGACCGGCAGCGTGTCGATCCGGACAATCCGGAGCATGAACCCACGATCCTCTTCCCGATGCCCGTTTCATGCGGACGCCGCTGATGCGTCTCCCGTGCTTCACCCGCCCGGCGTATGGCCGCCGGGGCCGCGAGCCGGCCTGACGGGGTGGCCGCTGCTGCGCGCGATGTCGCGCGACCTGACCGGCGCGCTCGCAGGCTGGCAGCGTGCGCATGGCGACGTCGTGCACCTGCGCATGTGGCCCGAACATGCGGTGGTCGTGACCGATCCCGCGCTCGTGCGCGAGCTGCTGGTCACGCATCACGATGCGTTCGTGCGCTGGGAGCGCGGCATTCGCGTGTTCTCGCGGGTTCACGGGCGCAGCGTGCTGGTCGCCGAGGGCGACGCATGGCGCGACAAGCGGCACGCGCTGCAGGCGAACTTCGCGCCGAAACCGGTGCAGGCGTTCGTGCCGTCGATCGCCGCGACAGCCGGTCGTGCGCTCGCGCAGTGGCCCGCGTGCGACGCACACTGGCCGGTCGAGAGCGCGCTGACGTCGCTGGCGATGGACGTGATCATGCGCACGATGTTCTCGGATTCGATCGGCGCACACGCGCGCGTTGCCGAAGAGGCCGTGCGCACGGTGGGCGCGGCGGCGAACGCGGAGTTCTACCAGCCGGCCAGCGCGCCGGACTGGATGCCGTGGAAGCGCGGCAAGGCGCGGGCGCTGGCGGTGCTGAACGGACTGATCGACCGGCAACTGCATGCGCGTCTCGACATGCCGGAGCACGGCTGGCCGGACGACCTGCTGTCGCGCCTGTTGCGGCTGCACCGTGCCGACGGGTACGCATGGCCGCTGCGGGCCGTGCACGACGAGTGCATGACGGCATTCCTGGCCGGCCACGAGACGGCCGCGGCCACGCTGACCTGGTGGGTATGGAACATGGCCGCGAATCCGGCCGCGCAGGCCGCCGCGCGCGACGAGGTCGTGCGCGTGCTGGGCGGCCGTGCGCCGACCGCCGACACGCGCCCCGCATTGCGATACCTGACGCAGACGCTCGAGGAAACGATGCGCCTGTATCCGGCGGCACCGATCCTGATCAGCCGTCGCGCATTGCGGCCGGTCGCGCTGGGCGCATGGCAGTTTCCGGCGCGGACGCTGTTCATGCTGCCGATTCAGCTGATGCATCACGATGCACGATGGTTTCCGGAGCCGCGGGCCTTCCGGCCCGAGCGCTTCGCCGACGACGCGCCGGCGATTCCGCGCGGCGCATACCTGCCGTTCGGCACGGGGCCGCGCGTGTGCCTCGGGCAGCATCTGGCGATGACGGAGATGACGGTGGTGGCGGCGATGATCCTGCAGCGCCATGAATTGTCCGTGCCGCCCGGCATGGCGGCGCCGCGCGCGGCGCTGAACGTGACGTTGCGGCCCGAGCGCGCCCTGCACGTGGCGATCGCGCCGACCGGGCTGGCGGCGGACGTCGCGTTGTCGTAACGCGGCGGCGTGTCGCGTTTACCCCGCCGCATCCTCCCCAAGCGCCTGGATGAACCGCGAAAACAGCTCCGGCTGCGACGAGATCCCGAGTTTCGCGTAAAGATGCCGCCGATGCACCTTCACCGTTTCCGGTGAAATCGCCAGCCGCTCGGCGATCGCCTTCGACGAATTGCCGCGCAGCACCATTCGCGCGATCGACATCTCGCGATCGGTCAGCACGCCCGCGCCGAAGCGCGCGAGCGCCTGCTCGACGCGCGCGCCGAGATCGTCGTCGGGTGTCACGCGCGCGGCATCGCCCACCAGCCGCCAGTGCTGCCGGATCGTCGCGAGCACCCACGGCATCGCGGCCGTCAGCTTGCCGAGCGGTTCGACGTCGAAGCGCGCGGCCGCGCCGAGCGACAACGACAGCAGCAGGTCGGGGTTCGGCCGCAGCAGGATCTGGATTTCATCGTCGCCGACCGCGTGGCGGAAGTAGTTCAGGAAATACTCGCTCTGCCGGAACAGGTCGGGCGCGACCTCCTCGAGCCGGTAGCAGCCGTCGGCGAGCCCGTCGTGCGCGGCCTGCAGGAACGGATCGAGCAGATACAACCCGTTGAGGTAAAGCGGCACCGGCGACGCGCTGTCGGTGCCGCCCGTGTCGTATTCGTCGAGGACGAGCGGCACGCCGTCGCGGCCGATCGCGGTCGCGAGCGCGTTGTCGAACGGCACCATTTCGTTGAGCAGCAGCACCAGGAAACGCCAGAAGCGCGGCTGGCCGAGATGATCGATCGCGCGGCCGAGCGCCTGGTGCATCGCGATTTCGGAGAAGAGTCGATCCATATCACCACCGAAGGGTGTAACACGAAGGGGGAATAGCGGTCCTGAAATTGGCTTCCTAGACTGCCACGCAATCAATCGGGCCCGAGTATGGGTGTTCAAAAAAGCGCAGGACAGAAGCAACAGGAGAACGAAATGGCGATGATGTCGGAATCGACGGGCACGCTGCAAGCGACGCCTGCCACGGAAGGCGCGCCGCGCGCGTTGTCGCAGACGCTCAGCGTGCGCGACGCGGTGATGATCACCGTGTCGGGCGTGACGCCCGCCAGCTCGATCTTCGTGATCGCGCCGTTCGCGATCCAGCAGGCCGGCAGCGGCGCGGTGCTGTCGTTCCTGCTCGGCGGCGTGCTCGCGCTCGCGTTCGCGCTCTGCTACGCGGAGCTCAGCGCCGCGCACCGCAGCGCGGGCGGCGAATACGTGATGGCCAAACGCGTGTTCGGCACGCTGCCCGGCTATCTGACCTTCATCACGGTGCTGTCCGTCAGCGTGTTCATTCCCGCGGTGCTCGCAAGCGGTGCCGCGCCCTACCTGAACAACGCGCTCGGCACGCACTTCAGCAACCAGTCGGTCGCGTTGACGATCGTGTTGCTCAGCTACGTGCTCGGCATGCTGAACATCAAGACGAACGCATGGATCACCGGCGCGTTTCTCGTCGTCGAGATCGGCGTGCTGATGCTGATTGCGGGGCTCGGCTTCGGCTCGCCGCATCGCGGCGCGGACGCACTGGTCGCGCCGGTCGTCGCGAGCGGCAATGCGCTGGTGCCGGCCACGCTCGCGGCGATCGTGCCCGCGATCGGCACGGCGATCTTCTGCTACAACGGCTTCGGCTCCGCCGCCTATCTCGCGGAAGACCTGCGCGGCGGCAACCGCAACGTCGCGAAAGCGGTGATCTATTCGCTGCTGGTGATCCTCGTCGTCGAACTGATTCCGCTCACCGCGATCGTGCTCGGCGCGCCGTCGCTGACGGAACTGACGAAGAGCGCCGACCCGATCGGCTATGTCGTGCGCTCGCTGAGCAACCCGGCGGTGTCGCGCGCGGTCAGCGGCGGGATCTTCCTGTCGGTATTCAACGCGATCATCGCGATCGTGATCACGATGGGGCGCCTGCTGTACAGCAGCGGCCGCCATGCGCTCTGGTCGCGCACCTGCAACCGCGCGTTCTCGACGATCCATCCGCGCTTCGAATCGCCGTGGCTCGCGACGCTCGCGCTCGCCGTGCCGTCGTCGGGGCTGGTGTTCGTGTCGAGTCTCGACGAGCTGACCGCGTTCACGGTCGACCTGCTGCTGCTGATCTACCTGGTCGTCGGGCTGGCCGCGCTCGCGAGCCGGCTCGTGCGCCGCGACGTCGAGCATCATTACCGGATGCCGCTGTGGCCCGTGACGCCGCTCGTCGCGGTCGCGGGTGCCGCATACACGCTCTACACGACGCTGGCGACGGCGACCAAGCCGACCGACCTGATCATCATCGGCGCTCTGCTGGTGGCCGCGCTCGCGATGTATGCGGTCTGGGCCCGCCACAGCGATGCGTTCCGCTCGCTCTGAACCACCCGACACACTCAACCATTGAAAGACTGGAGGAATTGCATCATGCGCACGAGGGATCTCGGCATCCGCATCGGACTCGGCACGCCGGGCCGCTTCAACGCGATCACGGACGTACCGGGCGTGCGGGTTGGACATTGCACGCTGAACGTCGAGAACGGCGATGCATCGATCCGCACCGGCGTGACCGTGATCGAGCCGCGCGCGGGTGCCGCGCACGATTCGCCGTGCTTCGCGGGCGTCCATGTGCTGAACGGCAACGGCGACGCGACCGGGCTCGAATGGATCCGCGAAGCCGGCCTGCTGACGACGCCGATCGCCTATACGAACACGCACAGCGTCGGCGCGGTGCGCGATGCGCTGGTCGCGAACGAACGCGAGGCGGCGGCCGGCCGCGTGTACTGGTGCATGCCGGTCGTGATGGAAACCTACGACGGCCTGCTCAACGACATCTGGGGGCAGCACGTGCGCGCCGAGCACGTGCTGCGCGCGCTGGCCGCCGCACAGTCGGGGCCGGTCGCCGAAGGCGGCGTCGGCGGCGGCACCGGCATGATCTGCCACGAGTTCAAGGGCGGCATCGGCACCGCGTCGCGGGTGGTGACGGCCGACGCGGGCGGCTGGACCGTCGGCGCGCTCGTGCAGGCGAACTACGGCGTGCGCGAGATGCTGCGCGTGGCCGGTTATCCGGTCGGCGACGTGCTGCGGCACGTGCCTTCGCCGTTTCGCGCGCCCGACGGGCAGGGCGAGGCCGGGATGGGTTCGATCGTCGTCACGATCGCGACCGACGCGCCGCTGCTGCCGCATCAATGCACGCGCCTCGCGCAGCGTGCGAGCGTCGGGCTGGCACGCGTCGGCGGCGGCACCGAGGATTCGAGCGGCGACATCTTCCTTGCGTTCGCAACAGGGAACGACGGCTTGCCCGCCGCGAACTACGGCAGCAAGGGCGCGCCGACGACGGCCGTGAAGATGGTGAACAACGACCACATCTCCGCACTGTTCGTCGCCGCGGCGGAAGCGGTGGAGGAAGCGATCGTGAATGCGCTGGTCGCGGGGAGCGACGTCGAGTCGCGCGGCGCGCGGGTCGAAGGGCTGGGGCAGGCGCGCTTGCTGGATGCGTTGCGCGAAGTGGGGTGGCGGCCGGTGCGCGGCGCCTGAAACGGCATGCGCCGCTTCAATCGAAGCGGCGTGGCGGGCAGTGTCGTTGCGGCGATCGGCCGGCTCGTCGTGCACGCGCGCAGGCGATACGTGCGATACGTGCGATACGTGCGATACGTGCGATGTGCGCGCGGCGAGCCCGGCCGTGACGACGCGGCGTCATGCTCAGCTGCCGAAGTAGACGTTGCAGAAGCTGACGGGGCCCACGCATGCGTTCGGGTCTTCCTGCTTCGATTGCGCACGATCGACGCGGCCCGAGGCCTGGACGGCTTCGGCGCGGTTCGCCGGTTGTTGCGCGACGTCGGCCGGCGCGCTCTGCGCGTGCGCGACGGCGGCGGTGAGCGACAGGGCAACGAGGGCGAGGTGCAGCGGCTTCATTTCGGTTTCTCCTGGGTCAGTGCCAGTCTCGCTGGCAGTGAGGAAACTATAGGCTCGCCCTGCCTGGAAATTAATCACCGCGGGTGCAGAGCTTATTTCCAATCGGAACAAGGGTGACGTTGCGTACGCATCGATCTCCCGCCGACCCTCGTCGGCGCTCAATGACGATGGCGGTTGAACGGCGCATCCTTGTCCAGCAGCGCGCTGCGAATGAAGTGCAGGCAGCCGACGATGCGCTGCATGCGGTGGCGTTCATCGGGCACCGCGTACCATGCGTGCAGCGTGTGCTGCGCGGCGCGAATCGACAGGTTCACCGATTTGAGCGTGCGCGCATGATGGCCCGGCGTCGGATCGTCGAAGAAGCGCGGCAGCTCGTGCAGCACCGCGTCGACCGAGGCGGTCCAGCGCAGCGTCTGCGGCGGTTTCGATTCGCAGAACCCGTGCAGCTCGTCGCGCAGGTCGATCACCGCGTGGCCGACTTCGAGCGTCGAGAGCATCCAGCGCAGTGCGTCGCGATGTTGTCGCGTGCGCTTGACGAGCAGCGTGCGCAGCTGCGCCATCAGGTCGTGCGTGCTCGACTGGAAGCGCGCGGCGAGCCCGTCGCGCGCGCCTTCGCACGCGAACGTGACCTGGCGGCGCAGGTCGTGCGCGATCCGCGACGTGAGCCACGGCATGTGGGTCGGAAACACCACGGCGAACACGATCGAGCAAGCGAGCATCGCGACGACGACGGCGAAGCCGTTGTTGATCAGCACCTCGGGCGTATACGCGATCGCGTTGTCGGGGCCCGCGAGCAGGCAGAAGAACACCGCGAAGCCGATGCCGTAACCTGACAGGCCCGGGCGCATCGCGAGGAACGCGCCGATGCCGAGCACCGGCGCGAGTGCCGCGCACAGCAGCGGAAAACCGTCGATGTTCGGATAGACGTAGCAGAGGAACACGTAGCCGACGGCGGTCGCGAACGCCGCGCCGACGCCCATCTGCGCGACGAACTTCGGTGCGCGCGGCGACGTCGAGCTGAGCGCGCACGCGATCGCGGTCGCGATCACGGCGAGCGAGCCGCTCGGCCATTCGGACGCGAGCCAGAACGCGCTCATCGCGCCGACGGCGACGAGCGTGCGCAGGAACGCGAAGCCGACGAAGAACGAATTGGTCTTCACCGCGTAGTGCGTGACCGAGCGTTCGAACGCGTGATCGTCGCGATCGAGCGATGCGTTGGTGTCGGCGTAGCCGAGATACTCGCCGATGAAGCGATACATCAGCTCGATCGCGGTGTCGAAGTCGAGCAGGCCGCCGGCCGCGTGATCCTCGATCGCGCGACGCGAGGCGCGCGCGGCCTTCGGCAACGCGGCGTGAAAGCGGCGCAGTTCGAGCAGTGCGCCGGTGGTCGACGTGATGCCGCGCTGCCGCTCGTCGCGCAATGCGGTGATCCGCTGCGCGAGCGCATCGATGTGCGGCGCGAGTGCGTCGAGCACCGCGTCCGACCGGTTCGCGCGCAGGCGTTTGACGAGCTGGTGCAGCGCATGCAGGCGCGTGCACGCATTCATGAACTCGCTGTTGAGCCGCGCGAGCCGGCGGCTGCGCGCGCGAATGTGCGGATCCTCGAACGACGCGAACGCGCGGTTGGCCTCGAACCCGACGATCTCGTCGACGAAATCGGCGAAGCGCCGCTCGAAGTCGCCGCGCGCGAGGTCGCCCGACAGCGCGCCGGCCGCGAATGCCGCGAACTTCACATGACGCGCGCTCAGCGAGCGCATCAGCGCTTTCGCGGAACTGAGCGGCAGGATCAGCGCGCTGACCGCGCCGGAGCATGCGATGCCGAGCGCGACTTCCGCGGCGCGCGTGAGCGCGGACTGGAACAGCGTCTGCGGCGTCATCACCGCGGGCAGGCCGATCAGTGCGGCGGTGTAGCCGGCGAGCACGAACCCGTACCAGCGGAAATGGCGGTTGCGCACCGCGAGCGCGATGCAGCCGCCGACCCACAGCGTGATGCCGGCCATGTAGAGCTCCGGCTGCTGCGCGAACAGCCCGCCGAGCGCGAGCGCGGCGACGAGGCCGGCCGCCGTGCCGAGCATGCGGTAGAAGCTCTTCGCGAACACCATCCCCGACAGCGGCTGCATCAGCACGAACACGGTCGTCATCGCCGTGCGCGGCTGCGACATCTCGAGCCGCATCGCGATCCCCATCGCGAGCAGCGCGGCGAGCACGGTCTTGGCGAGATGCAGCCAGATCAGCCCGTCGGTCGCGGCCCAGTCGCGCGCGGCGCCGCCGAGCGGATCGAGCCGGGTTCTCCATCGGGCCGGTTCGATGGAAGGTCGCTCGATCGCAGGTTGTGGCTTCATGAAAAAAAGCGGGGCGCGTGCGGTGCCGCGGCGCGTCCGGACGGGTCCGTTCGACTGGTGAGGCGCCGATTGTAGGAGTGCGGCGCGCGGGCATTAACGCAGCTACGGGGAAACGATAGTTGCAGGCCGCGTAACAATCTGTCGCATCCGCTGGAGGAAAATAGCGGCTCCGCTACAGGTGGCTCACAGGAATGGATACCCTACAAAACATGCGGGTGTTTACGCGCGTCGTCGAGACGGGCAGTTTCACCGCGGCCGCGCAATCGCTGAATTCGACGACGGGCGCGATGTCGCGCGCGGTGTCGGAGCTCGAGGCGCGCCTGCGCACCCGTCTGATGAATCGCTCGACGCGCCGCCTCGCGCTGACGTCGGCCGGCGAAAGCTATCTGCGGCGCTGCCGCCAGATTCTTGCCGACGTCGATCGCGCCGAGGAGGAGGCGAGTTGCGCGCACGAACGGCCGGCCGGCGTGCTGCGCATGCACAGCTTCGCGAGTGTCGGCCATCACTACGTGATGCCCGCGCTCACGCGCTACCACACGCAATATCCGGACGTGTCGATCGAGCTGTCGCTGTCGCAGCGCATGCCCGACCTGTTCGACGGCACGAGCGACATGGCGGTCGTGACCGCATCGTCGCTGCCCGACTCGGAGCTCGTGTCGCACCTGCTCGGCTCGACCTTCAGCATCCTGTGCGCGTCGCCCGAGTACGTGAAGCGCCACGGCGCGCCGGCCCGCCCGCAGGATCTCGGCGCGCACGCGTGCCTGACACTTTGCACGCCGGCGTTCCCGACCCACGAATGGGTGCTTGAAGGCGCCGACGGCATCGAGCAGATCCATGTCACCGGGCCGGTGCAGACCAATACGGCCGAGTCGCTCGCGCTCGCGATCCGCGACGGTATCGGGATCGGCATGCTGCCGCTGTATGCGGCGATCGACGCGCTGCAGGACGGTACGCTCGTGCGCGTGCTGCCCGGGCACATCCTGCAGAAGATGAACGTGTATGCGCTGTATCCGTCGCGCCGCTTCATCGACGCGAAGGTGCGCACCTGGGTCGAGATGCTGCGTGCGCAGGTGCCGGGGATGATTGCTCGCGACGTCGAGATGCTGAACGCGATCGACCGCGAGCCGCAGGCTGCCTGATCAGGCAGCCCGAGAGCGAATCCAGGACGAGATGGCCGCGTGCCGGACGGCACGCTGTCCGGCCGCATCCATCGTGACGAACCGTTTCGCGCGATTTCCGCCGCGCCCGCGGGACGCATGTCACGCGGGTGCGGCGTTGCTGCGTGTCTTCACAGCGCGGGCTTTGCCGCCACGCCCGATTCCGTTGCGCCCGCACCGGCCGGGCCATATGCGCGTTGCGCGGCCTTGTGCTCGGCGAGCCGTTTTGCTGCCAGGCGTTCCTGCGCGGCCATGATGTCGTCCGGATAGTTGCCGGCGTCGCCGAGCGACGGGTTGTAGCCGACCGATTCGAGGTCATAGAGCTCCTGCAGCACCTGTGCGCGCGTGACGGGCGCCTTGGCGGACTGAGCGAACGACAGGGCCGGTGCGGCAAGCAGGACGGCAGCGGCGGCGGTAACGACGAGCGATTTCACGATGTTCTCCAGTAGACGGGGTATGAGGCCGGTCCGGTGATCGACGCGCGATCCGAACCGTCGATGCCAGTCTATGCAGCACACGCGCGCACAAAAACCCCGATTCCGGGCAGGCAGCTTTCCAGATGGAACAACATTGGTGCACGTCGCCCACAGCGCGCGAACCCGTCCGCCAGGACAGGGTCCTGGCGGACGGGCGACGGGCGCTCACGCGGCGCGGAACTCAGAATCGCGTGCGCATGCCGATCGTGCCGACGATCTGGTTCGCGGTGCTCGAGGCGCCGCCCGACGTGTTGATGAAGGCCTGGTAGCCGCGGCCCGACGCGTGCTGGTACATCGCTTCCGCGTACAGGTCGGTGCGGCGCGACAGCTTGTACACGGCCTGCAGGTCGACCTGATGCCACTTCGGATCGGTGCCGTGCTTGCTGTCCGGGTTCGACACGCTGGCGTCCGTGTACACGTAGGCCGCGCCGAGACTGACGGCCGGCGTCACCGCATAGCGCACGTTCACGTCGTAGTTGTTGAACGCGACCTGGCCGGTGGAACCGAACGAGCCCGAGTTGTCGTACTGCGAGCGCGTATAGACGAAGCCGACCGTCGCCGGACCGAACACGTAGCTGACACCGCCGCCGTACGAGCGCATGCGGTCCGCGCCCACCGACCAGCCGCCCTGGCTCACGCTCTTCGCTTCGGCCACGTCGGTCGCGCCCGGGCTTGCGCTCGTCGAGCCCTTCGTGCCGTTCATCTGCAGGTACGCGCCGGCCAGCTTCAGCGGGCCGTTCGTGTAGCTTGCCGCGACGCTGTACGCGCGGTTGCCGGCGAAGTTCGTCGAGTTCGAGAAGCCGTACAGCGCGCCGACCTTGAAGCCCGCGATCGTGTCGCTCGTGTACTTCACCGCGTTGTTGATGCGCACCGAGTGGTTCAGGTTGTCGTTGTCGAACGGATGCGCGAAGCCGGTATCGCCGAAGTCGCCGGCCGTCGCGGACAGCGGCGCGACGAAGTCGACCATCGTGTCGTACTGGCGGCCGAGCGTCAGCGTGCCGTAGCCGCTGCTGGTCAGGCCGACATACGCGTGGCGGCCGAACAGCTTGCCGTCCTGCCCGAGCGCGCCGTTGTTCACGTTGAAGCCGTTCTCCAGGACGAACAGCGCCTTCAGGCCGCCGCCGAGATCTTCCGTGCCGCGCAGGCCGAAGCGGCTGCCGTTGACCGTGCCGGAGGTCATGCGCCACAGCGATGCGCCGCCGGCGTTGTTGGTGTACGCGATGCCGGCGTCGATCAGGCCGTACAGCGTGACCGAGCTCTGGGCGTGCGCGAGCGGGGCGAAGAGTGCGGCGGCGGATGCGGCGGCAATCAGGGTTTTGTTCGTTTTGTGCATGTAACAGCTCCTGCGTGTGGGACGGGTGACCAAAGTTCGGCGCAAGTGTAGGGGCGGGGTCGCGCGATTCCGGCCGCAGGCGCGCGAGTACACCGTTGCGAGTTGCGCAAGAGTGCGTCACACGGCGTTCACAAATCGGTCCGGAGGCCGGACGGCGTGCGTTTTCGCCGACGGCGCGACGCGAGCGGTCGGTCGGTCGCGCATGCCGTGTCGCGCATTGACAACACGCGCGTCGCCGGCGCGGGAGTTGATCGCCGCGCCGCGCGCGTGGAGAATGGGCAGACCATTGCCGAGATCCGGAGCCCCCGATGACCACGCCGCGCCGTCCTTCCTTGAGTGCCGCGCTGTGCTACCGCGACCCGAAAGCCGCGCTCGCGTGGCTCGAACGCGCATTCGGCTTCGAGCGCGCGCTGGTCGTCACCACGCCGGAAGGCGACATCGCGCACGCCGAAATGAGATTCGGCGACGGCCTCGTCATGATCGGCGGCGCGTGGGCCGACTTCATCGCGTCGCCGCACGACACGGGCGACCGGAACACGCAGCACGTCCACGTGCATCTTCCCGACGACGCCGACATCGACGCGCACTGCGAACGCGCGCGTGCGGCCGGCGCGGAGATCCTGCAGGCGCCGGCCGACCAGTTCTACGGCGATCGCATGTATCGCGCGCGCGATCCCGGCCGGCATGTGTGGACGTTCGGCAAGCACGTGCGCGACGTGGCGAACGACGAGATGAGCGCGGCGACCGGCCTGACGATCGAGGATTTCAAATAAGCGCGGCACGCATCGCAGGAGCCGGTTTTTCCCCACCACGCGGCGCGCTGACGCCGCATGACGCTTGGACCCACCATGAACCTCTTCAATGCACGCCTGCGCGGCCGCGACGGGCTGTTCACGATCGGCATCGACGGCGACCGGATCGCGCGGATCGACGCGCAGGCCGCGCCGGTCACATCGGTCGGCGCCGGCGATGTCGATGCGGGCGGCCGTCTCGCAATTCCGCCGCTCGTCGAACCGCATATCCATCTCGATGCGGTGCTCACGGCCGGCGAGCCGGCCTGGAACATGAGCGGCACGCTGTTCGAGGGCATCGAGCGCTGGTCCGAGCGCAAGGCGACGATCACGCACGAGGACACGAAGACGCGCGCGCATGCGGCGATCGGCATGTTGCGCGATCACGGCATCCAGCACGTGCGCACCCATGTCGACGTCACCGATCCGACGCTGGCCGCGCTGAAGGCGATGCTCGAAGTGAAGGACGAGGCGCGCGGGCTGATCGACCTGCAGATCGTCGCGTTTCCGCAGGAAGGCATCGAGTCGTTCGACGGCGGCCGCGCGCTGATGGCGCAGGCGATCGAACTCGGCGCGGACGTCGTCGGCGGGATCCCGCATTTCGAGAACACGCGCGAGCAGGGCGTCAGCTCGATCCGCTTCCTGATGGAGCTGGCCGAGCGCACCGGCTGCCTCGTCGACGTGCACTGCGACGAGACCGACGATCCGCATTCGCGCTTTCTGGAAGTCCTCGCGGAAGAGGCGCGCGTGCGCGGCATGGGCGCGCGCGTGACCGCGAGCCACACGACCGCGATGGGCTCGTACGACAACGCGTATTGCTCGAAGCTGTTCCGGCTGCTGAAGCGCGCGGGCCTGAACTTCGTGTCGTGCCCGACCGAGAGCATTCATCTGCAGGGGCGCTTCGACACGTTTCCGAAGCGGCGCGGGCTCACGCGTGTCGCGGAACTCGATCGCGCGGGCCTGAACGTGTGCTTCGGACAGGATTCGATCAAGGATCCGTGGTATCCGCTCGGCAACGGCAACATCCTGCGCGTGCTCGACGCCGGCCTGCACATCTGCCACATGATGGGCTACCAGGACCTGCAGCGCTGCCTCGACTTCGTGACCGATCACAGCGCGACGACGATGCATCTCGGCGACGGCTACGGGATCGCGGTCGGGCGGCCGGCGAACCTGGTCGTGCTCGATGCCGACTGCGACTATGAAGCCGTGCGCCGGCAGGTGAAGGCCACGCTGTCGGTGCGCCACGGGAAGGTGATCATGCGGCGCGAGCCGGAGCGCGTCACGTATCCGGAGTGACGCGGATGCGGCGACGGCGGTGGACGGCGGCACGCCCCGTCGGGAACTGCCGTCTTTCTTGTATGCGCTGAATGCATGAGTTGATCAGAAAAATACGTTTGTCTCATGAGAGATCGACGCCTACGATGCGGTCCTGACGGCGGCGTGCATGGTGCGCGCCGTCTTGTCAATCATCGTCCGCCGACCTCATGCGCCTCGATCTTCCGTCTGCTCCCGTGTCTTCCTCGCCGTCCGCCAGTCCGTTCGCGCGGATGGCTGCCGTCACGATCCTGACCGGCGTCGGCGCGGGTGTCGGTGGGATGCTGCTCGCGCTGCTGCTGCACGCGATCCAGCACGTCGCGTACGACTACAGCCTCGCGCACGTGGTCGGCACCGAAAGCTTCCTTACCGGCGTGAGCCAGGCCGACCCGCTGCGCCGGCTCGCGGTGCTCGTCGTCTGCGGGCTGGTCGCGGGCGGCGGCTGGTGGGCGCTGTACCGCTACGGCCGGCCGCTCGTCAGCATCCGCCGTGCCGTGCGTGCCGCCGATCCGCGGATGCCGTTCGTCAGCACGACGGTGCACGCGCTGCTGCAGATCGTCACCGTTGCGCTCGGTTCGCCGCTCGGCCGCGAAGTCGCGCCGCGCGAGATCGGCTCGCTGCTGGCCGGGCAGTTCGCGCACCGCGCGGGGTTGACGCCCGCCGACTGCCGGCTGATGGTCGCGTGCGGCGCGGGTGCCGGGCTCGCGGCCGTCTACAACGTGCCGCTCGGCGGTGCGGTGTTCGTGCTCGAAGTGCTGCTCGGCACGTTCGAACTGCGCGCGCTGGTGGTGGCCGTCGTCACCTCGGCGATCGCGGCGGCCGTCGCATGGATCGGCCTCGGCAACGAACATCAGTACACGGTGCCTGCGTTCATGCTGAGTACGCCGCTCGTCGCGTGGTCGATCGTCTGCGGGCCGCTGTTCGGTTTCGCCGCGTACGGCTTCGTGCGGCTCACGAGCCGCGCACGGGCCGACGCGCCGAAGGGCCGGCTGCTGCCGGTGCTCGCGCTGGTCAACTTCGCGGTGATCGGTGTGCTGGCGATGCGCTTTCCGCAACTGCTCGGCAACGGCAAGGGGCCGGCTTCGATGGGCTTCGACGGCACGCTGACGATCGGGCTCGCGGCGACGCTGCTCGTGCTGAAGGTGGCGATCGAGGCGGGCAGCCTGCGCGCGGGGGCGGAGGGCGGGCTGCTGACGCCCGGTCTCGCGAACGGCGCCCTGCTCGGCGTCGTGCTCGGCGGGCTGTGGAGCCTCGTGTGGCCGGGCGCGTCGATCGGCGGATGCGCGCTGGTCGGCGCGACCGCGTTCCTCGCCGCGTCGATGCAGATGCCGATCACGGCCGTCGTGCTGCTGCTCGAATTCACGCGCGCGAATCACGACAGCCTGGTGCCGATGCTGCTGGCCGTGGCGGGCTCGCTGGTTGCGTACCGGTTCGCGCAGTGGCTGGTGGAGGGGCGGCTGGGGGCGGCCGCGGCCGTCGCCACGCCGGTGACGGCGACCCGGTAGCCCTCCTCGGCACAGGCTACGGCGCGCGGGCTGCCTGTCATCGCTTTTTCCCGTTTCCTTGCCGGTTTCCAGCCCGTATCCCGACGGATCACGCCGAAGCGCGTCTGCCGGTTCTGTGCAGGATTTCGCCGGTCCTCAATCGCGCGACCGTGCGTCGGCGCGTTCGTGTCCGTGACGCAACGCGAGGCTCGCGAACGCTGCGACGACGAGCGCCGCTGCCAGCAGCGTCAGCCCGTTCTTCGCATTGCCGGTCGTCTGTTCGATCGCGCCGACGACGGTCGGCCCGACGAAGCCGCCGAGCAGCCCGCACGTATTCACGAGGCCGAGACCGCCGGCCAGTGCGCTGCCGGCGAGTCGCGACGCGGGAAACGTGAACACGATCGACTGCACGACGAAGAACATCGACGCGGCGACGCACACGCAAGCGAGACCGGCCACGGGCGACGCATGCGCGGCACCTACCATTCCCGCGGCCATTACGATGAGCCCGGCGCACAGTATCCGGCGCGAATGATGCGACTCGCGCGCAAAGCGCGGCAGTGTGGCGGCGCCAAGGGCGGCAGCGAGCCAAGGCAACGCGGTCAGCAATCCCACCGCGAACGGCGAAAAGCGTCCGGATGCGCCAATGATGCCGGGCAGGAAGAAGATCACCGTATAGATGGTCAACTGGTGGCAGAAGTACACGAAGATCGCGAGCCAGATCTGCGGATCGCGCAGCGCGGCACCGAACGCGTGGCCGCCGTGGGTTGCAACGCCTGCATCCTGTTCCGCCGCCAGCGTGCGTTCGAGCGCGCGGCCGGTTTCGGGGGACAGCCACGGCGCGCTGCTCGGGCGGTCCGGCGGCCGTGTCCACACGACGAAGGCGAGCAGGACGGCCGGAATTCCCTCGACGACGAACAGCCATTGCCAGCCGTGGAAGCCGAGCCTTCCATCGAGTTCGATCAGCGCGCCGGCCAGCGGACCACCGACGATGTTCGCGATGCACACGCCGAGGAGGAAATAGCCGGTCGCCCGCGCACGTTCCTCGCGACCGAACCAGTACGTGAGGTACAGCATCACGCCCGGAAACAGCCCGGCTTCGGCGGCGCCGAGCAGCAGGCGCATCACGTAAAACGACGTCGGGCCGGCAACGAACGCCATCGCGATCGACAACGCACCCCACGTGATCATGATTCGCGTGATCCAGAAGCGCGCGCCCACCCGGTGCATGATCAGGTTGCTCGGGATTTCGAATAGCGCGTAGGTGAGAAAGAACAGGCCCGCGCCGAGTCCGTAGGCGGCCGATGAAATGCCGAGATCGACACCCATCGAGTGTTTTGCGAATGCAATGTTGGTGCGGTCAAGGAAGCTGATTACGTAGGCGGCGATCAGCAGCGGCATCAGTTTGCGAAACAGCAGCCGGTTCAGCGACGCACTTGCGTCGCCGACGGCGGAAGGCAGGGCCTGGGCGTGATGAGTGGACATGCGGACGACTCCGGTAATGGCGAACGGGCGCACACGGCAAGCACGGCGTGCCGCGTTCGGCTGAGGCCGCTGCGTCGCGCGCAGCGGAGGGGCAGACGACGGAGCCGCGCCGGCGGCGCTCGACGGGAGCGGGGCGATGGAAGGCATCCTGGCACCGGCCGGCTCGGGCCGGCGCCTTGTCTCTGCGCTTGCGGGTCCTGGTGTTGCGTGGTGTCGGGCGCAACCCGGCGATTAGAACTTGACCGCGTCGCCGCCCTTGAGCTTGAGCATCGCGCGCGCGTCGGCCGGCGTCGCGATCTCCAGCGACAGGCCTTCGAGCACCTGCCGCATCTTCAGTACCTGCGCGGCGCTCGATTCGGCGAGCTTGCCGGGCCCGATCCACAGCGAATCCTCGAGCCCGACGCGCACATTCGCGCCTTGCGCGGCACCGATCGTCGCGAGCGGAATCTGGTTGCGACCCGCGCCGAGTATCGACCACACGTAATCGTCGCCGAACAGACGGTCGGCCGTGCGGCGCATGTGCATCAGGTCCTCCGGGTGCGCGCCGATCCCGCCGAGCAAGCCGAACACGCTCTGCACGAAGAACGGCGGCTTCGCGAGCCCGCGGTCGACGAAGTGCGCGAGGTTGTACAGGTGCGAGATGTCGTAGCACTCGAATTCGAATCGCGTGCCGTTCGCGCCGCAGCGCGTGAGGATCGTCTCGATGTCGGCGAACGTGTTCTTGAATACGAGATCGCGGCTTTTCTCGAGATGTTCGCGCTCCCACGGATGCTTCAGTTCGCGAAAGCGCTCGAGCATCGGATAGAGTCCGAAATTCATCGAGCCCATGTTCAACGAGGCGACCTCGGGCTGGAAATGCAGCGCGGGTTGCAACCGTTCGTCGACCGTCATGTGCGGGCTGCCGCCCGACGTGAGGTTGATCACCGCGTCGGTCTGCGCTTTGATGCGCGGCAGGAATTCGGCGAACACGGCTGGATCCTGCGTCGGCTTGCCGTCGGACGGGTTGCGTGCGTGCAGGTGCAGGATCGCCGCGCCGGCCTGCGCGGCCGCGACCGCCGCCGCTTCGATTTCGTGCGGCGTCACGGGCAGGTACGGCGACATCGACGGCGTATGGATCGCGCCGGTCGGCGCACAGGTGATGATGACTTTGCGAGCGTTTGCCACGGATGGATTCCTTTCGATGAACGATGCGGGAGGCGTCAGAGCACTTCGACGTTGCCGCAGACGGAGATCGCCTGCCCGGTAATGCCATGCCCGCCCGGGGAGCACAGGAACAGCGCGGTCGCGGCAATCTCGGCCGGATCGGTCATGCGTCGCAGCGAAATCTTCTCGAGATAGCGCTTCTCCATCTCGTCGTAGCCGATGCCGAGCTGCTGCGCGCGCGCCTCGATCACGCGGCGCATCCGCGGGCCGCGCACGATGCCGGGCTGGATCGCGTTCACGCGAATGCCGAGCGGCCCGAGTTCGATCGCGAGGCTCTTCACGAGACCGACCACCGCCCATTTCGTGGCCGCGTAGGGCGTACGAAACGCGTAACCGAGCCGGCCGGCGACCGATGACAGCGCGATGATCGCGCCGCCGTGTTTCGAGTCGCGCAGCAGCGGCACTGCGCGGCGAGCGAACTGGAATTGCGCGTTCAGATTGATCGCGACGGTCTGCTCCCACTGCACGGGGTCGATTTCGTCGATGCCGCCGGTCGGGCCGGCGATGCCCGCGTTGTTGACCAGCACGTCGAGGCCGCCGAGCGTAGCCGATACGTCGGCGAACACGCGCTCGACGGCCGCCGGGTCGGAGACGTCGGCCAGCGTTGCGCTGATCGCGCCGGTTGCGGCGCGCGGCGGCCGGTCCGCCAGCGCCGCGATCGCGGCTTGCGACGCGTCGCACACGTGCACGCGCGCGCCGCATTCGGCGAACGCGCCGGCGATTTCGAGGCCGATGCCCGATGCGCCGCCCGTCACGAGGACGCGCAGGCCGTCATAGGGTTTCAGCAGGTCGGAAGCTGTCATGCCGGGTTGTTTCCATCGTTGATGTAGTCGGATTGGGGCCGCTCGCGATTCGTCCGGTCGCGTCGAGCGGGCGCTACGGTTTCGCGTTCACGGTCCGCGGTGTCTGTTCGGCCCGCAGCGTCTCGGCGAGGTCGTGTGCGGCGCCGCCGATGTCGAGCGCGATGCCGGCCCGCACGCCCGCGCCGTCGCGCCGCTCGAGGGCATCGACGATCGCGCGGTGTGCGTCCATCGAGCGCCGCATATGCGGGATATCGAGCGCGACCATGTTGAGGAACGGACCGACGCGCATCCACAGGTTCTCGACGATCGCGAGCGTGTTTTCGCTGGCGCCATGCGCGTAGATCGCGCTGTGGAACGCAAAATTGCTTTGCAGGTAGGCGCGCGAGCGGCCGGCCTCGACGTGCGCCTGCATCGTCTCGCAAGTCTTGCGCACGGCGGCGATCTGCGCGTCGGTCATCCGTGCGCATGCGCGCTCGGCGATGCAACCTTCGAGCGCGATCCGCACGTCGCGCAGTTCGTCGAGCATGTCGAGCGTCATCGGCGGCACGACGAGCGCGCGGTTAGGGCCGTCGACCAGCGCGCGTTCGGCGCGCAGCCGCGTGAGCGCGGCGCGCACCGGCATCGTCGACGAGCCGACGGCCTCGGCGACGCTGCGCAGGCTCAGCGCCTGGCCAGGCGCGAATCGGCCGCTCATCAGCGCTTCGCGCAGTTGCTGGTAGACCTTGTCGGCCATCGTTTCAGATTCGATGGCTTTCAGTGCGGGCGGGACGATACGGGGCGCCAAGGCGGGTTCTCCTGGGTTTGATCTGCGATCTGTGATCACACTTGAGATGTGTGAAGTTTTGACGATTGGGCGGGCGGAGTCAAGGCGATTCGGGTTGGGGAAAACGAGGGGGGAAGCACGGCAATCTGCCGGATGTACCCCTGCCACCGTCACGGCATTGGTATTACAAAAACCTTTCGATCAATGCATCATGATGCATGCGGCGAATGCCCCCAAGGCTGTCAGGAAACCACGCGGGGCCGTGATTTTTCCGACGCACGCCAGCCGATTCGACTTCATTCCAATGACAAGGAGCCAAAGTGAAACGACCGTCATTTGCCGTTGCGTGGGCGGCATCCCAGCGAATTTATGATCCGGCCAATTCCGGCGAACGGGTCGCGAAAATGATCGGTGGATACGTCGAGAAGAACGTGAACAATCCGAGCCCTTCGGAACAGTGGAGCAATACCTGCGCGGTGAGAATGAGCTACATCCTCGGCGAGGCCGGCATGGTGATTCCCCGAATTTCCGGGCAAACGGTATCGGGCGGAGACAATCGGCAATACTTTTTTCGCGTTCGTGACTTGAATCGCTTTCTCGAGCAGCGGTGGGGGAAGGCGGAGGTAGTCAGGTTTCCGCCGTCGAACGGTGGACCCTTGTCGGGGCGACAAGGCGTCATCCTGTTCGAGGTCTCCGGCTGGAGCGACGCGCAGGGTCACGCAACGTTGTTCAATGGAAATACATGTTACGACCGCTGCTACTTCAATGAGCCGAGCGCACGGTATCGTACGGATCGTGCGAATTTCTGGAGCCTGTCATGAGGGAAGCCTGGATCGCGATCGCGCTGACGTGTGCGGCACTTCATCCTGCAGCGGTGTCAGCGAAGGAAGCGGCTCAAACCTCGCCGGAGGCCGGTTCACGTACGTACATCCAGAACTTCAAGGACATGGCGCTCGCACAGTGTCTGGCCACTGCGTATCGGCAGGAGTCCGCCGTAAGCAAGGACATCGGCAGCAGCACGAACGCGCTGCGCGACTGGACTTACTACGACCTGGAGCGCGCGCCGGACGTCGTTCGAGCGCTGGTCGCGAAGTATCTGGCGCGCGATTACCGGAATCCGGTCGTTGAGTCGGAAATCAAGGACGTCAAATTCGACTTCCTGAAATGCATGGACCTGTATCACGGCAAGGAGCTCGACGCGGCGGCGAAGCGGCTCGTCCTGCGGCCCAACAGCACATACCGGGCCGAGAACCCGCGATAGTTCTGAAGCGCCGCAGCGGCGGCGCCCCGACCATCGCCATGCGCGCCCCGATCGTGCAGAATCGATCTTCCAATCCTAGCCCAAGGATGCCGCATGCCCGATTCGAACGAACCGTCCGCCCGCAGCGCCTATGCGAGCTTCGCGCAACGCTACGCGGACATCGCGCCGACCAAGGCGCACAACGCACTCTACGAGCGTCCGACAACGATGGCACTGCTCGGCGACGTCGACGACCTGACGGTGCTCGACGCCGGCTGCGGGCCCGGCATCTGCAGCGCGCACCTCGCGCGTCACGGCGCGACCGTCCACGCATTCGACATCACGCCCGAGATGGTCGCGCTCGCGCAAACGCGCTGCGCAGGCCTCACGGTCGACGTCGTGGAGGGCGACCTGGAGGCGCCGCTCGCGTGGCTGCCCGACGCGTCGGTCGACAAGGTGCTGTGCTCGCTCGCGCTCGACTACGTGCGTGACCTCGCCCCGACGCTGCGTGAATTCAGACGCGTCGCACGGCTCGGCGGGACGCTCGTGTTCTCGATGGCGCACCCGATGCGCGACTGGATGGACGAGCGCACACGCGGGGACGCCACGTACTTCGATACGAGCCGTTTCGGCTTCCACTGGTCGGGTTTCGGCGAACCGAAGCCCTATGTCGAAGCGTGGCGCCGGCCGCTTGCCGACATCCTGAACGCGCTCGCCGACGCCGGCTGGCGGCTCGACAGGTTCGTCGAACCGACGCCGCTGGCCGAGATGAAGGCCGTGTCGGAGCGGCTCCATGCGGAGCTGTCGCTGGCGCCGGCGTTCCTCTGCATCCGCGCGCAGCGCTGACCAAAAGCGGCGGCGGGCCAGCCGTCAGCGTGCCGGCTCGTCGGTCAGCGTGCCGAGAAACGCTTCGACATCCTTGATGTCCTGTTCGGTCATCGCGGGCTTGTCGCCGGGCTTGCGGTCGAACGGCGCATCCGTCACGTCGACGTTCGCGCGGTACCTCGCCGGGATGTCGTCGTACACGTCGAGCTTGCCGTCCGCGCCGCGCGGATAGAACTTCTGCGGCGAGATGCTGCGCTCGTTGTAGAACGCCATCACCTGGTCGAGCGTATGGAACACGCCGTTGTGGAAGAACACGTGGCGCGTCGCCGCGTTGCGCAGCGTCGGCGTGAGGAACATCGCGCAGTACTGCGTCTGGTCCTTCAGGTCCGCGCGGAACGGCCCGCACACGCCGAGATCGTAGAACGCCGGGTTGCGGTTCTGCGCGAGCGCCTTGTTGCGCGGCGCGCCGAGCGCCTCGTACTGGTAGTCGGTAAACATCGGCGGCAAGCCGTCCTTGCCGGGCTTCGACAGGTGGCAGCCGGCGCAATTCGCCTTGTCCGGATCGTTGAAGAGCTTCAGCCCGCGCAACTCGGCCTGCGTGAGGCGCGCGCGGCCTTCGAGCCAGCGATCGTACTTGCTGCTGTACGGATGGAACGACGGATCCTCGACCTGATAGCGCGCGATCGCGAACATCGCCTCCGACACCGCGAGCTGCGGCGTGGAGAACACACGCGGCCCGAACAACTGCTCGAACTGCGCGCGATGCGGCGACTGCGCGAGCTTGCGCGCGACGTCGTCGATGCTCGCATTGGCCATCTCGACCGGATTCAGCAGCGGCCCGAACGCTTGCTGCTGCAACGTATCGGCGCGGCCGTCCCAGAACATCCCGCCTTGCGGCACGAGTTGCGGCGCGGCCGACGTGCCGGCCACCTTCTGCGCCTTGACGACGCCAGCCGCGGATGCCGCCTGCTGTGCGACGCTCGGCGCGGCGTCGTTTTCGCCGGCATCGGGGCCGATGCTGAAGTTGGGCTGGCGATACAGGTACATCAGCGACGGCGGCGGGCGGTAGCCCTGCTGCGTCATCGCGAGGCCGCCCGGCTGCACGTCGAGCCCGTTCGGCGGGCCGTACGCATGATCGGGGCTATGGCACGACGCGCACGACTGCTTGCCGGATGCCGACAGCGACGGATCGGCGAACAGCGCGCGCCCGAGCTGCGCGACCGCCGACAGCGGCTGCGCGGCCGGGCGCTGCAGCACGACCGGATGCGGATTCGCACCCGTCCAGCCGGCGACGACGTCGCCAATCGCCGCCGGCGTACGGGCCGGAAACGCGATCGCGAACGCGCCGTAACCGAGCACGGCCGCGCCGAGCGCGAACGCCGCGCGGCGCGGCACGCGGGCAGGGGAACGCGACGCGGCGGCGCCGGATGCGTCGGGAGACGGGAACGCGGGACGAGCTGTCATGCTGTCGGTCGAAAATCGGGCACCGTGTGAAAGCGGCGCGTTAAACGGAAACGGCCGGCGCACGATGCGCCGGCCTGCTGTTGCCTGCTGCGACCGGTTACGCGATGCCGGTCAGATCGACGGCGCCGCGCTCAGCACGGTGCCTTGCGCCGGATCGACATAAAGCGGCGCCGTGTTCGGCTTCGACGAGAAGTCGAACAGCCCGCGCAGGTCGCCGGCCGTCGCATCGAACGAACCGCCGCCGATGCGCTGGCCGCCGAGCCAGTTGTCCTCGATGAAGCGCACGACGGACGCCTGGTCGATCAACGTGTGGTCGACGTAGTTCTGCTTCGCGTACGGCGAGATCACGACCAGCGGGATGCGCACGCCCGGGCCGCAGCGGCCGTTCACCGTGCCGCCGTTCACGCCGGTGGTGCCGCCCGAGCCGCACTTGCCGTTGCCGTTCACCTGGTCGACCGCGTCGGACGACGCACGGGTCGGTGCCATGTACGCGTGGTCGTACCAGCCGTCCGAGTCGTCATAGGTGACGATCACGGCCGTGTTCTGCCAGTCCGGCTGCTGCTGCAGGAAGTTGACGACCTTCGTCACGAACGCCTGCTCGTCGAGCGGATCCGAGTAGCCGGCGTGCGCATCCTGCGCGGCCGGCGCCTTCAGGAAGCTGACCGACGGGAAGTTGCCGGCCTTCACGGCCGCGAAGAAGTCGTCGGTGTCGTACTGGTGGTTCGCCGGTTCGGCCGTCTTGCCGTCGGCTTCGAAGCTCGAGCCGATCGCCGCGACCGCGCTCGGGCGCGTGTGCTGCGGGTTCGCGGTCGACGCGTAGTACTGGAACCAGTTGTGGTGCGGGATGTAGTCGGTCGTCGCGGCGTTCACGGCGGTGGCGACCGTGCTGCGGCTGCAGCCGGTCGTGCCGTTGCTGTTGGTCGTCGACAGGTTGAAGCCGCCCATGAAGCCGCCCCACGTGATCTTCGCGCTGTTCAGCAGGTCGCCGATGTTCTTGCCGCTCATCATCGCCTGGTCGGTCGTGCTCGAGCACACGTCGAAGCCCGGGTCGACGTCGTTGATCATCGTGAAGCCGCCCTGGCCGTCGTTGATGTAGTACGAGGTGGCGGCGAGCGTCGACGGCTGCTTCGACGTCTTGACGATCTGCATCCCGTTGGTCTGGCCCGACACGACGTTCAGCGCGCCCGGCGTCGACGGGCCGTAGACCGTCGTGTACGCGTTGTCGCTCATCGCGAAGCGCTGCGCGTAGTTCCACAGCGCGGTCACGGTGTTGCCGTCGAAGTAGCCCATCACCTGGCCCTTCGTGCCGAACGCGCCGGCGCCGCCGGACGAACCCTTGCCGGTGTATTTCGGGAACAGGTCGGCGAGGCCGTTGTCCTCGGCCTGCTGCTCGGCCGTGTACGCGTGGTTCTGGTCGGCGGTCGCGGCCTGCGTGCGGTCGAGGCGGAACGGGTTTGCGGCGTCGGTGCCGTTGGCCGTGTTCGTGAAGTTCGGGTTCGCGGTGAGCAGCGTGCCCGTCAGCCCGTTGATCGCCGGCGTGCCGGGCTTCGCGTTGAAGGCCGGTTCGCCGGACGGGTTCGACGCGTTCGGGTAGGTACCGAAGTAGTGGTCGAACGACACGTTTTCGCCGTAGATCACGACGACGTGCTTGATCGGCGTGGCGGTCTGCAGCGCGTCCTGCGACGACACGGCGGGCGTCGACGTGGGATCGTCGCTGCCGCCGCAGGCGAACAGCGCAAGCGCCGCGGCTGCGCAGGCGGTGACGAGCAAGGCTTGACGGAACATCGGGAAACTCCAGGTAGCTTTCGACGGTGAAGATCGGCCCCGTCGCCGTGTCGGTCCGGCGCGGAACGCTATAAAGCCCCGGCATTGAAGCAGTTCGGTATGAAGATATGGGGGCGGACCGGTTTCGCGACGGTTGCGCCGCGGTATCGATTCCATTACGGCGCGACGCGGCGCGAAAGAAAGCGGAAAGGGGGCACGCGGATGCAACCTGGGCGACACATTCGGCGGCGCGCACGGTTACGGCCGCGCATGCCGCGCGGGGCGGGCGACAGCCCGTGGCGGGCCGATTCGCGAGGTGCCGGGCCGGGTTGCTTTTTTGACAATCGTGTGACGCATTCATACGATGGTTGGCCCGCGGCGACGATTTCGCGTTGCCGGCCGTCAGCGAGTACTCAACGTGCCGATTCCCGTTCTGTTTGCCGTCCTGTGCGCCGCCTTCCTGCATGCGTCGTGGAATGCGCTCGTGCGCAGCAGCGGCGACCGGTTGCGCTCGGCCACGGTGCTGCAGATCGCGATCGGGCTGTTCGCGCTGCTGTTCCTGCCGGCCGCCGCGCCGATCACGCCCGCGAGCTGGGCCTGCGTCGTCGCATCGGCGGTGCTCCACGTCGTCTATACGCTGCTGCTGGTGCGCGCTTACGAGCACGGCGACCTGAGCGTCGCCTATCCGGTCGCACGCGGCACCGCGCCGCTGCTCGTCACGCTGGGCGCGGCGGCGTTCGCGGGCGAGCGCCTGAACGCGGGTGCGCAAGGCGGGCTCGTGCTGATCTGCGCCGGCATCATGGCGATCGGGCTGGAGCGCGGACGCGGCGCGCGGCACCGGATGACGCAGGTGCTGCCGACTGCGTTCGCCACCGGCGTATCGATCGCCGCGTACAGCGTGGTCGACGGGATCGGCGTGCGGGAAAGCGGCAGCACGGTCGGCTATACGGCGTGGATGTTCGTGCTGACCGGCTTGCTGATGGCCGCGTACTACCGGCTGCGGGCGGGGCCGCTGCGGCTCGCGCAGGATGTCGGTGAAACGGCGAAGGCCGCATGCGGCGGCGTGTGCGCGGCGCTCGCATACGGGATCGTGATCTGGGCGATGGATCGTGCGCCGATGGGGCCGGTATCGGCGCCGCGCGAAACGAGCGTGGTGTTCGCGGCGCTGATCGCGCGCGTGTATCTCGGCGAGCGGCTGACGCCGCGTCGCGCCGGCGGGTGTCTGGTGATTGCGTGCGGGGCGTTGCTGATCAGCGCGTTCGAGGCGGTGCGCTGAGCGCGGCTGCCGAACCGGGCATCGCCCCGCCGGTCGCGTGGCGCCGCATCAGCCTTCCACCGGCATCGCACTCGTGCACTTGATCTCGTCGAGGCACACGCTCGAATGCACGCCGCTCACGCCGGGAATCCGCATCAGCGTTTCGAGCAGGAAGGTGGACAGCCCCTTCAGGTCGCGCGCGACGACCTTCAGCACGTAGTCGATATCGCCCGTCACCGAGAAACATTCCTGGATCTGCGCGAGATCCGACACGAGTTTCTGGAACTTCGACAGGTCGCGGATATGCCCGCGCTCCATCGTCACGTGCACGAACGCGGTGACGCCGAACCCGAGCGTGTCGGGGCACAGACGGGTTTCGTAACGGCGGATCGCGCCGATCTCCTCCAGCCGGCGGTGGCGTCGCAGCGTCTGCGCGGGCGACAGGCCGACGGCCTTCGCCAGGTCGAGGTTCGACGCACGGCCGTTCTCCTGCAGCACCGATAGCAAATGGCGATCGATGCGATCGAGAACCGGTTCAGGCATTTTTGTTTCCTCATCTGTCTCCCGGGCGCAATCTTATCTCATAATGTAGGGTTTGCATGAGCCGGTTACGCAACCCGATTTCGCTGTCGCGACGCTAAACTGACGCCGGATTTTCGTGTGCGCCTGCAGCAAGGCGGCGAGAGCGACGGTCGGTGGCCGGTCTGGTGGGCCTGCCGACAGGAATCGGGGGTCGCCACGCGAAGATTGCAGTCCCCAACCCGGCGGCTCCACGAACGGCCGCCGGCACAGCAAAACAGCGCCCGGCACACCGAGGCGCGCCGCACCGCTTCCGGCGGAGGCGGGCAAAATGGAGAAGACATGGTTTCTGGAAACGAGAAGGACGGCCTGAAGCGGGGGCTGAAGAACCGGCACATCCAGCTGATCGCGCTCGGTGGCGCGCTCGGCACGGGGTTGTTCCTCGGCATCGCGCAGACGATCAAGATGGCCGGCCCGTCCGTGCTGCTCGGCTACGCGGTGGCCGGCGTCGTCGCGTTCTTCATCATGCGCCAGCTCGGCGAGATGGTGGTCGACGAGCCGGTCGCCGGCTCGTTCAGCTACTTCGCCGACAAGTACGTCGGCCACTTCACCGGCTTCCTGTCCGGCTGGAACTACTGGGTGCTGTACATCCTCGTCAGCATGGCCGAGCTGTCGGCCGTCGGGATCTACGTGCAGTACTGGTGGCCCGGCGTGCCGACCTGGGTGTCGGCGCTGGTGTTCTTCGTCGCGATCAACCTGCTGAACCTGGCGAGCGTGAAGTCGTACGGCGAGACGGAATTCTGGTTCTCGATCATCAAGGTCGCCGCGATCGTCGGGATGATCGGCTTCGGCGGATGGCTGCTCGCGAGCGGCCATGCTGGGCCGGAAGCGAGCGTCGCGAACCTGTGGCAGCACGGCGGCTTCTTCCCGAACGGCGTGTCGGGGCTCGTGATGTCGATGGCGGCGATCATGTTCTCGTTCGGCGGGCTGGAGCTGATCGGCATCACCGCGGCCGAGGCCGACGATCCGAAGCACAGCATTCCGCGCGCGACCAATCAGGTGATCTACCGGATCCTGATTTTCTACATCGGCGCGCTCGCCGTGCTGCTGTCGCTGTATCCGTGGGAGAAGGTCGTCACCGGCGGCAGCCCGTTCGTGCTGATCTTCCACGCGCTGAGCAGCAACCTGGTCGCGAACGTGCTGAACGTGGTCGTGCTGACGGCCGCGCTGTCGGTCTACAACAGCGGCGTGTACAGCAACAGCCGGATGCTGTTCGGCCTCGCGAAGCAGGGCAACGCGCCGAAGGTGCTGTGCTCGGTGAACAAGCGCGGCATTCCGCTCGCCGCGCTCGGCGCGTCGGCGCTCGCCACCGGCGCGTGCGTGCTGGTCAACTACTTCATGCCGGGCAAGGCGTTCGAGGTGCTGATGGGCCTCGTCGTGTCGGCGCTGATCATCAACTGGGCGATGATCACGCTGATCCACCTGAAGTTCCGCCAAGCCAAGCGCATCGCCGGAGAGCAGACTTCGTTCCGCAGTCTGGGCTATCCTTTCACGAATTACCTGTGCCTGGCGTTCATGGCCGGCATTCTCGTCGTGATGTACCTGACGCCGGATCTCCGCCTGTCGGTGTACCTGATTCCCGTATGGCTCGCGGTGCTCGCGGTCGGGTATCGCTTCCGTCAGAAGAATGCGGACTATGTGATGCGCGACGGCGCGTCCGCGCGCTGACACGGGCATCCCGACCATTCTTCCAAACGAGACCGACATAGCCATGTTCGAACACATCGACGCGTACCCGGGCGATCCGATCCTGACGCTCAACGAGAACTTCCAGAAAGATCCGCGCGATCAGAAGGTCAACCTGAGCATCGGCATCTATTTCGATGCCGAAGGCCGGATTCCCGTGATGGGGGCCGTGCGCGAAGCCGAAACCGCGCTGCAGCGCGACCTCGGCCCGAAGCCTTACCTGCCGATGGTCGGCCTCGCCGCGTATCGCGACGCCGTGCAGGCGCTGGTGTTCGGCGCCGATCATCCGGCGCGTGCGGCCGGGCGCATCGCGACCGTGCAGACGCTGGGCGGCTCGGGCGCGCTGAAAGTGGGCGCCGATTTCCTGAAGCGCTACTTCCCGGACGCGCAGGTGTGGCTCAGCGACCCGAGCTGGGAAAACCACCGCTTCATCTTCGAGCGCGCGGGCTTCACGGTGAACACGTACCCGTACTACGACGAAGCGACGGGCGGCCTGAAGTTCGACGCGATGCTCGCGGCGATCGACGCGCTGCCGGCGCGCAGCATCGTATTGCTGCACGCGTGCTGCCATAATCCGACCGGCGTCGATCTCGACGAAGGCCAGTGGGAGAAGCTGATCGACGTGGTCGAGGCGCGCGGGCTGCTGCCGTTCGTCGACATGGCGTACCAGGGCTTCGGCGCGGGCCTCGACGCGGACGCGTTCGCCGTGCGCGAACTGGCCCGCCGCGGCGTGCCGGCACTCGTCGCGAACTCGTTCTCGAAGAACTTCTCGCTGTACGGCGAGCGCGTGGGCGGCCTGAGCGTCGTCTGCGACGATGCAGCCGCGGCCGAGCGCGTGCTGGGCCAACTGGCCGGCGCGGTGCGCTCGAACTACAGCAACCCGCAAACCTACGGCGCGAAGGTCGTCGCGACCGTGCTGAACACGCCCGCGCTGCGCAAGCAGTGGGAAGAGGAACTCGCCGCGATGTGCCGCCGGATCGCGCGGATGCGCCAGTCGATCCACGACGGCCTGCGCGACTACGTCAGCGGCGAAGCCCTCACGCGCTACGTGAAGCAGCGCGGGATGTTCACGTACACGGGCCTGACCGAATCGCAGGTCGATGCGCTGCGCGAAGTGCACGGCGTGTACATCCTGCGTTCGGGCCGCATGTGCGTCGCTGGGCTGAACGATTCGAACGTCGGCATCGTCGCGGATGCGATCGGCAAGGTGCTGAAGAGCGGCGTCTGACCGGTGCGCCCCCGGGCGCCCGATCGCATCGCATGAACCGGCTGTCTCCCTCGCGGAGGCAGCCGGTTTTTTCTTGCGCGGCGGCGGCGCGGCGGTACGATGGCGGATCGAACGCAAGACGAAGGAGCGGCATGGCAATTCGAATCGTACGGCTCGGCACGCCACGCGCGGCCGGCGAGGGCCTGAGGATCGGCACGGTGCGGCGGCCGCCGCGCGGGGTACCCAAGACGGAATTCGCATCGCGCAACTACTATGATGTGTGGCTGCCGACGCTGTCGCCGAGCCCCGAGCTGGTCGCGCAGGCGCAGGCTGCCGAAACCGATGCCGAATGGCGTGCGTTCACGCGCCACTTCCGCGCGGAAATGGCGCACGGCGACGCACCGAAGGTGCTGGACCTGCTCGCCGCGCTGTCGGCGACGAGCGCGTTCTCGATCGGCTGCTACTGCGAGGACGAGCGCCGCTGCCATCGCAGCGTGCTGCGCGAACTGCTGGCGGAGCGCGGCGCGGCGATCGACGCGGAAGCGGGCTGAGCGCCCGTCGGGCGTTGCTTCGTGCGGCGCAGCGAACCGGTTGACGTGGGTCAAGCGTGCGGTGCCGCGGGCCGCTATGCTCATGGCATGAATTGCCCCGACGATGACAGGCGGACAGATGCAGATTGCCTTTCCACCCGAACCGCCCGAATATTGCGCGCGCGATCTGGTCGTCGCGTTTTCGGCGCTGGTCGACGGCCGCTGCGTGCAGTGCGCGATCACGGCCGAAGCACTGGAAGACCATTTCGGTGCGCCGTCGCTGCTGGAGCGGGATTTGCTGCACGCGTTCGATGCGCACCGGTCGGCGATCGAGGCGAAGGCACGACAAATGCTCGACGAAATCGGCGGCCGGCCGGTGTTGCTGCACAGCGGTCACTTCCGGATGGACGGCTGATTCCGCAGGAGGACGCATGACACTGCAAGGCACGATTCATGAACGCGACTGGTCGGTCGAGATCGAGACGCGACAGTGCGAATCCGGCGAGTTCCGCTGCCGTGTGTCGGTCGAGCACGGCACCGGGCCGGCGCGCTTTCACCACACGTTCGAGCACAGTCATGCGTATCCCACGGAGCACGAGGCCGCGATCGAAGGGTTGCGGGCCGGGATGACGTGGATCGAAATGAAGGCGTCGCAGACGTTCAGCATGTGAACCGCCTCGCGCCGACGGCGCGCGGAGGCAATGCTGCCACGGCAGTGATCGCCGCATCCGTCGTCGCGCCGCGCGACATGCGTGCGGGCGGATTCCGCGGCGGGCAGGGCAGGGAAACATGGGGCAGGCAATCCGGTCGACGAGCGGCGACCGCGTCAGGAGGAACGACATGGGCGTGGGCATGCAGATCGTCTGCGTCGGATTCGCGGGTTCCGCCGCGCTCGAAGGCGAGGCGGGGGCGCAGCTGGTGCGGCTCGAACGATTCCGCGCGCGGTTCGACGAATGCCTGCTGGCGATCGAGTCGCGCACGACCGGCGACGGCGGTCGGACCTACGACGTACGCCTCGAACTGCTCATGCATGATCGCGCGCCGACGGTGCTGCCGGGCAGCAGCGGCGACGACGTGAACGAGACGATACAGCGCGTGTTCGCGCAAGCCGAACAGGCGCTGTCCGCCTGGCAGGCCGGCGAACCCGAGGCGGTCGCGCTGCATGCGGCCACGACGGGCGCGGCCGCGCAATGACGCCGGCCGCGCGTCGGGCGTCAGACCTGCGCGAGCGCCTGCGCGTCGAGGATCCGCACGCGCTTGCCGCGCGTTTCGACGAGCGAATCCCGATGGAACCGCGAGAACATCCGGCTGACGGTCTCGAGCTTCATGCCGAGATAGCAGCCGATTTCCTCGCGCGTCATCCGCAGGTTGAATTCCGATGCCGAATAACCGCGCGCCTCGAAGCGCGCCGACAGGTTCAGCAGGAACTGCGCGACGCGCTGCTCGGCCGACATCGTGCCGAGCAGCAGCATCTGGCTCGATTCACGGACGATCTCGCTGCTCAGCATCTGGTAGAGGAAATGCTGCATCGGCTTCATCTCGCGGCACGCCGCCTCGAGCGCGCCGAACGGGATGATGCACACGACGCTGTCCTCGAGCGCGATCGCGTCGCAGCAGTGCTGGCCGCTGCCGATGCCGTCCATGCCGAGCGTTTCACCGGCGATCTGGAAGCCGGTCACGTGCTCGCGGCCGTCGCGATGCATCATCACCGTCTTGAACGAGCCCGCACGGACTGCATAGATGCTGTGGAACGGGTCGTCGATGCGGAACAGCGCGTCGCCCTGGCGAACCTGCCGGGTCGAGCAGATGATCGCGTCGAGGCGGCCGTACTCGTCCGCAGTCAGGTCGGGCGGCAGGCACATCGAGCGCATCGCGCAGCCCGAGCAGCGCGCGGCCGGGGTTTTGACGGCGTCGGTGCGCGCGACCGCACGAAGCGGAGTCGTTGGCCGAGGCGCGACGGGCGGGGCGGTGGCGCAGGCAGTGGCGGTAGACATGAGTCACTCCGGCTCGATCAGGGGTGGTGCGCGCGAGCGTGCACCAGGGATTCGATGACGCGGCATGCGGCGTCGAATTCGGCGGTCTTGTCGAAGAAATAATCGGCGCCGGCCGCCGCGCATGCCTCTCTGAATGCCGCCGCCGAGTGGTTCGTCAGCACGATCGTCACGACGCGCGGCGTGGCCTTCGACAGCATCCCGATCAGGTCGAGACCGCTGCCGTCCGCGAGCCGCAGGTCGACGATCACGACGTCCGCGTGGCTGCTGCGGATGTGCATCCACGCGTCCTGGCCGTCTTCCGCTTCGCCGACGACCGCGACGCCGCGGATCGCGCCGACGAGCAGCGCGATCCGTTGCCGGACGGCGATGGCGTGATCGACGAGAAACACCCTGAGCGCGACGGCGGGTGACAGGCTGGCATTCATGCCGGCAGTATCGTGTTGCGCCGCCAAAAATGAAATCGGCTGAACTGGAAGTTTGTGTAGGCCGCTTCGACGTGTTGTAGGGCGATTCCTACAACGCGTACGGGAAGGCGGCGGCGACGCCCGAGCCGCGCTGGCTGGCGTGCGTGGTGCAACCGGCAGGTTGCCGGTCGCCGCCGCCGTCGAATCAGCCGTGCCGGCGCGCGGCCAGCGCGTCGCGTGCCGTGCGGCACGCGGCCAGATCCCATGCGGCGCAGCCGACGGTCTTGAACAGCAGCGGGCCGCCGCGCGCGAAGGCGCCGCGCAGCACGTCGGCGAGCGACGCGACCTGCTGCCAGTCGACCTGCGCGACGATCAGGTCGCCGGCCTCGTGGCGCGCGCCGGCCGGATCGTCGACGACGAGCCGGCTGTGGCGCACGGTATCGGCGTCGATCTCGGCGGCATCCGCGGTGAACGCGCCGACCCCGACCACGAGGCGGCCTTCGCGTGCCGCTTCGCGATAGACGGGCGTGCGGCTCGTCGTCAGCGTGACGACGACATCGATCGCATCGGGAATCGCATCACCGTCGAGCGGCGCGAGCTGCGGCGCCTGAGCGCGGTGCGCGGCGCAGAACGCGGCCGCGCTGTCGGCGCGCGAGCCGCGCACGTGCAGGCGCGCGTCCGGAAAGATCGCCGCGAGCGCTTCCGCGTGATTGGCCGCCTGCTTGCCGGTGCCGATCAGCAGGATGTCACGCGGCGCGGCGCCGTGCAGCGCCTGGATGCCCAGCGCGGTAACGGCCGCCGTGCGGCGCCCGGTGACCGTCGGGCCGTCGAGCACGAAGCGCAGCTCGCCGGTCGTCGCATCGTATGCGCTCACCTGCCCGAGGATCGTCGGCAGCCCGCGCGCGCCGTTGCCGGGGCACACGTTCACGAGCTTGTGGCTCGCGAGGTCGCGCGCGCTCGACGGCATCGACAGCATCACGCCGCCGGCCTGCAGCGGCACGACCAGGCGTTCGGGACTGACGATCTCGCCCGCCGCGTATTCGTCGACGGTGTGCCTGAGCGTCGCGAGCAGCGCGGGGTAGTCGAGCAGCGCGGCCGTTTCGGCGGCGTCGAAAGAGGGAATCCGGGAGAGGGCGGTCATCGTGTCGGTCGGTTGGGGCGGTGGGCGTGGGAGACGGGCGCATCGCGCGCTCGCCACGGAGGCGGCCGGCTGTCGCGGTGGCAGGCGGTCTGGATCAAATCTATACCAGTTTCCGGCCACCGGGCAAGCCGGAAAAGCCAGCGGACGGCCGATTTTGGTTCTAATATCCGTCCAGATGGGCGTCGCGCGCACCGGCGCCGGTACCGCTCCGGTATAGTGCGACGCATTCCCGATCCCCCACCCGACCGGGCAGGAGCCCCAGATGATGTCCGCACGTCCCGAATCGCTCGAAGCCGGTTTCCGGCCGCTGCAGATCTACGAACAGGTCGCCGAAAGGATTCGCGACGAGATTCGCGCGGGGCGCTACGCGGCCGATTCCAGGCTGCCGTCGGAGCGCGAACTCGCGGCGCTGTTCCAGGTTGGCCGGCCGGCCGTGCGCGAGGCGCTGGGCGCGTTGCAGAACGAAGGGCTCGTGTTCACGAAGCGCAATTCGGGCACCTACGTCGTGCCGGCGCCGCTCGACGTACTCGCGCAGCGCGGCGACCCGGAAGGCGCGCCCGATGCCGACTTCAGCCCGACGTCGACGCTCGACGTGCGGCTCATCCTCGAGCCCGCGATCGCGCGCCTCGCGGCCGCGCACGGTCGCGCCGATCCCGTCGCCGAAGGCTATCTCGCACAGATGGAAACCGTCTCCGACATCGACGATCCGCAGCAGCGCGCGCTGTGGAACGAGAGCGACCGGCTGTTCCACCGGCAGCTCGCGCTGATGACCGGCGACGCGCTGATCGTGAAGATCGCGGACGAAGTCGCGAAGACGATGGACCAGCCGCTGTGGAAGCGGCTGAAGGACGACGGCATCTACGACGCGGGCCGCATCCGGCTCTACGTGTCCGAGCACCGGCTGATCTACGAGGCGATCGTGTCCGGCGACGCCGATGCGGCCGCGTTCTATGTCGAGCAGCACATTCTTCGCGTGCGTCGCGACATCACGCCGAAGTAATGCGCGCCGCCTTATTCTGGTCTAAAAAATGACCAGAATCGCAAAAAACTTTTTGAAATTGCTTGCATGGTGACCACATGTGTCCTACATTGGTTTCACACAAAACCAATCAGGAGACACCATGCGACACTTCGTTACCGCGCTCTCGGTGGCCGTTGCCGCCGGCGCGCTGAGCGCCGCGCACGCGCAGGAAGTCGTGATGATCGGCCATTCCGCGCCGCTCACCGGCCCGCAGGCCGCGAACGGCAAGGACAATGAAAACGGCGCGCGCCTCGCCGTCGACGAGCTCAACAAGGCGGGCGTGAAGGTGGCCGGCAAGACGGTCACGTTCAAGCTGGTGTCGGACGACGACCAGGCCGACCCGAAAGCGGGCGTGCAGGTCGCGCAGAACCTGGTCGACAAGGGCGTGGTCGCGGTGCTCGGGCCGTACAACTCGGGCGTCGCCATCCCGGCATCGCGTGTGTACAGCAACGCAGGCGTCCCGATGCTGCCGGTCGCGTCGAACCCGGCACTCACGCGGCAGGGCTTCAAGAACATCTTCCGGATCGGCGCGAGCGACGAACAGCTCGGCGGCACGATGGCGACCTTCGCCGCGAAGACGCTGAACGCGAAAACCGCCGCGGTCATCGACGATCGCACCGCGTACGGGCAGGGCGTCGCCGAGCAGTTCATGAACGTCGCGAAGGCGAACGGGATCAAGATCGTCGACCAGGAGTACACGAACTCGTCGGCCACCGATTTCCTCGGCATTCTCACCAAGATCAAGGCCAGCAATCCCGACGTGATCTTCCTCGGCGGCTATGCGGCGCAGGGCGCGCCGATGGCGAAGCAGATGAAGCAGCGCGGCTTGCGCGCGAAGCTGCTCGGCGGCGACGGCATCTGCTCGGCCGACATGGGCAAGGTCGCGGGCGAGGCCGCGTCGATCGTCTATTGCGCGCAGGGCGGCGTCGCGCTCGAGAAGACGCCAGCCGGCCGCGAATTCCTGAAGAAGTACCACGACACCTATCACACGGATACGCAGGTCTACGGCGTCAACTACTACGACGGCATGAAGCTGCTCGCCGACGCGATGGTCAAGGCCGGCACGACCACCGACAAGGCGAAGCTGATCGCGCAGCTGGCGAAGTCGAACTATGCGGGCGTCGCGGGCACCTATTCGTTCGACGAACACGGCGACCTGAAGGGCGCGCCGACCAGCGTCTACGTGATCCGCAACGGGCTGCCCGAACCGTACGCGAAGTAAAACCGTTACCGGAACGACGGCGCCGGTGCGCCGTCGTTCGTCTTCACGCATTCGATCTTCATGAAAATTTCCCGATCCCTTTCCACCGTCGAAGTCCATACCGGCGGCGAAGCGTTCCGCATCGTCACGAGCGGGTTGCCGCGCCTGCCCGGCGACACGATCGTCCAGCGCCGCGCATGGCTCAAGGAGAACGCGGACGAGATCCGCCGCGCGCTGATGTTCGAGCCGCGCGGCCACGCCGACATGTACGGCGGCTACCTGACCGAGCCGGTGTCGCCGAACGCGGATTTCGGCGTGATCTTCGTGCACAACGAAGGCTACAGCGACCATTGCGGGCACGGCGTGATCGCGCTGTCGACCGCCGCGGTCGAGCTCGGCTGGGTGCAGCGCACGGTGCCGGAGACGCGCGTCGGCATCGACGCGCCCTGCGGCTTCATCGAGGCGTTCGTGAAATGGGACGGCGAGCACGCGGGGCCGGTGCGCTTCGTCAACGTGCCGTCGTTCATCTGGCAGCGCGACGTGTCGGTCGACACGCCGTCGTTCGGCACCGTGACCGGCGACATCGCGTATGGCGGCGCGTTCTATTTCTACGTCGACGGCGCGCCGTTCGACCTGCCGGTGCGCGAGGCGGCCGTGGAGAAGCTGATCCGCTTCGGCGCCGAAGTGAAAGCCGCCGCGAACGCGAAATATCCGGTCGTGCATCCGGAGATTCCGGAGATCAACCATATCTACGGCACGATCATCGCGAACGCGCCGCGCCATCCGGGCTCGACGCAGGCAAATTGCTGCGTGTTCGCGGATCGCGAGGTCGACCGCTCGCCGACCGGCTCCGGCACCGGCGGCCGCGTCGCGCAGTTGTACCTGCGCGGCCGGCTCGCGGCCGGCGACACGCTCGTCAACGAGTCGATCGTCGGCACCGTGTTCAAGGGGCGCGTGCTGCGCGAGACGACGGTCGGCGACATCCCGGCCGTGATCCCGGAAGTGGAGGGCAGCGCGCACATCTGCGGATTCGCGAACTGGATCGTCGACGAGCGCGATCCGCTGACCTACGGTTTTCTCGTGCGCTGAGCAGCGGCGCACGGCACCGTTGTACCAGGCTTGGCGCGCGGCCCCGTTGCGGGGCGCGCGCCTTTTTTTGTTGTAAAAACGCACGCCCGGACGCCGTTCGCGCAGGCCCGGGACGGCCGCCGGCCGGTGGGCCGCGCGAGTTTTGGTACGATGCAGCCTTTCCAGCAGATCCCCCACCCGCGTGAATCGCCGAAACGTGTCGTCAGTGCGTGACCTCAGTGCCAAATGGGTCGCGCGCGCCCAACCCGTCGCGGCCGCTGCCGCCGTGCTCGTCAAGCGTGTCCTGGCCAGCGCCTGGCACCATCTCCGTCATCCGACGCGCCGCGGCGTGCTGCGCGCGGCTGCCGCCGTGCCCGCGCTGTTCCTGCTGTACGTGCTGGTGCTGATTCCGTTCACGCCGGGCATCGGCGACATCCGCAAGGCGCGCGTCGACCAGCCGGCGCAGGTGCTGTCCGCCGACGGCAAGGTGCTGGCGGAATTCAAGCCGTCGAACCGCGAATGGGTGTCGCTCAAGCAGATCTCGCCGCACATGGTCGACGCGCTGATCGCCACCGAGGACCATCGTTTCTACGAGCATCACGGTCTCGACTGGAAGCGCACGGCGTCGGCCGCGCTCCATACGTTCTCGGGCAGCCGCCAGGGCGGCTCGACGATCACGCAACAGCTCGCGCGCAACCTGTATCCGGACGAGATCGGCCGCGCGCCGACGCTCACGCGCAAGATGAAGGAGGCGATCACCGCGCTGAAGATCGAGGCCGTCTACAGCAAGGACCAGATCCTCGAGACCTACCTGAACACGGTGCCGTTCCTGTACAACGCGTACGGCGTCGAGATGGCCGCGCGCACCTATTTCGACAAGTCGGCCGACGAGCTCGACGTGCTCGACAGCGCGACGCTCGTCGGGATGCTGAAGGGCAACAGCTACTACAACCCGGTGCTGAATCCCGAGCGCGCGCTGCAGCGGCGCAACACGGTGCTCGGCCAGATGGTGAAGTACGGCAAGCTGTCGCCGGCGCAGTTCGCGCAGTTGCAGCGCCGGCCGCTGCGCATCGACTTCGAGCGCCAGAAGGAGCCGCCGGGGCCCGCGCCGCACTTCGCGCAGCAACTGCGCAAATGGCTGATCGGCTGGGCCGACCGCAACGACTACAACATCTATTCGGACGGGCTGATCGTGCGCACCACGATCGATTCGCGTCTGCAGCAGATGGCGACCCAGGCGCTGACGCTGCAGGCGAATCAGCTGCAGGGCATCGCGAACAATGCGTGGAGCGGCCGCGACGGCTGCGGCACCGACAACGAGGTGTTCCGCACCTTCATGCGCGAGTCGCCCGAATACAAGGCCGCGCAGGACGCCGGCAAGAACGATGCGGCCGCGATGAAGCAGCTCGCCGCCGACCGCGGCTTCATGCGCGCGCTGTGCAAGGCGAAGACCGACGTGCAGGCCGGCTTCGTCGCGATCGATCCGCGCGACGGGCAGATTCGCGCGTGGGTCGGCAGCCGCGACTTCACGAACGAGCCGTTCGATCACGTCGCGCAGGCGCGGCGTCAGCCGGGCTCGACCTTCAAGCCGTTCGTCTATGGCGTCGCGTTCGCGAACGGGATGAAGCCGGACGACACCTTCATCGACCAGGCGGTCGAGATTCCGCTGAAGGGCGGCGAGATCTGGCGGCCGAGCGACGACGCGCCGCCGACGGGCAAGCCGATGACGCTGCGCGACGCGGTCGCGCTGTCGCGCAACCGGATCACCGCGCAGGTGATGGAGAAGGTCGGTCCGGCGGCCGTGGCGCGGTTCGCGCGCGACATGGGCGTGCGCGAAAGCCCGCTCGAGCGCGTGCCGTCGCTTGCGCTCGGCACGAGCCCCGTGACGCTGAAGGAGATGGTCGCGTCGTACGCGACGATCGCGAACGGCGGGCTGTACGTCGAGCCGCAAATGGTGACGCGCATCGAGAACCGCCGGGGCGAGGTGCTCGCCGAATACGCGCCGGCGCCGCCCGAGCGCGCGCTCGACGCCGAAACCGACAAGACGCTGCTCGACGTGATGCGCGGCGTCGTGACGCGCGGCACCGGCAGCAGCATCCGTACGCGCTTCGGCATTCGCGGCGACGTGGCCGGCAAGACCGGCACCACGCAGGACAACGCGGACGGCTGGTTCATCCTGATGCAGCCCGGGCTGGTGGCCGGCGCGTGGGTCGGTTTCGACGACGGCCGCGTGACGCTGCGCAGCGACTACTGGGGGCAAGGCGCGCACAGCGCGCTGCCGATCGTCGGCGACTTCTTCCAGCGCGCGCAACGCGCCCGGATCGTCGACACGAAGCTGAAATTCGACACCGAACCGTCGCCCGGCTGGTTCGCTTCGGTGCGTGAACGGGTGACGGACCTGGTCGACGGCTGGTTCGGGCCCGAGCCGAAGCAGGCGGCGGCGCCCGTCAGGACGCAGCGTATCGAGCGCGAGCCGGAGGCGGATGCAGCCGCGGCGTCGGCCGCATCCGGCGCGTCGGCGCCCGAGGCGGCATCCGGCGGCATCGTCGAGGAATGGGTGCCCGCGTCCGAGGTGGCGGCGTCGGCCGCTGCGTTGTCGGCGTCGCAACCGCCGGTCGCGCAGCCGGCGGCGGCGGGCGGCAATGCGACGAGCCCGGGCAACGCCGGTGGCGGCCTCGGCTCCGCCCCGGCCGTCGCGCCTTCCGCAACGCCGGCGCCGACACCGGCTTCACCCGACGCGACCAGCGGTTCGGAGTAACGAGCCGTTCAGATTTCGCGCGAGGCTGCCGTAATAACGTTGTCACGACAGCTCGCGCGGTCGCTCCGCGCCTTTCCGATGCGGCTCATCACCGATCACGTCGCGCTCGCGCGCGATGACATCTCCGCCGGCGTCCCGCTCCGCTTCGATCTCTACGATGCCGGCGGCGCCGCGCTGCTGCCCGCCGGCACGACGCTGCGCGATCCCGCGCAGCATGACTTCCTGTTCGATCACTTCCGGCCCGTGCGCCGGCGCGATGACGCCGAGCCTGCCGCGCCGGCGCACGACACCGTGCCGGCGGCCACGCGCATGGGGCTGTCGGCCGGCGCCGCGATCGGCATCCGGCGGCGGGTCGGCGCGACCCGCGTGCTGCAGCGCTGCCGGTTGATCGGGGTCGGCGCATCGGGCGCGCTGTTCGTCGAGCCGCAGCCGGCGGTCGTGCTCGAGTTTGCCCGCGGCGACGACGTCGAGGCGGTCGCGATCGGCCGGTCGGCCGTGTCGCGCTTCGGTGCGACGGTCGAAGCGGTGCAGGCGACGGGCGCCGCGCCGTTCATGGTGCTGTCGCCGCCGGGCTTCGTCGACCGGTTGCGCACGCGCGCGGAGCCGCGCGTGCCGGTACGGATCGCGGCCCGCTGCACCGGCGGGCCGGCGCAGGCCGACGGCATCGGGATCGTGCGCGATCTCAGCCTGAACGGACTGTCGATCGCGCTCGACCGGCCGCTCGCGGCGGCCGGCGAGCCGTTGCGCGTGCAGTTGCCGTATGCGGACGAGGACCGTGTCGCGCTGCTGACGCTCGACGGGACGGTGCGTGCGGTGCATGCCGATCCGGCCGGGTCGGGCTGGACGCTTCACCACGCGGCGTTCGACGAAGTCGCTGCCGCCGACCGGATGCGCCTCAAGGCGCTGCTGTTCGACCTGTCGTCGGGGGCGGTGGAGGCGGAGCAGGTCCGCTGAGGTGTCGAACGGAGAAGCGGGGCAAACGTGGCAACCTCTGGGCGGTCGTCCACGGCCCGGTGAATCGATCCGCACCGCGCGAGCCGGGCGAGAGCGCGCAGAGCCTATTGGCTGCGGATGCGGCCATAATCATCTGATGATTCGATCGAATGCGCGGCAATTGTACGGTTTCGGTCAACAGTGAATTTGCGATTTAAGTATTTACCCTGATAGCCGTGCCGCCTAGACTTTCACTCATGCGCAACGACTACCCAGTCCGAAGCGCCTGACAAGACAAATCTGGAGGTAACGCATCATGAAATCGCTGATCAAGGCAGTTGCACTGGCCGCTCTGGTGGCCGCACCGGTCGTCTCGTTCGCTCAATCGAACCAGCAGCCGCTGACGCGCGCGCAAGTGCGTGCCGAACTGGCCCAGCTGGAAAAGGCCGGCTACAACCCGAACGACTGGATCAACTATCCGGAAAACATCCAGGCCGCACAGGCGAAGATCGCGGCAGCCCAGAACACCGGTGCGCAGGCTGATGCAACGGGCTACGGCGCGAACCCGGCGGCGACGTCGCAGTCGGGCCAGCGCGTGACCGTGCCGGCCGCAGCTGATCGTTCGTCGGTGTACTTCGGTCACTGAGCTTGTCGCGCCGCGGCGGCCTTTGCGACCGCCAGCGAAGCCGCAATAAAAAAACCCGCACTCGGCTCGAGGGCGGGTTTTTTTCATTGGGGCACGACGGCGTTCCCCTCTCGATCATCAGGAGGACGCGGGAGTCGGTCCCGTGCCAAACCCTGTCGAATGCGATGCCTGACAGGGATCTTTTCACGTTGCATCGGTAGAGTAAGATTCCTGCGGAATGGACGAGACGGCTTCAATCAACGGGAAAGCGATGCGCTTGTATTCGGTCAGCGGAACGGTATCAAATTTGCGCTACTCGATCGAGAAGTATTCGCCATCGAAGTTGCGCAAGTTCGAGGAAAGGGCAACGGAGCTCGCTCCTGTGTTGCTTGCGTCCATTGGCGAAGGCGGTATGGCACTAGCCAGTGCAACGGTGCACGATTCCGACCGAAATTGCCCCGAACCGGCCGAAGGCTACTGGATCGAGATGGAGGTCGGCGGGCGAGCGCTCAAAGGCTGGTTCGACACTCTCTCGTTCGAGAATGGCGGGCATGTGGACGCTGTTTTCGATAAAAGCGGATTGCTGATGGCGGTCAATAATCCGCAGGCGAGACTGGTCGTATTCAGGCCGCCTTGCCCTGAAGGCCTGAAACCCGTTTTCAACAAGTCCATGCTTTACGTTTGCCTCGGGGTGACTTTGTTTTTATTTTTTGGACAAGCCGTACTTTATGCATTCGCACTGCCCGCTTGGGGCGAGTTTTTCGAGTTGATGCCGTTCGTGCTGATAATGTCGGCGCTGGTTGTGGCTCTGCTGGTGTTGCTGGCCTACCGGGACGAATTGATTAGCGGGCGTCGCACCAGAAAGATCCTCAAACTGCTCGGCCTGTCGGGTAGTGTGAGCGCGTTGAAGGCGGAACGCATCGGAACCGGCTACGCGTACCGTTACTGACCGCTTTTGTCCGCACCGCCGAACGGCGCTTGAACCATTGATTTCGGTGCGTGCACCGTCGTTCCGTCAAACGAATCCCACGCTTCAGTCCGACACCCGCTGACAACCGTTTGCGCGTGCGCTAGCATCGCGATCGGTGTCGCCGTGGCGCAGCGGCCGATGCGCGACCAACCCGGCATCACGTTCCACGACTTCAACGAAAACAAACAGGAGCATCCATGCGTGTCTTGACCGGTCTGCTGTGCGCGCTGGCGCTGACGGCGAACCTTGCCCACGCACAGGCGAATTGCGCGGACGCGACGGATCAGGCGGCGATGACGGCATGTGCCGATCGCGCGTACAAGAAATCCGACGCGGAGCTGAACCGCACCTACCAGGCTGTCACCGCGCGCCTGCGCGATGCGAAGCCGCTCGCAGAGAAACTCGTGAACGCGCAGCGCGCGTGGATCGCCTACCGCGATGCCGAATGCAACTTCTCCAGCGCGAATGCCGAAGGCGGCAGCGCCTATCCGATGGTCGTGTCGACGTGCCTCGACGATCTGACCAAGACCCGCACCGAGACGCTGAAGGGCTATCTGTCCTGCGAGGAAGGCGATCTCGCGTGCCCGGTGCCGGCGAAGTAACGGCTGCGCGACGTCCGGCCAGCTTCTAGCGCACATCACTCGGCCGTCATGGTTCGCCGGCCCGTTCGCCTAGACGTCGTCCGTTTCGTCGAGCAGCTTGTGCCGCAGCGCGTAGCGGACCAGCGCCGCTTCGTGCGGCATCTGCATCTTTTCCAGGATCCGGGTCTTGTAGGTGCTGACCGTCTTCGCGCTGACGCACAGCGCCTGCGCGATCTCGGTCAGCGTCTGCCCGGCGGCGATGCGGCGGAACACGTCGAACTCGCGATCGGACAGCCGCTGGTGCGGCAGCGTCTCGGCCGGCTCGTTCAGGCTCTGCGCGAACTGTTCGGCCATCGCGAGGCTCACGTAGACGCCGCCCGACGCCACCTTGGTCACCGCGCCGACCAGTTCGGCGCTCGCGCTTTCCTTGGTCAGATAACCCGACGCACCGGCGCGGAACGCACGCACCGCGTATTGCTGTTCCGCGTGCATGGTCAGCACGAGCACGCGCAGCGCGGGCTTCTCGTCCTTGATCTGCTTGATCAGTTCGACGCCGTTGCGGCCCGGCATCGACAGGTCGAGCACCAGCACCTGCGCAGGCGTCGACCGGATGAGCGCGATCGTCGACGCTCCGTCGCATGCTTCGCCGGCCACTTCGAATCCGGTGGCGTTCTGGAGGATGTGCCGCAGACCGTCGCGCACGAGCGTATGGTCGTCGGCGATGAGCACCTTGATCATGTGAGGGTGGTTTCCTGTTGTACGGAACCGAGCGGGAATGCGACGGTAATCGAGAAGCCGCGCGCGAGCGCGGTGTCGATCGTCACGCTGCCGCCCAGCATGTGTGCGCGTTCGCGAATGCCGATCAGGCCGAAAGATTTGTCCTCATGGGCGGTGCCGACCGGTGCCGCGCCGCGGCCGTTGTCCGCGACGCGCAGCACGCAGAAGCCTTCCTCGATGTCGAGGCGCAGCGCGACGCGCGTCGCGTCCGCATGGCGCGCGACATTCGTCAGCGCTTCCTGGACGATCCGGAACAGCGTGGTCGCCCCCGCGCTGGTGAACGTGAGGCCGCCCGTTTCGATGTGGCGCTCGACGTCGATGCCGTAGCGGTTCGTGAAGTCGTTCGCGAGCCACTCGATCGCCGGCACGAGGCCGAGATCGTCGAGCATCACGGGGCGCAGGTCGGCCGCGATGCGCCGCACCGACGCGACGGTCGCGTCGATCAGCCGGCGCATGCCCTGCAGGTGCGACAGCACGCCGACTTCGGGTTGCGCATGCTCTGGCGTGCGCAGTTGCTGCTCGATGACCGACAGGTCCATCTTCAGCGCGGTGAGTTGCTGGCCGAGGTCGTCGTGCAGTTCGCGCGCGATGCGGGTTTTTTCCTCCTCGCGCACGTTCTGCAGGTTCGCCGAGAGTTCGCGCAGTTCCTGGCGCGACTGCTTCAGCGCATTCTCGGCGCGCTGCCGCTCGGTGATGTCGCGCAGCATCACCGTATAGAGCTTGCCCGACGCATCGCGGATCTGCGAGATCGACGCCTCGATCGGGAACTCCTCGCCGTTGCCGCGCAGCCCGAACAGCACGCGCTGGCGGCCCATCTGCCGCTCGGACACGCCCGTCACGCCGAACTGGTCGACGTGCTTCGCATGCGCGGCACGAAACCGCTCGGGGATGAAGCGCGACAGCGGCGCGCCGATCGCTTCCATCGCCGACACGCCGAAGACCTGTTCGGCCATCGGGTTGAAGATCACCACCGTCTGCTTCTCGTCGATCGTGATGATCGCTTCCATCGACGAACGGATGATGCCCATCATCCGCGCCTCGTTCAGGATGCCGCGGCTGCTGGCGCCCGTATCGGCGTGGCCGGCGCGGCCGCGCAGCAGCGCATGGACGAGCGCCGCGAACGCGAACGACGCAATCAGCCCCGCGGCGAGCACCGTGCCGGCCGCGCGCTGCGCGCCGGTCGCGCTCGGGCGGCCGTCCGCGGAATAGGCGAGCTTCAGCACGGTTCCGCCGAAATTCAGCTGGTCGGTGCGCCGCATCAGGTCGGGTGACGCGGAGGCTTCGTCGGTCGTCGTCTCGGCGCTCGCGATCGGGTGCGGATCGTCGCCCGCGCTCATCCGAAGGTCGAGCCCGCGTTCCGCGTCGAGCGCGCGCTCGACCAGGCGATTCGGGCTCACTTCCGCGAACAGCACGCCGTCCGCGCCGGCGTCATGGGCGACGGCCGTGCGCGACGAAGCCGTCGCGGGGACGAACAGCGTGAGGGTGCGCGCATCGCGGGACGTATCGTTGTCGGCCGGATGGATGCCGAGCGCGATATCGCCGGTCCGCAGCGCGTGCGCCAGCGGAGCCTGGTCCGGCGCGCCGAAGCGCACGCCGGCCGAGCTCGATGCCGGCGCAACGAGCGTGGCCACCGCGAGCGGGCCGGCTGGTATCGGCGCGTGGCCGGCGAGGGCGCTGCGCGCCGCGGTCGACAGCGGCGCATAGCCGAGCTGCCGGATCGGCGAGCGCCCGCTGTCGAGATCGAGCGTGTCGGCATACCGGCGCCATTGCTCGGCGGTGATCTGCGGCGCAAGCGCGAATGCGCCGCGCGCGCTTTCGAGCACGGCGACGCTGCCTTGCAGCTCGTGGCGCAGCATCGCCGTCACGTGCGTCGTGCGGCGTTCGAAGCGCGTATGGACGGCGCCTTGCCACTGCTCGCGCACGAGCAGCGCGACGCCGAGCGACAGCGCCGCGCCGGCGAACAGCGTAACGACGCCAGCCGCGAGCGGCTGGCGTAACATGATCTGGAAACGCGCGGGCCCTCGGGCGTCACGCGACGGGGTTCCACTGGCGGTGGTCATTCGATGGCCATTCTGGTGTCGGGGCCGCCCGTGGCACGCGGGCAGCGCGGCAAAACCGGGAAAAACCGGGAAAAACTCGCACCGGCCGCGTGCGACGTCTATTTTCAAGATGAAATTGTGCGCGTTTTACGCGTTTTTTGTAATAGGGTCAGCTAAAAATGAGATAGCCGGGCGGTGTAGCGGGCGTCCCGGCCGCATTTGACGCGCGTCAACGGGCGCGTCGGCACGTGGGGCAGACTGTTCGGCAGGCGAGCCGGCATCGGGCCGGCTTGCGGTGACGGGGACGCCGTATGCGCGATGCGCGACGGGTGCCCGGTCGGAGGGTGGACCATGTACAAGCGGATTTTCGTCGGGCTCGATGGCAGCCCGAGTGCGCGTCTCGCGCTGAACGAGGCAATCCGGATCGCGGCGGCATCCGGCGGCGAGGTCACGTGCGCGTATGTCGTCGAGCACCGGCCGCAGCTCGTCGACGTCGATGCGGGATTTGCGGCCGAACGCGATGGCGACGCGGCGGCAACCGCTGCGGCGACGCCCGTGCTCGACGACGCGAAAGCGGCGCTCGCGCAGCGGCAAGTGGCGGGCACCGTACGCGCGATCGACGCGTACGGCGAGGATGTTGCCGCAGTGCTGATGCGCACGGCGGCCGAGGTCGGCGCGGATCTGATCGTGATGGGGACGAGCGGGCGCCACGGCCTGCGCCGGCTGCTGCTCGGCAGTGTCGCGGAATCGCTGCTGCGCGCGGCCGACCGGCCCGTGCTGCTGGTGCGGCACGACGAGCCGGCCGCGGCGGCGACCGCGTGACGGGGCGGTACGGCACCGACGCGTGAGCGGCGGCGGGCAGGGGCTGCCGCGCGGGCGCCGGCGTGATGTGGGTTCGACGGTGCGCCGGTTGCATCGTGGCCTGCACTTCTGGCAGCATCGACCGGCGTTCGCTTCATCGTCGCGCGCCGCGTTCCGCGCGCGACCCGGTCGCCGCGTGCATGGCCGCGGCGATCGACGCAGCGGCACGCGACGCCGGTCGATCGCATCGTCGATCGGACGGGCCGCGCGTTGCGTGTCCGGTTCACTCCTTCATCGACGTCATCCGCCATGCCGATCTCCGCCGCCGACGTGATTCAACAGTTCGATCTGCAACCGCACCCCGAGGGCGGCTATTTCCGAGAAACCTACCGCGCGGCCGATACGGTCGTGCGTCCGGCCGACGGCGCGTCGCGTGCGGCGTCGACCGCGATCTATTACCTGTTGTGCGAGGGCGCGTATTCGTCGTGGCACCGGATCCGTTCCGACGAGGTCTGGCATTTCTACGCGGGCGATCCGCTCGAAGTGTGGGTGCTCGACGAGCGCGACGGCCTGACGATCCACCGGCTCGGCAACCCGCTCACGCACCCGGGCACCGTATTCCAGGCGGTCGTGCCGGCCGGGCGCTGGTTCGGCGCGCGCTGCGCGTCGCCGGAGCACGTCGCGCTCGTCGGCTGCACGGTTGCGCCGGGGTTCGAGTTTGCGGAATTCGAACTCGCGGACGCGACGGCGCTGGCCGCCGCATTCCCCGAGTATGCGGAATACGTCGCGGGGCTCGCGCAGCGCTCCGACGCATGAGTGTGCCGGCGGCCATGCCGGCCGCACCGAGCCGCCTTCGACGGCAGCCGTTCCGCGCGGCCGCGGCCAAACCCGTTTAGAATGCACGGTGGTGCAGGATCGGCCGCGGAGGTGCCGCGGCGATCGCTGCTTGCCGTATCGACGGCCGCCCCCGTCGCACGGACCGCATGTCTTCCAGGAGCGCCGCCGTGTGGCACTTTCCCATCGCGATTCCCTCGTCGCTCGGCCCGTGGGCCGTGTTCGCGAGCGTACTGATCACGCAGCTCGGCGTGCCGGTGCCGGCCGTGCCGATGCTGATCCTCGGCGGTACGATGGCGGCGATGGGGCAGGCGTCCTGGGCGAGCATGTTCGTGGCGGCGATCGGCGCGGCGATGCTCGCCGATTCGCTGTGGTTCTTCATGGGCCGCACGCGCGGCCGGCGCTTGCTGAACGGGCTCGTGCGATTCTCGCTGTCGCTCGACACGACGCTGCGCTTCGCGCGTAATGTATTTGAAAGATACGGCGCGCCGCTGCTCGTCCTCTCCAAATTCCTCCCTGGCCTCGGCCTCGTGTCGGCGCCGCTGCTCGGCACGACCGCGATCGGCGTCGGCGTGTTCCTGTTCTGGGATCTGGCCGGCGCGTCGCTGTGGGCCGCGTTCTGGCTCATCGGCGGCGCGGCCGTGCACGACCAGATCGTCCAGTTCGTGCTGTGGGTGCGCGCGAGCGGCGGCACGATCCTCGACGCGTTCCTCGCGATCTTCATCACGTTCCTGTTGTACCGCTGGGTGCGCCGCGTGCAGTTCCGCCGCTACCTCGCGCAAGTGCGCATCTCCCCGCCGCAACTCGTCGAGATGATGACGTCGAACGAGCCGCCGCTGATCTTCGATGCGCGGCCGCGCGCGATTCGCGAACGCGAGCCGTACCGGATTGCCGGTGCGGTGCCGGTCGATCTCGATTCGCCGGACCTGCTGGATCCGGAGCTGCTGAAGCGGCCGATCGTCGTGTATTGCGTGTGCCCGAACGAGGCGACCGCGAAGCGCCTGATCGCGAAGATGCAGCGCAAGAAGATGCTGCACAACATCAAGGCGCTGAAGGGCGGCCTCGACGCGTGGGAGAAGCACGGCTATCCGGTCGAGCCGCTGCCGGCCGATCTCGATTCATCGAGGTATTTCGTGCGGCCGGAACATGCGGCGCTCGCAGGCGAATATACGGTGCGCGCGACGTTGTCGAAGTGAGTCGTGCGCGGGATTCCGTTCATGACGGAAAGTGTCCGAAGCGTGCACCCAATTCGTGTGTGGTCCCGAACAGCCCAAGCGGATCAGTCCCTTTGCCAACACGTCGTGAAGGTGGAATAAATCTGCAGGGGCATACGCGGGATGCGCGTCGATCAGCCGGCCTTTCTGGGTTCTTTCTTTTTGTCGCGGCTCGCAGACCAGATGCTGCTCTTTCTGGTGCCGCTCGTCGTCTTTCAGGTCACTCGGAAAGCGACGTGGTCCGGGCTCGCCTTTTTCGTCGAGGCGTTCCCGCGATTCATCGCCTTTCCGGTCTGTGGCGCACTGAGCGACCGTGTGTCACCGATCCGCGTGCTGCGAGCGAGCCAGACCAGCCGGGCCGTCGCTTGCGTGATCGGCATCGCCGGCTATGTCGCCTGGAGCGGAATCGGATGGCTGATCGCATTGTCCGCCGTATGCGGCGCACTCACGAGCCAAGGTCTCGTCGCTCGTGAGGTGTTGCTGCCGCAGATCTTTCCGCAGCAGCGCTTCGAAAAAGTGTTGTCCTATACGCAGCTCGCCGATCAGTTGGGCGTCGTGCTTGGACCGATCGTCGCGGCGGCGCTGCTTGGGTATCGCGACTGGGAGTGGGCTGTCGCTTCCGCGGCGCTGCTGTTTGTCTCGGCGGATTTGCTGGCATTCGTCTGGCAACGGACCAGCACGGCACGCGTTGCGCCTCCGGAACACCCGGTGGGGCCGTGGTATGCACCGTTCGGTGTGGCGCTGAAGCATGTCGTCACGCTGCCGGGGCTGTTGCGGCTGATCCTGCTCGCAGCGGCGGAAAACCTCGTGATCGGGACGACACTTGCGACGTCGGCTGCGATGGTCACCGGTGCGTTTCGGCAGTCCGGCGGTTTCTATGCCGGACTGCAGGTCACGGGTGCCGTCGCGACAGTCGCGGTCCTGCTGTTCGTCGCGCGTATCGAGGTGGCGCGCGAGCGGCTCGGCATCGTCGCATTCGTCGCGATCGCGGCTGGCGGCCTCGCGATGGGCATGGCCGGTTCGATTGCGATGTACGTCGCCGGTTTCCTTTTGGTCATCGGTTTCGACAAGATGTTCAACGTGTACATACGCAGCGCCCGGCAGGCCATCATTCCCCCTCGGGACTATGGCAAGACGACGGGCGTCATCGTCCTGCTGAATAACGCGACGCAGCCGCTTGCCGGGCTGCTTGTGGGGCTCTTTTCCGGTCACGGGCGCGTTGCGCTCGTCGTGACGCTGACCTCGATCGGCATGGCGATACTGGGTGGCGTGGTCATTGCCGTTGGCGCCGGCCGGCCGCGAGCGACTGCGCGCGTTTCGGACTGACGCGGCGGTACCGCAAGGAATACGGCGCTGGCGACGCGAAACCGGTGTTCGGCGTGGTGCGAGATGAAGTCGCTGCATTCCCGGACGTGATCGTGACCGGGGCGGGGCAGGCGCTCGAACCCGGATGCGGGGCGATCGTAATCTCGCTGCATCGACCGGATCGAGCCTGACGGGTATCGACAGGGTCGACAGTCCGGCCGTTATCGAAGTAAATCGTGCGCGGGATGCCGCGCACGTGCCGATTTCGCCTCCGATCTCACGCTTCCCGTTTCCGGGAAAATCGGCTGGCGCGAAACATCCGATTATTCTTATAATCCCGCCTGCATATTGCGTGCGCTTGATTGCGCACATTCGACGCGCGTTCGTTCGCGCCGAAAGCGATTGATCCCATTGCCGCCCGCCACGCGCACAGCCTTGTCGCGCGGGCCGCACGGGCGTATTCCGTGAAAGGCCAGATCCGTTTTTCCGGATTGTTCCGGAAAATACCGATAATCAACGGTAATTCCAATCGGAGTGACGCAGTATCCGCAGCGTTTTTCATCCGGAAAACGGCGGCGGGGATTTTTCGTTTTCGGTTTGCCGGTATCGGCATGAACGGTCGCGCATTGACATCGACAATGACGGCGGCCCGTTCGCGGCTGCCAGGAGACGGACTTGAAACAACCAGAAGACCAGCTGCACCGCGGGCTGGAAGAGCGGCACATCAACCTGATGGCGCTCGGCGCGACGATCGGCGTCGGCCTGTTCCTCGGCTCGGCCGCCGCGATCCGCACGGCCGGCCCGGCCATCCTGCTGACCTACCTGCTGGGCGGCATCGCGATTTTCCTGATCATGCGCGCGCTCGGCGAAATGGCGATCACCAATCCGGTCGCCGGCGCCTTCAGCCGCTATGCGCGCGACTACCTCGGCCCGCTCGCGGGCTACCTGACCGGCTGGACCTACTGGTTCGTGTGGATCGTCACCTGCATGGCGGAAATCACCGCGGTGGGCGTCTACATGCACATGTGGTTCCCCGGCGTGCCGAACTGGATCTGGGCGCTCGCGGCGCTCACGGCGATGGGCGCGGTGAACTTCATCGCGGTCAAGCTGTACGGCGAATTCGAGTTCTGGTTCGCGCTGATCAAGATCGTCACGATCGTGCTGATGATCGTCGGCGGCGGCCTCATGATCGCGTTCGGCATCGGTAACGGCGGCGTCGCGACGGGCATCTCGAACCTGTGGGCCCACGGCGGCTTCATGCCGAACGGCATCGACGGCGTGATCGGCGCGCTGCCGATCGTGATGTTCGCGTATCTCGGCGTCGAGATGCTCGGCCTCACGGCCGGCGAGGCGCGCAATCCGGAGAAGTCGCTGACGAAGGCGGTGAACTCGGTGTTCTGGCGCGTGCTGATCTTCTACATCGGCGCGCTGTTCGTGATCATGTCGCTCTATCCGTGGGACCAGATCGGCACGCAGGGCAGCCCGTTCGTGATGACGTTCTCGCGGCTCGGGATCCCGGCCGCCGCCGGCATCATCAACTTCGTCGTGTTGACCGCGGCGCTGTCGTCGTGCAACAGCGGCCTGTTCAGCACGGCGCGGATGCTCTACAACCTCGCGCAGCAGGGCCAGGCGCCGGCCATGCTCGGCCGCGTGAATCGCAACGGCGTGCCGGTGTACGGCGTAGCCGTGTCGGTCGCGCTGCTGCTGATCGGCGTGCTGCTCAACTATCTCGCGCCGCAGCACGTGTTCACGTGGCTGACGTCGGTGTCGACGTTCGGTGCGATCTGGACGTGGTGCGTGATCCTGATCGCGCAGATGCGCTTTCGCCGCACGCTGTCGGCCGACAGGATCGCGCGCCTGCCGATCCGCGTGCCGTTCTATCCGCTCGGCTCGTTCGTCGCACTCGGGTTTCTCGCGCTGGTCGTCGTGCTGATGGCGTTCTCGCCGGATACGCGCGTCGCGCTCGTGATCGGCCCGGTCTGGATCGTGCTGCTCGGCATCGCATACGCGGTGTTCCATGCGAACCGGGCGAGCGCGCCCGCGTCGACGAAGTCGTAAGCCAAGCGGCCGAAAGTCGCCGCGCCGCGCGCCGCACAGGCGTGCGCGGCGCATCGCGGCCCGCACGGGTATTGATCGCGATCATGCACGTGCGGGCCGGACGACATATGCTGTCTGAATCGCTTGTCCGCGCTTCGCGTGGCCGTCCGCCGATCCGCGCGACCGCGTCGGCCGTCCGTCCGCCGTTCGTCGTTCGCCGCTGCCCGCGCGAAGCTCCGGTCGTCGTTCGCGACGACGCGTCCGCAAGGAGGCTTTCGCCATGCAGTCCACCCCGACCATCCCGCCGCTCGCGCGGATCTCGCTGGCCGTCGATCTGACGCCGGAGTCGCTGTCCGCCGCGCGCTACACGCGCACGCTGCTGCGTCCCGGCATGCAGGTGCGCATCGTCTGCGCGATCGACAATCCGCGTCTCGTGCTGCCCGACATCCCGCGCGTCGACGCGCTGCTGACCTCCGCGCGCGAGGAGATGACGCGTGAAGCTCAGGCGACGCTCGAACGCATCGCGGAACTGTTCGCCGGCAGCGGCGTGGGGATCGAGCAGATGATCATCGATACGTCGCTCACGGGCGGCACGGTGGCCGATGCGCTCGCGAACGACACGTCGGCATGGCACGCCGACGTGCTCGTGGTCGGCGCCAATCCGCACCATGGGCTGCTGCGGCTCGTCGAGGGGGCGGTGTCCGACACGCTGGCCGCGCGCGCGCGCTGCGCGCTGCTGATCGTGCCCGCCGACTATGTGCGGCCGTCGGACGGGCCGCTGCAGCGCCTGATGTTCGCCGTTGACGGCAGCGAGCCGTCGCTGCACGCGGTGCGCGTCGGGCTCGGCTTCGCGGTGCCGACGACGCTGCTGTACGCGGCCTATGTCGTCGATCGCGCGGTGCGTCTGACGGATCTCGTGCCGGTGCGCGCGCTCGAGGATGCGTATCGCGCGGAGGGCGAGGATGCGCTGGCGCGGATCGGTCCGCTGTTCCATGCAACGGGGAACCCGACCAAGCGCGGCATCGTCGAAACCCGTCCGACCAGCGACGACGTCGCCCATGCGCTGATGCGCGACGCGGTGCACTGGCATGCGGAACTGCTGGTGGTCGGCACGCACGGCCGGCGCGGCATCGCGGCCTGGCTGATCGGCAGCGTGGCGCGCCGGGTCGCGCATCTCGCGCAGGTGCCGGTGCTGCTCGTGCGCGAGGCCGCGTGAGGATTGCGCTGCGACGAATGCGAAGCGGACTTTCATTGACCTGCATCAGAAACGTCGCGCGTTTTGCATGAGATAGTCGCACGAGGTGCGTGTGCATGCGGCGGATGGTCCGTCGTCCGTACCCGACGCCGCGATTCGACACGTCGGTCCGGAACCGCGCGAACCGGCGCATGTCCGACGCCGTTGCGATTCAGCCGATTTCCGGAGCCGTGCCGCGCAGCGCATCGCGCATCGGCCGATCACGAACTCTCTGGCACGAGGGTAGGCAGCCGGCGGCTGCCTTGGATAACGGACGGGGTGCATTGCACCCCGTCCGCTTTCCTGGCCCCGTGCTGACTCTTTTCCTCGCAGGTATTGTTTTCGTCGATGTCGCCGTGTGGAACGGCGCGTGATGCCACGCGATCGCGCGATCGCGGATTCGGTGTGGATCGCGGCATGCGCTGCGCGCCCGGCGCGGTGCCGCGGCCTTCACGCGGCCGCGTGCGGCGTCGGCTGCGTAAAGGCGCTGCGTTCAGGCCCCGCGTCCAGGCCTTTACGCGGAGCGAGGCGCTCGCAGGTCGCGCGGGCGGTGCGCGTCGCGGCATACGCGTGCACCGCGACGCACGCCATGCAGTCGGCCTCGTCCGCCCGGCGTGCGATCGCGCAGCCGCGGCCAGCCGGGGCGCGTCTTGCGGCGCGGCCTCACGACGACCGTTGCGCCGGCACCGGCCCGCGCGCGGAGAGCCGCGGCGAACCGCTGCAGCGCGAGCACCGATCCCGCGACGCTCTGGTACTTTTCGCGGCCGATCTGCCCGTCGAGCGTGATGAGCAAGCCCGATTCGCGCGCGAGTGCGAGCAACGCGTCGAGATCTTCGGGCGGCCGGATTGCTGCCGGCACGGCGGTCGCGGCCAGCATGCGCGTGCGCCGCTGTCCGTCCCGCGCCGGGAAGTTGCGATGAATCATGATGGGTCTCCCTGCGCCCGACCCCGCGTGCCGGCTCGAGGGCCGGCTGAGCGATGACCGGGTATGAACGCATCGTTCATGACATCAGTATCCGCCGCGGAGACCGCGCTGCCAATCGGTGCGTGCTGAAGTCGCTGTCAGACGTTGCGTGCGAGGTATCGGAATCCGCTGACACGTCGGACCGGCGAGCGGCCGCTGCGGCGCGAGGCGGGCAGGCGGGCAGGCGCGATGTGCGGCGCCCCCGATGTGCGGCGCCCCGATCCGGTGCATTCGAACAGACGAATCGCGGCCGTCGCGCGTCGCTTGACGCAGGACTTTCGCGGGTCTAAGGTCCCACACTGCATCGGCATCGCGCGACGGTTCATCGTCCGAGCGATCGCGCGGTGCCGCGCCTCGGGGTGGCGTGGCAATCCTTCCAGTCGTTCGCGGGCCCTGGGCGCCGCGAATCCTGCGCGCGAGCCGGTCCGGCGACGGATCGGCGCGGCGGCACGCAAGGTGCCGTTGATCGCGCGCAACCACGCTTCGGCGCATCGTACGCCGGGCGGCTGTCCAGCCTTTAATCTTCCGATAGCGTCATGTTTTCCTTTCGTTCCTCGACCGTCAGGAGCCCGTCGATGTCACAGGACAATTTGCTTGATGCCTTGAAGGCCGTCGCCGCAGAGCGCGCGATCGGCGCCGATCAGTTGCGCACGATGCTCGACGATGAAGTGCGAGCGTTGTCGTCCGATGCCCGCGTGCACGATTACATCCACGTGTTCGCGATCCGCCACCTGCGCGAACGGATGCGCAGGCAGGACGAACTCGAGCGCGACACGCCGGCCAGTACGCCGCGCGACGAGCCGGATACGCGTACCGGCCGCCGTCTGTAAGGGACGATCGGCGCGACCGGCGCCGCGGTGCCTCATGACAGCGGAAGGCCCCTGAGCGCCGCGCGCGCCTCCGGCACCGCTGCACGCCTGCATACCGACAACGCGCCTGCCTGCCGGTCGCGCCTTTCTTCATATATTTGACCGAATCGACACAACGGCCTCAAGTAAGCGGCGCGGATGCCGTTTACCCGGTGAATTCGTCCACCGGGCGTTCGCGCTCCCTTACCGAGTCGTTGCCATGTTCTCGTCCATCCGCACCCGCATCCTTGCCGCGTGCGTCGCCATCGTCGTGTTCGCGCTCGTCGCCACCACGCTGATCAATTACTTCATCGCACGCGCGTACAACAACGACGCGATAGACCGCAACCTGACCTCCGTCGCGAGCGGCCACGTGGTCGGCATCGGCGACTGGGTCGCGACGAAAAGCCGGATGATCGCGTCGTTGCAGGACGCCGCGCTGTCGCCCGATCCGCTGCCGGTGTTCAAGCAGATGGCCGCGGCGGGCGGCTTCACGAACGTCTACGCGGGCTATGCCGACAAGGTGTTCCATTTCTCCGACCCGACCGGCATCCCGCCCGACTACGACCCGACCGGCCGTCCGTGGTACAAGCAGGCCGCCCAGGCCGGCAAGCCGGTCGTCACGCCGCCGTACGTCGATGCGGGCACCGGCAACCTGGTCGTCACGTTCGCGGTGCCGATCCTGCGCGACGGTGCGCTGAAGGGCGTCGTCGCCGCCGACGTCGCGATGGACAGCGTGATCGCGAACGTGAAGTCGATCCACCCGACGCCCGCGAGTTTCGGGATGTTGATCGACAGCAGCGGCCACGTCGTCGCGCATCCTGACGCGAAGCTCACGCTGAAGCCGGTCGCCGACGTGTCGCCCGACCTCGGCGGCATCGGCGCCGCGACGCTGGCGGCGTCGAGCGCGCCGGTCGAAGTGCACGTCGGCGGCGACGCGAAGCTGGTGCGCGCGCAAGCCGTGCCGGGCACCGACTGGTACGCGCTGGTCCTGCTCGACAAATCGGAAGCGACGGCCGGGATGCGCTCGCTGCTGACCGCGTCGCTGATCACGCTGGTGGTGATCGTCGGCGTCGCGTCGCTGATCGTCGGCGCGATCACGACGACCGCGTTCCGCCGCCTGTCTCAGGTGCGTCAGGCGATGGCGTCGATCGGCTCGGGCACGGGCGACCTGACGCAGCGCCTGCCGGCCGACGGCCGCGACGAGGTGGCCGATATCGCGCGCTCGTTCAACAGCTTCGTCGACAAGCTGAACGACGTGATGCGACAGATCCGCGACGCGAGCGAATCGGTGCGCACGGCCGCGAACGAAATCGCCGCGGGCAACCAGGACCTGTCGTCGCGCACCGAATCGGCGGCGGCGAGCCTCGAGGAAACGGCCGCGTCGATGGAAGAAATCACCGCGACGGTCGGCCAGTCGGCGGCCGCTGCCGGCCAGGCCGATGAACGCGCGGCCGCGGCGTCGCGGATCGCGTCGCACGGCGGCGTGGTCGTATCGGACGTCGTGTCGACGATGGAGAAGATCGAGGAAGCGTCGGGCCGGATCGGCGACATCATCGGCGTGATCGACGGGATCGCGTTCCAGACCAACATCCTCGCGCTGAACGCGGCCGTCGAAGCGGCGCGTGCCGGCGAGCAGGGCCGCGGTTTCGCGGTCGTCGCGCAGGAAGTGCGCAGTCTCGCGCAACGCAGCGCGCAGGCCGCGCGCGAGGTGAAGGTGCTGGTCGAATCGACGGTGGCGAGCGTGTCGGCCGGGTCGGGGCAGGTGCGCCAGGCCGGCGAGACGATGCGCGAGATCGTGTCGAACGTCGCCAACGTGACGACGATCATCTCCGAGATCACGCACGCGGCGAACGAGCAGACGCGCGGCATCCAGGAAGTGAACCGCGCGGTCACCCAGCTCGACGAAATGGTGCAGCAGAACGCGGCGCTCGTCGAACAGTCGACCGCGGCCGCGACCGCGCTGCAGACGCAGGCGAACGCGCTCGCGACGACGGTCGGGCAGTTCAAGGTCGCATGACCTGCGCCGGTTGACGCAGGGCGCGCCGCGGCGCGCGGCGGCGCTCAGGCGCGGCCGTCGTCGCGCATCAGCGCGAGCCGGTTGTAGAGCGTCTTCAGGCTGATGCCGAGCGCTTTCGCGGCTTGCGGCTTGTTGCCGTCGAAGTGCTGAAGCGTCGCCGCGATGAAACGTTGCTGCGCATGGTGCAGCGTCGCGCCGAGTGGCAGCGCCATCGCGTCGTCCGACGTGTGGGCGGGCGGCGCTGCCGGCCTCGGCAACGCGACGTCGATGCCGTCGTCCGCGAGGATGTACGCGCGCTCGATCGTGTTGTGCAGCTCGCGCACGTTGCCCGGCCACGAATAGGCGCGCAGCGCGGCGATCGCCGCGTCGGTCAGCCGCTTGTGCGAGCGGTGCCGCGCGTTGAGCGCATCGACGAACTCATGCGCGATCGCCTCGACGTCGCCGCTGCGCTGGCGCAGCGGCGGCACATACAGCGCGAACGCGGCGAGACGGTAGAACAGGTCCTCGCGCAGCCGGCCGTCGCGCACGGCATCGGCCGGATTGTGGCGGGTCGCCGACAGGATGCGCACGTCGAGCGGAATCGAATCGGTGCCGCCGACCCGAATGATCGTGTTCGATTCGAGCGCCCGCAGCAGCTTCACCTGCAGCGCCGCGGGCATCTCCGCGATCTCGTCGAGCAGCAGCGTGCCGCCGCACGCGGCTTCGAAAAACCCCTCCCGTTGCGCGATCGCGCCGGTGAAGCTGCCTTTTTCGTGACCGAACAATTGCGCTTCGGCGATGTCCGCCGGAATCGCGCCGCAGTTGACGGGCACGAACGGCCCGTCGCGTCGCCCGCTGAGGTCGTGCAGCCGGCGCGCGACGATATCCTTGCCGACCCCGCTTTCGCCGGCAATCATCACGCTCGCGCGGGTCGGAGCGATTTTCTCGATACGGCCGAGCAGCGTGCGCATCGCCGCGGAGCGGCCGGACAGCCGGCGCGCGTCGGCGCCTTGCTTCGGACGGTTTGCGGATTCAGCCATAAGCGTCGGCGGCCCGTTTTGAAAATCGGCACCGCACGTTCCCTTCATTGCAATATCTATCATCGACAGCGAAACCGCACGGAAGGTGCCGCGATTTAGAAATTTACAATGTCCGGTGCGGGGATCGAAGAAATACGCGATCACGGGGGCACGATGCCGACAGGCGGCAGCCGACACCGCGTGTCGATGCTTTTTTGCAGCCGACCGATGAAAAATCGCAAGTCGGCAGCGCCCGCGTTCCGCGCAAATGCGGCAGGGCGGCCGAGCGACGCGGCGCGGCGGCACGCGCAGCGCGCCGCGCCGCGAAGCCGCCGCGCGGCCGTGCCGCGGGTACGCGCGTTGCGCCGGCCCTTGGGCTCGCCCCCGAACGCTCGACGGCACATGCCGGCCGCCGAGGCGGGAGCCGTCGAGCGACGGTCGCCGGGGCGATGCAGGGACACGATGAGGATCCTTACCCGTGAACTGTTCCGGCAGGGCGCATGGGTCGTGCTGGCCGTCGGGGTGGCGTCCGCGCTGCAGGCGTGGGCGATGCACGTCGTCGGCGTACATGCACCGTTTGCACAGCTGCCTTTCTACGCCGGTGTTGCGGCTGCGGCCTGGCTGACGTCGTTCGGCGGCGGCCTGGCCGCGATCGCCGCGAGCGCGGTCGTGATCGGCGCGTTGGGCTGGCGCGAGGTGACGCTGCCCGCGCTGCTCGCGCAGGCCGGCGCCTTCGTCGCGATCGGTTTCGTCGAATGCGTGCTCGTGATGGTCGTCAAGCCGCTGCTCGCAAACGATCGGCTGCACGGCGCCGAGGATGCGGAGGAAAACGACGCACGCATGCCGCGTCGCGAACCGGCACCCGCGGCGCGCTCGCTCGACGACATCCTGCTGCGCCGCGTGGTCGATGCGTCGCCCGACGCGATCGTCGGCGTCGATGCGGTCCGGCGGATCACGAGCTGGAACCCGGCCGCGCGGCGCCTGTTCGGCATCGATGCCGCGGCGGTGATCGGCCACGACGTCACGACGCTGATCGCGCCGCGCTGGCTGCGGTTGCATCCGGTTCCCACGACGTTCGCGAACGCGCGCCCGCCTGCAGGCCCGCTCGACATTCTGTGCCTGCGCCACGACGGCGGCCGCTTTCGCGCGACCTTCGTGGCGGCGCCGATCGTCGACGCGCAAGGCAACTGCACCGGCATGTCGATGACGCTGCGCGAAGCGCGCGAACGCCGCCGAAGCGAGCGGCGCAACCTGCGTTCGTTACGCGGTGCGCGCGACGCGCGCGTGCAGGCCGACGAGTCGAACCGGCTGAAGGATGAACTGCTCGCCACCGTATCGCATGAACTGCGCACGCCGCTGAACGTGATCTACGGCTGGGTCGAGGTGATGCGCAGCGCCGACGGCCAGAGCTTCGCTCACCAGGCGATCGATGCGATCGACCGCAGTGCACGCTCGCTGTCGCGGATGGTCGGCGACCTGCTCGACGCCTCGTCGCTCGCAACGGGGCGGATGCGGCTCGAGCGCGCGCCCGTCGATCTCGTGCGCGTCGTGCGGGAGGCGGTGCGCGAACTCGGCGCGACGGCGGAGGCGAACGGTCTCGAACTGTCGATCGCGTGCGAGATGTCCAACTGCGTGATCTCCGCGGACGGCGAGCGGGTGCGCCAGATGCTGTCGAACCTGCTGTCGAACGCGATCAAGTTCACGCCGCCGGGCGGCAGCATCAAGGTGTCCCTGACCCGGGCCGGCGCGCGCGTGCGGCTGTCGGTCGCCGATACCGGCCAAGGCATTTCGGCGGAACGCCTGCCGCATCTGTTCGATACGTTCAACCGGCCGGAAGGCGCGTCGGCCTCGCCCAAGCGTGGGCTCGGACTCGGCCTGTCGATCGTGCGCAACATCGCACGGCTCCACGGCGGCGAGGTGACGGCTGCGAGCGATGGCGCCGGGTGCGGCACGACCGTGACCGTGATGCTGCCGGTGGACTGGGGCGCCGACATGCCGAACGGCCAGCCGTTACGGCCGAGCGGTGCGTCGACGGCGGTCGCGCTCGACGGCCGGCGCGTGCTGGTGGTCGATGACGATGTGACGTCGCGCGCGAGCCTCGCGGCGGCGCTCGAAACGCTCGGTGCGCAGGTGTCGACCGCGCAATCGGGGCGCGACGCGCTCGACGTGGTCGCGCGGCAGCACCCGAGCGTCGTGCTGTCGGATCTCGCGATGCCGGACGGCGACGGCTTCTGGCTGCTCGACCACATCCGCCATTTGCCGAACGGCAGCGGGCGCCTGCCCGTCGTCGCGGTGACCGCGCATGCGGGTGCGGCGGACCGGAACCGCGTGATGGCCGCCGGCTTCGACGCGTATCTGTGCAAGCCGGTCGACATGCCGACGCTGGCCAGCGTCATCGTCGACGTGTCGAGCGCCGAGCGGCATCGCTGACGCGCGGGGCCTCCGCATCCCGCGCCAGGCGGCACGATGAAGGGATCGAACCTTGCCCGGCGCATCGGCTCCCGGCGGCAGGCCGAGTCGACGGGCGGCGTACCCGACGAGCGGCGACGCGCGACGGCGATTCGGGTCGTGCCCAACATCGACGGTTCGCGCGGTGTGTGCGACAGGCTGCGGATCCGCGGGAAGTCACGTATGACACGACGTTCGCGGAGCGCACGCTGCGGGTAACCGCCGCATTGTCGATCGAGTATGTCGAGGGGGCATGGAGCAAAGGCGCGTGGACCGATTTCCCGCGTCCGCGCATCGTCCCGCATGACGGGCCGGTTGCCGCGTTCGGCAGGGCCGATCCGTCGACCGATACGGAGGTCCGGATGAAAACGAGCGACAGGAATCTCCGCCGATCCGCCGCGGTTGCCGCCATCGTGTGCCTGGTGGGATCGGGTGCGCTCGCGGTGTTGCGCGTGCCGGCGTTCGCGCCGGCGCATGCGCAGGCGCCGCCGGCATCGTCCGTTCAGGTCGCGCCGGGCGTCGTCAGTCCCGGCGCGACCGCCGACGAGGCGGACATGACGCGGCGGCCGAGCGGCATCGACGCCGAATTCATCGACAAGGCGGGCATCGTCGGCAAGACGGAGCTGCAGGCGAGCAAGCTCGCGCTCGACCGGTCGTCGAATCCGCGCGTGAAGACCTTCGCGCGCCGGATGATCGACGATCACGTTCGCATGACCGCGGAATTGCGCCGGCTCGGCACGCAAAAGGGCTTGCCCGTGCAGACGCGGATGCTGGTCGATCCGGCGGTGAATGCGCTGCGAAGCAAGAGTGGCCATGCGTTCGAAAAGGGGTACATCGAGCTGGCGGGAACGAACGCGCACGACGCGGCGATCCGGCTCTACTCAGCCGAGGCGCGCGACGGCCACGACCCGCAGCTTCGCGCGTTCGCGGTCAATGCGCTGCCGACGCTGAAGGCGCACCTGAGCGCCGCGCGCGCACTCGAGCGTGCGATCGCGGCCGCGCACTGATCCGCACGGCGATCCGCGCGCCCCGGCGCGTCCGTCAGTGCGGCCGCGTGTCGCTTTCCGGGCCCTCCGGCGACGCCTCGAAGGGCGGCGCATCGAGTACCGTTTCGCCTTCCTCGATCAGCCAGTACGGCGATGCGCCGTAGTACGCGTGCAGCCCCTCGGCCCAGGCGGGATCGGCCATCGTCGGCCAGCGGTCTTTCTCGAAGCCGGGCGCGTCGCGCACGCGCTCGGTCGAAACGGGCAGCACGAAGCAGCGGCGCCCGGCGTCGAGCGTCAGCACGTTCCACGGCACCGCGAGCAGCTTGTCGCCGATCCCGAGCAACCCGCCCGACGACACGACCGCATACGCGATCCGGCCCGAGCGGATATCGAGCATGATGTTCGTGATCTTGCCGATGTCGTCGCCGTCCAGCGTCAGCACGCGATCGTCTTCCAGCGTGCTGGCGGCCATCACGTCCGGCCCCGGCCCGCCGGCCGAACGGCCGCGGTCGCCGACGATGCGCGCCTGCGTGCGCGACGGTCTGTCCGTTGTCATCGCTGTTCTCCTGGTCGAAGCGGCGCGGCGCACACGGCGCGCGGGCCGGGTGAGGTGCCGCGGTCAGCGGCGGCGCGGCAGGGACACGTCCTCGAGCGTGTTCGCCAGCTCGTCGCGCGCCGGGCCGCCCGCGCGTGTCGCGATGTCGCCCAGCGACACGATGCCGACGATCTGGTGATTGGCGTCGAGCACCGGCATCCGGTGCAACTGCACGTCGGCCATCCGCTGCTGGACGTCGCCGACGCCGTCATCTTCCACGCACCACTGCACCGGCGCGGATGCGACCACCTTCACCGGGGTATCGGACGAATGCCCGTGCGACAGCGCTCGCACTGCGAGGTCGCGGTCCGTCACGATCGCGACGAGCCCGGTGTCGTCGCAGACCGGCAGCACGCCGATGTCGAAGCGCTGCATCAATTCGGCCGCATGGCGAATCGTGTCGGTCGGCGCGACGCAGACCACGTCGCGCGACATGATTTCATTGACGCGATACATGAACGCCTCCTTCGTGAACGAGACGACATGGAAGCAGAACGCGTGCCGCGTTCAATCGGCACAGGCCGGGCCTGCGCGGCCGGGCCACGGAGAAATTTGCCAGCCGGCTTGTACATCTTCCACGGCGCCAGCCGCGGCCGGGCCGCGAGCGACGCTCAGTGGCCGACGCCCGTCATCACGACGATTGCGAGGACCAGCGCACTCTCGATCGCGGCGAGCGCCGCGACGCCTGCGGCGCCGCTGACTTCGTGCCATGCACGTTCGATGCGTTTCATCACTTCACTCCGGTTGGGCCGGCCGGGCGACGCTACGCTGCCGCGCATCGCGGGCCGGGGTGCCGCCGTCAGCCGTGATCGCGGGGCGGTGGCGGGGCGTCGGGCGCGCGACGTTCGCGTTCGCCGGACGGCCTGGCGGGGTCGATGCGGGTCGCACCGCCGACGGCGGGCGGATCGCTGGCCGGGAACGTCTCCTCGAGCCCTTCGTCGATGCGCTCTTCCGTCTTGTCGTCGGACGGCTTGCGCGACGTGGCTAGGGAGAGCGGGCTGGCAGCCGGTGACACGGCGTCTCGGCTACCGGGGGCGGATGCGGTCATGATCGAACCTCCTTATGGGTACGAGGGGTGCAAGCACCGTACCCGCGCAGCGCGGGCGGCATGACGCTTGCAGCCGTCGAACCGGCCGAGCGGGCTGAGACGTGGCCGGCCCGCCGCCGGCGTGGACGAGAGGACATCGTGATGAATGAACCCAGGGAAAGAATACGTTACGACGCGAACGTGTGCGGCGGCGATTTCAGTCAAGTGCGCGAGCGTTTCGACACATGGAAGCGCGAATCGCAGATCCACCGGCCCGAGCGGCGCATGTTCGACGGGAAGGACGAGGTTCGCGAGCTGAACCCTACCGTCTACGCGGGGCCGGAAAGCGCACGGCGGGCGCTCGCCGCGCGATGCGCGCCGTCCGATCGATTCGCACTCGCGGCGCGCCTCGCCGCCGAAGGGCGCACGCTGTGGCTGGTGATGGCGGCCTACGATGCATGACCGGTGCGCGGCTGCCCACCGGGCAGGCACGCCGCTTGCGCGCGCTCGCCGCACCCATCGACACGCGCGAGCCGCCGCGCAGGAGCGACATGAGTACACGATCCATGCTGCACCGTCCGGAGCCGACGCCCGACTTCGATCCCGATCCGGCGCTGCCCGAGCACGACGATCCGTTCGATCCGCCCGTGCTCCCGGGCCTGCCGCAAGGCGATCCGCCGTCGCAGCCGCCGCCGATGCGGATGCCGGGCGAGGGCAGCGAACCGCGGCCGGCCGCGCGATGATCAAAAGGAGGACCATCATGGACATTCACGTGCAATCGCCCGACAAGCGCGCGATCGCCCAGGTGCTGGGCCGCTATTTCGAGTCGCGTTCATTGCGTTACCACATCGAGGAGTTGCCGGGCGGCGTGCTGCATATCGGCTTTCGCGCGAGCGGGCGCCCGGTCGCCGTCACCGTGTCGTTCGACGACACCGCCTACGACACCTACACGCACTGGGACGCGAGCCAGAAGCAGCTCGCGCTCGGGCGTCTCGCGGACGGCTTCTCGCGCATGATGGCGAAGCGCAGCCCGGCCGCGCTCGCCGGCGACTATCACGTCGAGCGTTTCTGATTCCGCAACCCTGCGCCGGTTCATGCCGGAATACGGCAAAGTGCCCGCGTTCAACGGGCGCTTTGCGGCTTCGCGCGCGCCAGCGTAGGATGTTCACAATTCAGCGCACGCTACGTTCGCGCCGTCGGCTGCTCGCCGTTGCAGCCGGCCAGGCTGCGACGCGCTTTCCCTCAGGTTCGTTTCGTGCAACCGACGGAGACCGCCTTGATGACAGTTGCCCGCCCGTTGTTGTCGCCCGGCACCCGCCGGTTCGTGTCCGGCCTGTCGGCCTTCGCCGCGCTCGCGGCGGCCGGTGCCCGCGACGCGTCGGCCCAGACGCCGTCGCCGCTCGGCGAATGGCAATACTCGGCGGGCGTCCCGCTGCAGAAACTGTTCAGCCCGACCGTCCCCACGTGGCAGGTCAGCGTCGGCGCGGCGATGACGCTGCAGCCGCGCTACGCGGGTTCCGATCGCTATCGCGTGATGGGCGGCCCGAATCTCGACGTGCGCTATCGCGACCTGTTCTTCCTGTCGACGGGCGACGGGCTCGGCGCGAACGTGTTGCGCGGGCCCAACTGGCGCGTGAGCCTGTCGGTCGGCTATGACCTCGGGCGCCGCTCGGCCGACGACCTCGACCACCTGAACGGGCTCGACAACATCAACGCGGCGCCGGTGATGAAGCTCGCGGCCGACTACGTGATCTCGAAGGATTTTCCGCTCGTGCTGCGCGCGGATGTGCGGCGCAGCATCGGCGGCTCGAACGGCTGGGTCGGCGATTTCTCCGCGTACATGCCGATGCCGGGCAGCAACGAACACTTCTTCTGGTTCGCCGGGCCGACCGTGTCGTTCGCCGATTCGCGCTACATGAACAGCTGGTTCGGCGTGCCCGCGGGGGCGTCCGCGCGCTCGGGGCTGCCGGCCTATTCGTCGGGCGCGGGGATGAAGTCGTTCGGCGCGGGCGTGACGATGGTGTGGTTCGTCAACAAGCACTGGTTCGTGACGATGGACGGCGCGATCGAACAACTCGTCGGCCGCGCACGGCGCAGCCCGATCACGCAGCAGTCGACGAACGGCGTGTTCGACATGTCGGTGAATTACCAGTTCTGACCGGGTCGGCGCCGGCGGGGCAGCCGCATGGCGGTGCGCGGCATGCGGCATTTTTCGTCACATTTGATATGATTCCGACCTGTACAAACGTACAGTGATCGATCCCCGTGACGCCTGCATCGCCGACGCCCCCGGCGTTTTACTACCTGACCAATTTCGAACGCGCGCTGGCCTGGCTCGGCGAGCGCTACGACGACCTGCTCGATGCGAGCGAACATGCGTTTCTCGCGCATTTCGCGCAACTGCCGAAAGCGTCGCGTGCGTTGCTCGTGCGGATGCTGATGCGCAGCGGCACCGACTTCCGCGCGAGCAAGCTCGCGTACGACGAAATCGGCAGCACGCTCGACGCGGCCGCGCCGCTCGTCGAGCTCGGCTGGGTCGATCCGGCACCCGCGCTCACGCTCGACGAGTTGTTCCTGCTGTCGACCAAGGCCGACCTGCTGAAGATGTTCCCGTCGCTCGCGGCGCACGCGGGCGAGCGCAAGCCCGAGTGGCTCGAGCGGCTGCGGCCCGCGCACGACGTGGCGCAACCGCTCGACGCATGGTGCGCGCAGGCCGACGATTGCGTGCTGCGCGTGACGGTCGGCGCGCTGTGCGACCGCCTGCGGCTGATGTTCTTCGGCAATCTTCATCAGGACTGGAGCGAATTCGTGCTCGCCGATCTCGGCGTGTTCCAGTACGAAAGCGTGCCGTTCGCGCCGTCGTCGCGCGCGTTCCAGCAGCGCGACGACGTCGACGCGTATCTCGCGCTGCAGACCTGCCGAGAAGCACTCGACGCATGGCCCGACGACCAGCCGTTCGACGATCTGCTGCAGGCGATCGACGCGGTCGGCTGCGCGCAGCCGTGGCTCGCGACGCGCCGCGCGAAGCTGCTGTTCACGCTCGGGCAGACCTGCGAGCGCCGCGCCGACTGGGCTGCCGCGCTCGACGCGTATGCGCGCAGCGCGTGGCCGGGCAGCCGGCACCGGCGCATTCGCGTGCTCGAACGCTGCGGCCGCGACACCGATGCGCTCGCGCTGGCGCTCGATGCGCGCGGCGGCTTCGAAAGCGACGAGGAGCGCCAGCGCGTCGAGCGGATGCTGCCGCGCCTGCAGCGCCGTCTCGGGCAGCGGGTCGAACGCGCGGGCAGCACGCCCGACGTGCCGCGCGAGACGCTCGTGCTGATGCGCCCTGAAGCGTTCGTCAGCGTCGAATACGCGGTGCGCGACCATCTTGCGCAGCCCGATGCGCCGGTTCACTACGTCGAGAACACGCTGATCAATTCGCTGTTCGGCCTGCTGTGCTGGGAGCCCGTGTTCGCGGCCGTGCCCGGCGCGTTCTTTCACCCGTTCCAGCGCGGCCCGGCCGACCTGCACGCGCCCGATTTCGCCGTGCGCCGCACGGACGCGTTCGCCGCCTGTTTCGCGCAACTCGACTCGAGCGCGTACCGCGACACGATCCGCCGGCACTTCGCGACGAAGACGGGGCTGCAATCGCCGTTCGTGTTCTGGGGCGTGCTGACCGGCGAACTGCTCGACGAGGCGCTGGCCTGCCTGCCGCCCGAGCACCTGCGGCTGTGGTTCACGCGCCTGCTCGCGGATATCCGCGGCAACCGCTCGGGGCTGCCCGATCTCGTCCGTTTCTGGCCCGGCGAGCGGCGCTATGAATTGATCGAGGTGAAGGGCCCCGGCGACCGGCTGCAGGACAACCAGACGCGCTGGCTCGCGTACTGCCTCGCGCACGGCATGCCGGTGCGTGTCGTCGATGTCGAATGGGCCGGAGCCGGTGTCGAGCAGGCCGAAGCGGCGGGATTGTCCGCATGAGCTACGTCGTCGCGGTGCGGGCGATGTGCGAATTCACCGCGCGGCGCGGCGATCTCGACCTGCGCTTCACGCCCGCGCCGACCGCGCTCGAAGGCATTGCCGGTCATGGCGCCGTCACGTCGAAGCGCGGCGCGCGCTACGAAACCGAGATCGCGTTGACCGGCACGTGGGGCACGCTCACCGTGCGCGGGCGCGCGGACGGCTACGACCCGGTCGCGAACCGGCTCGAGGAGATCAAGACCTACCGCGGCAGCCTCGACGCGATGCCGGCCAATCATCGCGCGCTGCACTGGGCGCAGGCGAAGGTCTATGCGCACCTGATGTGCGACGCACGCGGACTCGCGGAAATCGACGTCGCGCTCGTGTATTTCGACATCGTGTCGGAGCGCGAGACCGTGCTGACCGAGACGCTCGGCGCAAGCGCGCTCGCCGCGTTCTTCGCCGAGCAGTGCGCGTGCTTCGTCGGCTGGGCCGAGCGCGAGACCGCGCACCGCTCGGCCCGCGATGCGGCGCTGCGCGCGCTGACGTTTCCGCACGGCCGATTCCGCAGCGGCCAGCGCGAGCTGGCCGTGTCCGTCTATCGCGCGGCGCGCGACGAGCGCTGCCTGATGGCGCAGGCGCCGACCGGCATCGGCAAGACGCTCGGCACGGTGTTTCCGCTGCTGAAGGCGTGCGGCGAGGGCGAGCTCGATCACGTGTTCTTCCTGACCGCGAAGACGCCCGGTCGCGCGCTCGCGCTGGAAGCGGCGACCACGCTCGGCGCCGGCACGCCGGCGCTGCCGCTGCGCGTGCTGGAGTTCGTCGCGCGCGACAAGGCGTGCGAGCATCCCGACCGCGCGTGTCACGGTGAATCGTGCCCGCTTGCGCAAGGCTTCTACGACCGCCTGCCGGCGGCGCGCGACGCGGCGATCGGCGCGGGGCTGCTCGATCGCGATACCGTGCGCGAGGCGGCGCTCGCGCACGACGTCTGTCCGTACTATCTCGCGCAGGAGCTGGCGCGCTGGTCGGACATGGTGATCGGCGACTACAACTACTACTACGACGGCAGCGCGATGCTGCATACGCTCGCGCAGCAGAACCAGTGGCGCGTCGGCGTGCTCGTCGACGAGGCGCACAACCTGCTCGATCGAGCCCGCAAGATGTATAGCGCATCGCTCGACCCGTTCGCATTCGCGGCCGCGCGCGAGGCGGCGCCCGCGGCACTGCGCAAGGCGTTCGACCGGCTCGCGCGCGCGTGGGGCACGCTCAATCGCGCACAGGCCGCGCGCTATGCGGCATACCCCGAGATTCCGGGGCCGATCGTGTCGGCCGTGCAGAACCTCGTCGCGGCGATCGGCGAACACCTGACCGATGCGCCGCGCGCGAACGGCGACGCGCTGCTGCGCTTTCATTTCGAGGCGATCCAGTTCGGCGTGCTCGCCGATGCGTTCGACGGCGCGTCGATCTTCGACGCGACGCTGCACGGCGAGCCGCTGCCGCGCCAGGCCGGGCTCGACGGCGTCGCACCGGCCGGGCGCCGGCGCCGCATCCAGTCGACGCTGTGCGTGCGCAACGTGATTCCGGCCGGCTTTCTCGCGCCGCGTTACGACGCCGCGCGCGCGACCGTGCTGTTTTCCGGCACGTTGAGCCCGTTTCATTTCTATCGCGACACGCTCGGGTTGCCGGCCGACACCGGCTGGCTCGACGTCGACGGGCCGTTCCGCGCCGAGCAACTGATCGTGCGCGTCGCGAGCCACGTATCGACGCGCTGGCGCGACCGCGACCGTTCGCTCGAACCGATCGTGGACCTGATCGCCGCGCAGTATGCGACACGGCCCGGCAACTACCTCGGTTTCCTCAGCAGCTTCGACTATCTCGGGCGCGTCGTCGCGCTGATGCAGACGCGTCATCCGGACGTGCCCGTGTGGGCCCAGGCGCCCGGCATGGCCGAAAGCGAGCGCGACGCGTTTCTCGCGCGCTTCGACGCGGGCGGGCGCGGAGTCGGCTTCGCGGTGCTGGGCGGTGCGTTCTCGGAAGGCGTGGATCTCGTCGGCGAGCGGCTGATCGGCGCGTTCATCGCGACGCTCGGGCTGCCGCAGGTCAACGATGTCAACGAACAGATGCGGCGCGCGATGGAGGCGCGCTTCGGCAACGGGTACGACTACATGTATCTGTACCCGGGCCTGCAGAAGGTCGTGCAGGCGGCCGGGCGCGTGATCCGCACCGAACACGACGAGGGCGTCGTGCATCTGATCGACGATCGTTACCGGCGGCGGGAGGTGCGCGATCTGTTGCCGCGGTGGTGGCGGATCGGGTGACGGGCGTGACGGATGTCGTGCGCGGGATGTCGTGCGCGCGGCTCGCGTGAATCCCTAAAGCACGTTGAGCATCGCGAGCGCGGTTTCCTGCAGATGCGGCAGCACGCGCCGCACGGCCGCGTCGGTCGTCTCCGCGCCGATCGGCATGTTCGTGCTCAGCGCGGCGACGACTTCGCCGTGACGGTTCTTCAGCGGCACCGCGATGCCGCGCACGCCGACCTGCAATTGCTGCTCGATCACCGCGAAGCCCGCGTCGCGCGCGTGGTCGACCTGTTCGAGCAGGCGTGCCTTGTTGGTGATCGTGTGCGGCGTGAACGGCGCGAGTTCGGTGTCGTCGAGCCACGTGCGGACGGCCTCGCGATCCGGTTGATGCGCGAGCAGCACGACGCCCGGCGACGTCAGCGGGGCGGGCACGCGCGCGCCGAGCACGAAGCCGGTCGTCATCACGCGCGACACGCCGTTGCGGGCGATGAACACGAGTTCCCAGCCGTCGAGCACGCTCACGTACGCCGATTCGTTCAGCGACGCGCTCAGTTGCTGCAGATAGGGCTGGACCGTGCGCGGCAGGCGCGCCGAATCGAAGTACGACCAGCCGACCCGCAGCACGCGAGGCGTGAGGCCGTACAGCTTGCCGTCGGTGTACACGTAGCCGAGCGATTCGAGCGTCAGCAGGTAGCGCCGCGCGGCCGTGCGCGTGAGGCCGGTGCGGGCGGCGGCCTGGGTCGGCGTCATCCGCGCGTGCTGGCTGTCGAATGCCTCGAGGATCATCAGGCCCTTTTCGAGGCCGGCAATCCAGTCGCGTCGGTCGAGGTCGGGCTTTTTCATGGTCGGGGGCGCGTCGTGCGCGGTGTTCGTGCGGGAGTGGGCGATTATCGCGCGGCGCGGCGGACAATGCGACATGCGGCCAGCCGGCGCTATCCGTTCGGCCTTGCAGCCCGTGCATCGTGGCAACGGCCTCGATCGAGGGCTGCGAGTACCTGTACACCGAAGATATGCATGACGGCTTGCGGGTGGAGGGTGATCCAGTATTGCGGAATCCGTTTGTCTGAGCGCCGGCGGTTTCGGGCACGCGCTCGTCCGGCGTTCTGGTCGCGACGGGCGGTCAGGCAGCGCGAGGTTCTCGGGCTCACGTGTGTTCGTGACAAAGCGCGGCAATCCGCCATCGGGTGTCGCTCACGCACCACAGCTCCAGAAAATCGAAGCGAGAATCCATCGTTCCGTCGTGCCAGACGAATCCAGTTCCGGATATCGTCGCCCATTGCGCGTGCTCGGCGATCTGTATCGCGTCATCCCGGTATGCAACACGACGTGTGACCGTCGCCCGTTCGGCCGACAGGGCGCGCATTCGAGCGAGAAACTGCGCTTTCGGACGAAAGCGATTTTCGTGCTGGATAAAGAAGTGCGGGCTTGCCACGAAATCGAGTTGCTCGACGTCGGCGTGGCGATACGCATCGATCCAGACTTCGCGCATCTGCATCAGTGTGAATCGAGGTTCCATGTCGCTTGCATTCCGGTTGAAGTGCGAGTTGCCGTGTGTGCGGCTATTCGCTTGGGAAGGAACGCAGCCTATGGCTTCGACAGGTGTTTGGGCAATCGGACAGGTCTGAATCTGGCGTTCGGCGAGCGATGCAATGCATTGGCGCCGGCGACATCCAGCTCATGCGCTCGAGCAATCCCGGCCGAGGGGCCGTGACCGTAATGGTGTGATCGATGCTGCCACGTCGACGCGAACGACGTCGATGCCGGGACGGGAAGTGAGGCGGGGGCGTGGCCGATACGCACCCGACGGCGGCCGATGGCTGAAGAGGGGGCAGCGGCGCGTCGGCGCCGCCGGTCGAATGCAAAAAGCGGCGGATGCGGCGCGCCTGTTACGCCCGCCGCATCCCGATTGCCATTACTCGCTGCTCGTCCACTCGACGTTCGCACCGACCGAACGCAGGTTTTCGACGAAATGCGGGTGCGCGCGGCGGATCGGCAGCGCGTTCATGATTTCCGAGCGGCCTTCGATGCTCGCGGCCACCATCAGCAGCGCGATCGCGACACGGATGATGTACGGGCTCTCGACGCGCGCCGGCGTCAGTTGCAGGCCGCCGAACGTGATCAGCCGGTGCGGATCGGACAGCAGCACGTGCGCGCCGAATTTCGACAGTTCGCCGGACCAGCCGAGCGCGCCGTCGTAGACCTTGTTCCAGAACATCGCGCTGCCTTCCGCACGCACGCCGAGCGCGATGAAGATCGGCAGCAGGTCGACCGGCAGGTACGGCCACGGCGCGGCTTCGACCTTGGTCAGGATGTTCTGCGTGAACGGCCGGCGCACGCGCAGCGGGCCGTCGCGTTCCGCACGGGACCAGCCGTCGCGGTGCGTGACGGTCACGCCGAACTTCGCGAACGTGCGGTCGATCAGCGGGAAATGCTCCGGCGACGAGTTGCGCACCGTGATGTCGCCGCCGGTGATCGCGCCCAGCGCGAGGAACGTCGCGATTTCGTGGAAATCCTCGGCAAAGCGGAATTCGCCGCCGCCGAGCTTGCCGCCGCCCGTCACGCACAGGCGCGACGTGCCGATGCCTTCGATCGCGACGCCGATCATCGCGAGGAACTGGCAGAACTCCTGCACGTGGGGCTCGGACGCCGCATTCATCAGCGTGGAGGTGCCGCCGGCGGCCGTCGCGCACAGCGCGAAGTTTTCGGTGGTCGTCACCGATGCGTAGTCGAGCCAGTGATCGTTGGCCGTCAGCGGGCCGTCGGCACGGACGATCAGCGAATCGGGCGTGCGCTCGATGTGCGCGCCGAAGCGCTCGAACACTTCGACGTGCGGATCGATTTCGCGCACGCCGAGCGTGCAGCCCTTCACGTCGTTCTCGAGGCGCGCGACGCCGAAGCGCGCGAGCAGCGGCGGAATCAGCATGATCGACGAACGCATCGCCTCGGGCAGGCGGTGAACGGCCGGGTCGAACGTCGTGTTGCGATGGTGGAGTTCGAGAATGCCGGTCGTGAAGTCGACCGACACGTCGCTGCCGAGCGTGCGGAAGATGTCGAGGATCTTGCGCACGTCGGTGATGTCCGGCACGCCGACGAGGCGCAGCGGCTGATCGGTCAACAGGGTGGCGCACAGGATCGGCAGGACGGCGTTCTTGTTCGCGGACGGCTTGATGTCCCCGCGCAGCGGAGTGCCGCCGTGGACGATGAGATTCGACATGATATGGGGGCGTATCTGTGACTGACGTAGGCCCATATGATGCCATTGGTCGGCGGGTGACGTGGAATGTTCAGAGGGCAAAAAGGGCTTCTGCGCGCGGGATTGACCGTGTTTGACGTTGGGCGAGGGCCGGGCCCGTCCGGCTCGCCGGGGATAGTAGCCGGTGTGAAAATGGCCGGCGCGTATTGCGGCCGGCCCTCCGGTCATCTCCTCACTCCGCCGCCCGCATCCGCGCGGCGACCACCAGCGAGATCAGGCAACCCACCGCGAGATAGCCGGCGACCAGGTGCCATGAACCGCCGGCCAGGCTGACCAGCGCCACCGCGATGAACGGCGTGAACCCGCCGCCGACGACGCTCGCGAACTGATAACCGACGCCCGCGCCGCTGTAGCGGTATTCCGCACCGAACAACTCGGTGAAGAGCGGCTGCTGGACGCTCACGATCATGTCGTGCGCGGCATTGGCCAGCAGGATCGAGAAGACCACGATCCACGCGATCGAGCGCGATTCCAGCGCGACGAAGAACGGCACCGCCGACGCGAGGCCGATCAGCGCGCCGATCAGGTAGATGCGGCGCAGGCCGAAGCGGTCCGCCAGCCACGCGAAACACGGGATCGTCACGCAGCTGACCGCGCCGACCAGCAGGCCGATGTTCAGGAACAGGTCGCGCGACATGCCGAGGTTCGACGTCGAATAGCTGAGCGCGAACGCGGTGACGATATACATCGTGAACAGTTCGGCGAGCCGCAGCGCGACGATCAGCAGGAACGCCTTCGGATGGCGCGTCAGCGCCTCCAGCACCGGCAGGCGCAGCTTGCGATTGCCGTGCTCGACCTTCTCGACGAATTCCTGCGACTCGTCCATGCTCTTGCGGACCCACAGCCCGATCAGCACCAGCACGATGCTGAACACGAACGGCAGGCGCCAGCCCCACGACTTGAACGCGGCCTCTCCGAGCGTATGGCTCAGGATCGACACGATCCCCGTGGCCAGCACGAGCCCGACGCCGTAGCCGACCTGCACGCCGCTGCTGTAGAACGCCTTTTTCTGCTTCGGTGCGCTCTCGACGGCCATCAGCGCCGCGCCGCCCCATTCGCCACCGACCGCGAAGCCCTGGATCGCACGCATCAGCACCAGCAGCACGGGCGCCCACCAGCCGATCGTCGCGAAGCTCGGCAGCAGGCCGATCGCGACGGTCGACAGCCCCATCAGCATCACGGTCAGCACGAGCATCCGCTTGCGGCCGAGCCGGTCGCCGTAATGGCCGAACACGACGCCGCCGAGCGGCCGGAACAGGAAGCCGACGCCGAAGGTCGCGAACGCCGCGAGCGTGCCCATGGTCGGGCTGACCTTCGGAAAGAATTCGGAATTGAAGACGAGTGCGGCGACGATCCCGTACAGCAGGAAGTCGTACCAGTCGACGACGGCACCGACGAAGCTGCCGATCGCGGCCTTGCGGGCCTGGCTGCGCGCGCGGGCGCCGGCGGCGGCGTCGAGGGTGTCGAAGGTTGGGGTCATGGCGAAGTCTCCTGGCATGGCGCATCGTGGAATCGTGGCGGCGCCGCGTCCGATGCTGCATTGAAGTCGATGGGTGGACGGAGAATAGGGCGCGCGCCGCGCGACGGCAATTGGCCGATCGGACAAAATGCGCGATTATCGCTCTTTTATGTGCGATTATCGAACGAATCCCGGGTTTGCACTAGGCGAGGCATTCGTATCCCGTTCGGCCAGGGTGTGCCGGCGTGAACGATCTGGTTAAAATCGGGACCATCAAAACCTTGCCCGAATCGGGCGGACACCCGGCCACCCCATCGGCCGGGGATGCCGCACGCGCGGGCGTCATCCCCATCGACCGCATACCCCCGGAGACTGTAATGCCCGGCAATTCCCACCCCCTGTCCAGCGATACGCCGCCCGTTGCCGATCCGGCCGCCAATCCGCTCGGGATGGCCGGACTCGAATTCGTCGAGTTCGCGGCGCCGGTGCCGGACGCGCTCGCGCAACGCTTCGAGCAGCTCGGATTCAAGGCGATCGCGCGCCATGTCAGCAAGAACGTCACGCTGTACCGGCAAGGGCAGATGCAGTTCCTGATCAACGCCGAGCCCGATTCGTTCGCTGCGCGCTATGCAGAGGAATACGGGATGGGCGTGTGCGCGATCGGGCTGCGGGTGGCCAGCGCACGGCGCGCGTTCGAGCGTGCGATCGAGCTCGGCGCGTGGGCGTTCGAGGGCGAGCGGATCGGGGTCGGCGAGCTGAAGATTCCGGCGATCCAGGGGATCGGCGATTCGCACCTTTATTTCGTCGATCGCTGGCGTGGGCGGGACGGCCAGCGCGGCGGCGTCGGCGACATCTCGATCTTCGACATCGATTTCCGGCCGATCGACATCGCGACCGCGCATACCGATCTCGATTGCGCGGGCACGGGCCTGCAGCAGGTCGACCATTTCACGCAGACGGTCGGCGCGGGGCGCATGCGCGAGTGGCTCGACTTCTATCACGACCTGCTGCACTTCCGCGAAATCCATGAAATCGACGCGCACTGGCATGTGTCGGAAGAGTCGCGCGTGATGGTGTCGCCGTGCGGCGCGGTGCGGATTCCGGTCTACGAGGAAGGCACGCGCCGCACCGAGCTGATGCACGCGTATTTGCCGGACCATCCGGGCGAAGGCGTCCAGCACGTTGCGCTGGCGACCGACGACATCCTGGCGAGCGTCGATGCGCTGCGCGCGAACGGCGTCGAATTCATCGAACCGCCGGCGCGCTATTACGACGAAGTCGATGCGCGGCTGCCGGGGCACGGCGTCGATCTCGACGCGCTGCGCCGCCGCGCGGTGCTGGTCGACGGCGAAATCGGCAGCGACGGCGTGCCGCGCCTGTTCTTCCAGACCTTCGTCAAGCGCCGGCCCGGCGAGATCTTCTTCGAGATCGTGCAGCGGCAGGGGCACCACGGATTCGGGGAAGGGAACCTCGCAGCGCTGGCCCGCGCCCGCGACGCCGGGTGAGCGGCAGAGGGCGTGGTCGCGGTAGTGGCGACGGCTGCGAGTGCGACTGAGAAATCAGCGACCGCGTAACGTCACCCGCCCGCGGCCGGCACACGGTTCGGCGCCGGATCGTTCGGCGCCTTGAGCGCGCATGCGGTACCGCCCGGCGTGTACATCGACACGACGCAGCGATTGCATGACGTGCAGCCCGATTGCGCGATGCGGCCGTCGCGCAGTTCGTTCACGAAACCCGGCTCGAACACGAGCGCGCGGGCGAGCGCCACCGCGTCGAATCCTTCGCGCATCGCCAGCGCGACGTTCTCGCGCGAGCGCACGCCGCCGAGATAGGCGAGCGGCATCCGGACGGCCGCTCGCACCTGCCGCGAATGCTCGAGGAAATACATCTCCCGAAACGCGCCCATCTTCGGCTCGGTGAGCTTCTGCAGCGCCATCGCGGTGCGCACGATCGCGTTGTCGGCGTTCGCGCGCGCCTCGCCGGGCAGCGGGCTGCCGAACAGCTGCCACACCGACTCGACGTTCATCCCGCCGCTCAGCACCAGCAAGTGCGCGCCCTCGGCCTCGAGCCGCCGTGCGATCTCGGATGCGTCGTCGGGCGTTCCGCCGCCACGCACCCCTTCGGTCACGCCGATCTTGCAGACCACGGCGAGATCGCGGCCGACCGCATCGAGCACGCGGCGCAGCACCTCGACGGGGAACGTCGCGCGACGCGCCGCATCGCCGCCGTATGCGTCGCGGCGGCGGTTGTACAGCGGCGACAGGAACTGGCTCAGCAGATAACCGTGACCCATATGGATCTCGACCGCGTCGAAGCCCGCGTCGCGCGCGTGGCGCGCCGCGCGTGCGAATTCGTCGGCGATGACGGTCATCTGATCGCGCGTCATCGCCTGCTTCAGGAAGCGGCCGCTCATCACGCCGACCTTGTTGAACCCGCCCGACGCACTCAACGGACGTTTCGTCGACAGCGACGGCAGGAACGTGAAGCAGCCGCCGTGGGTGATCTGCGCGGACGCCGCCGCGCCGTGGCGATGCACCGCGTCGGTCAGCGCGCGGAATTGCCGGACCGTGGGCGCATCGAGCCGCGCCTGGTCGACGAACGTGCGGCCGTCGTCGCTGACCGCGCAGTACGCGACCGTCGTCAGCGCGGCGCCGCCCGCGGCGATGCGTTCATGAAACCCGACGAGCGCACGCGACGGCACGCCGTTCGGCGTCATCCCTTCGTTGGTCGCGGATTTGATCAAGCGGTTGCGCAGCGTCAGCGGGCCGATCTGCAGCGGGCTGAATGCAGTATCGAGGGCGGCAGGTTCCATGTCGGGCGTGCGTCGGAATGGGGATGGCGACCATTGTGCGGAGCCGACGCCGGATCGCATCGTCCACGTGGATGATCCGCCGCCCGCCGCCCGGGCGCCCGCACCGCCTAGTCGGCCGCGCCCAGCTTGCGCGCCTGGCGGCGCATCCCGTCGAAGATCGCATCGGCCACGTCTGACGGGAAATCCGCCGGAATGCGCGACGCGACGCCGGCGATTACCGGTTCGGTGCGTGCCGCCACATCGGCCATGGCCGCGCGTACGACGTCTTCGGTCAGACCGACACGCGCGCCTTGCGCGATCCAGTGACGCGGCTGGATGTCGCCGATCACGTAATGGCGATTCTTCCCGCACACGGCCATCGCGAGCCGGGCGCGCCGCGGCGGCAGTTGGTTGCGGCGCGTGCCGATGATCGGATGCGCGGACAGCACGTCGTACAGCGGCGTGCTGCGATACGTGTTGCCGGGCAGGTGCGCGATGCTGAAATTCTTCGCGTGGCCGTCGATGGCCGCGAGCACCCAGAACACGAGCTGCGTGACGAAGAAGTTCGTCCGGTCCCGCGCGGCCTCGGCGGAATTCGCGAGGATGCCCATGATCGTCGCGATGCCGGGGCCGCCGTCGGATTCGTATTTGGCGCCCGACGGCGTGCCGGTCGCCTGGCACATGTCCTCCTGCGGCAGCCGCAGGATCCAGGTGCCGTCGCGGGACGGACGGCGGTCGAAACGCTCGACGATCAGCGCCTTCTGGTCGTCGAACCGGCCGATGTCGCACGCGGCGACCGGCAGGCCGTACGCGGCGACGATCTTCGAACACAGCCATTCGTTCTCGACCGACGTGCGCATGTCGGCCTGCATGTTCCCGACGCGCCCCAGCGGCAGCTTGAAGATATGCGTGGTCGGCGTGCTGCCCGCCGGCAGCAGCCAGCGATCGCCGTCGCGCAATAACGCGGTTTTTTCCTGCGCGCCGGCGATCGACAGGCGCAGCTCGCCGTCCGGCTCCGCGTGGCCGGGCAGCGGCGCGGCGGTCGCGTGGCGCAGCACGTCGGCCACGGCCGTATCGTCGAGCGCGGTGCCGTCGATCGATTCGAGGTCGACCGGTGCTTCGTCCGGGGGCAACAACTGCAGCGCCCCGACGCAATCGCGGCCGATCGACGCGAGCAGTTCGAACGGCGCCGTCGACCCGAGCCGGTAGCGCTGCGCGATGCGGCGGCGGATCGGCTGGCTGTCCGGCAGCAGGTTGTCGAAGTAGTCGGCGACGATCGCGCCCTGGTGCGGCTGATTGCCCGGCGTGAACGGCAGCGACAGCGACAGCGGACGGCCTTGCGGATCGTCGACCCACGCCGGCAGGTAGACGAGGCGCTCGACGCCGCGCCGGACTTCCCAGTAGCCGACCGGGATGCCGTTCATCCACAGGTCGAGGCGGTCGTGGCGGGGGCGGCGGGCCATCGTCACCAGTCCTCCCGCGTGGTGCCCCGAGGCTTGCCGGGCGTGGCGGCGGCGGGCCGTTTCCGCGTGGCGGCGGATGGGGCCTTCGCAGCGGCCGGCGGGCGAGCCGGCAGCTCGGACGAACCGGGCGAACCGGACGAGCGACCGCGCGCGGCCGGCGTGCGCTTGGGCGCCGGCGCGGTGCCAGCTGGCGCCGCTGCGTCGTCCGGCGTGCCCGGCTCGAGCGCCAGGCGAACGCCGAGCACGTTCAGCACCTTGAAAAGACGTTCGATACTGACCGTGGACGGATTGGCTTCGAGCTGCGCGTACGACTGTTGCGTCACGCCGAGGCGGGCAGCGAGCTGCGCCTGCGTGAACCCCGCCGACTTCCGGAAGCCGACGAGGATCGGGCGCAACTGGCTCAAGGTCTGGACAGGGAATGCCATGGGCTCTCCGCGCAATGACAGGCGATCGTTTGTAATCGAAAAATACAGTCTATGGTATGTATCGTCAAAATACAAACCTCAGACTGTATTTCATAAAAACAAACGATAGCCCGTCAAGCGGAAACCCGTGGGGCGGCGCCAGGACGCGCGGCACGCGCCTGTCAGCCTGTCGCCCGTCAGCCCGTCAGCCCGGCATCATCACGCCGCCCGCAGCGGGCTCGCATCGGCGGCGCCCGCGCTTTCCGGATCGTCGTCGCCGAGCGGGATGAACGCCATGATTTCCAGGTCGTGCCCCGACAGCGCCGGCAGCCGGAACGGACTCGACAGCACGTTCAGCCGCCGCACGCCGAGCTCACGCAGGATCTGCGAGCCGATTCCCGTCACGCGGCCGTCACGGCGTGCGTGGCCGGCCGGCGTTCGCATCGCGTCGCCGCGCATGTCGCAGTCGAGCAGCACCGCGACGCCGCAACCGGCCGCGTCGATCCGCTGCAGCGCCGCGTGCAGCGGCCACGAATGCGCGGACGGTTCCGCGTCGAGCAGGTCGAGCAGCGAATGGCATTCGTGCACGCGCGTCAGCACGGGTGTCGACGGATCGGGCTCGCCGCGCACCAGCGCAAGATGTGGCGCACCGTGCACGGTGTCGCGATACTCGATCGCGCGGAACCGGCCCCACGGCGTATGCAGCGGCCGTTCGCCGACACGTTCGACGAGCGACTCGTGCTCGCGGCGGTAATGGATCAGGTCCGCGATCGTGCCGATCTTCAGCCCGTGATGCGCGGCGAACGTCCGCAGCTCGGGCAGCCGCGCCATCGTGCCGTCGTCGTTCATCACCTCGCAGATTACCGACGCGGGCGTGAGCCCGGCGAGCGCCGCGAGATCGCAGCCGGCCTCCGTGTGTCCCGCGCGCACCAGCACGCCGCCCGGGCGCGCGGCGATCGGAAACACGTGGCCGGGCCGCACGAGATCGTCGGGACGCGCGCCCGCGCGCACCGCCGCGCGGATCGTTCGCGCGCGATCGGCTGCCGAAATGCCGGTCGTCACGCCTTCGGCCGCCTCGATGCTGACGGTGAACGCGGTACCGAATGGCGTGCCGTTGCGATCGGCCATCGGCGGCAGACGCAGTTGCTCGCAGCGCTCCGCGGTCAGCGTCAGGCAGATCAGCCCGCGCCCGAAGCGCGCCATGAAGTTGATCGCGTCGGGCGTCACGTGATCGGCCGCGATCACGAGGTCGCCTTCGTTTTCGCGGTCCTCCTCGTCGACGAGCAGGACCATCCGTCCCGCACGCAGCTCGTCGACGATTTCCCGCGTACCGGCGAGCGTCATTGCGCCTCCGTCGCGTCGAAGGCGCGGCGCAGCGCGTCGGCGCCGAAGGTCAGCACGCGATCGGCCGCGTCGATTGCGCCGAGCATGCTCGCGAAGCCGTGCAGCTGCCCCGGCCAACGCACGAGCGAGACCGGCGTGCCGGCCTGCGCGAGGCGCAGTGCGTACGCTTCGGCCTCGTCGCGCAACGGATCGAATTCCGCGCTGACGATGGTGGCCGGCGCCGCGCCCGACAGGTCCGCCACGGCGAGCGGGCTCGCGAGCGGCGATGCGCGGTCGGCGCCGTCGTCGAAATACTGGCGCTTGAACCAGCGCATCGCGTCCGCCGTCAGGAAATAGCCTTCGCCGAGCGATTCGTACGACGGATGCTCGTTCGCGCAATCGACGACCGGATACAGCAGCAACTGGTGCGCGATCGCGATGCCCGAGCCGCGCAACTGCAGCGCGGCGACCGCGGCCAGGTTGCCGCCCGCGCTGTCGCCGGCCACGGCGATCGCCCCGGCGCGCGCACCGAGATCACGCGCACCGGCGGCGGCCCAGCGCACCGCGTCGCAAGCGTCCTGCGCGGCTGCCGGGAAGCGCGCTTCGGGCGCGAGCCGGTAATCGACCGACAGCACGAGCGTGCGCGCCCGCCTGGCAAGACTGCGGCACAGGTTCGCGTGCGAATCGATCCCGCACGCGACGAAGCCGCCGCCGTGGAAAAACACGGTCAGCGGCAACGGCCCGTCGGCATCGGGCCGATACAGTCGTGCGGATAACTGACGACCCGGCGCCGGGATCTGCCAGTCCTCTTCGGCGGCAATCGCGTCGCCGGGCGCGAACGCGCTGCCTCCGGCGAGGCTCGCACGGTACGCGGGCACGGTCAGTGGATCGAAATCGATCGGGGGCACTTGGGCGAGCGCGGCGAGCAGCGCCTGCGCCTGAGGGTCGAGCGGCATTGGAACTCCTGTCTGAATCGGATGCGGTCTGAATCAGGTAAACCCGCATCGCGGTTTTCCCTGAGCCCGCGCCGGATGCTTGCCGGCACGGCCTGACGGGCATTCCAGCGCAGCGGGCAGGGTGCCACATCATCCGATTGGACGATGGTTCGCGCGTCCGGATGGCCAAAGCTCACCATTCAGTGAATGTCCCGATGACGCCGGAATTAAGACACGTCTTAATCATGGCGGCGCGGATGAATCGCACCGAACACAAGTTGCATGGAGGATGGAGCGTGCTGATGGAGACGAGATGGGCCCCGCAAGAGAGCCAGTCAACGAGCGAGGAGGCCGACATCGGCGTCGCTGATTTCAGCGAGCTGATGGCGCGCATCTACCAGGGGCCGATGGAAACGCCGCCGTGGGCCGGCGCGCTCGAGATGGTTCGCCGGCTGCTGCAGGCCAGCTACGTGACGCTGATCCTGCGCGCGGCCGCGAGCGACCGTCGCGCGCCGCTGTCCGTGCATGCATCGGAGTTCGGCCCGGTCGTGCCGGGGGACGGCGAGGCGTCGTACAACAATTACTACTATTCGCTCGACCCGTTCGTCGGCCTGCCGGCCGATCGCGTGGTCACGGTCGACGACGTGTTCGGCGATACGGGCTGGCTGTCGAGCGAACTGTACAAGCAGTTCCTGAAGCCGCAGGACGTGCGCTACATTCTCGGCGCGGACCTGCGCACGCCGTCGGGCGTCGAGTGCCGGTTCCGCGTGTGCCGCAATCATGCGTCGAAGCAGTTCTCCGCGCGCGACAAGGCGATCTGCGCGCTGCTGCTGCCGCACCTGAAGCGGGCGGTCGAACTGCATTCGCGGCTCGACACGGCCGAGGTCGAGCGGTCGATCTATGCCAACGCGATCAACCGGATGCAGATCGGCACGATCACGCTCGACGAGAACGGCACGATCATCGACATGAACGGCGTCGCCGACGAGATCCTGAAGCAGAACAACGGTCTGACGATTGCGCGCGGCACGATCGAGGCGACCGATGCGCAGGAGAACCGCACGCTCAAGCGGCTGATCCGCCACGCGGTGATGGGGCATCACGGCACGGCCGCGGCGATCGTCGAGGCGATGCCGATCACGCGCGGCTTCGACAAGCCGCGCCTCGGGCTGCTGGTGCGCACCGTGCTGCTGTCCGACTGGTCGGAGGACAACAAGCGCCGGCCGGCCGTCACGCTGTTCCTGCGCGACCCCGACCGCAAGCCGCAAGGCGCGCAGGAAATCATCCGCAAGCTGTTCGACCTGACACCCGCCGAGACGTCGCTCGCGCTGCTGCTGACGAACGGGCTGACGCTCGAGGAGGCGGCGGAGGAGTCGGGGATCAGCAAGAACACGGCGCGTACGCACCTGCGCGCGATCTTCTCGAAGACGGGCGTGACGCGCCAGGCGACACTCGTGCGAATCCTGCTCGGGAGCGTGGTGCCGCTGGGATAAGTAGAGGCCGATGTCGATCCGTCGGAGTCGGCCGCATTCCTCTGGCGAGCCAGCGACAACGGTCGACGGGGCACGTGACGCTCGGCGATGGAGGCATCATGCAAAAGAGGCTCGCCCGTACATCCGGTTGCCGCTTTCTCGTTTGCCCTTTCAAAGGCCGCGGAGCCGGCCTTCGACATGCGTGCGGGTCTTGCCGCCGACCCAGATTTGACCAGCCTCGTCGCGGGTCAAATGAATGCGGCCATGGCGGCCGAGGCGTGTCCCCTGGGCGGCGACATAGTCGTCGTCAACCACACCTGTCGCGAACAGCCACTGCGCCATTGAAGCATTGAGGCTTCCAGTGACCGGGTCTTCGACGACGGTGCCCAGATGGTCGCTGAAGAAGGCGCGAACCTCGAAGGCCGCGTTGCCGCCTGTTGCATGAGGGCCGATAACGCCGACATCGATCCGGCCGGGCCAACCGCGGAGCGGATTGAGGGCGAGCACCGTTTCCGCCGATACCAGCCTGATGCCCAGCCATCCGGGACCGTTGTCGATCCAGGCGGCATCAAGGACATCGCCGGATTCGATCCCCAGCAGTCGCCGGGCCTGGTCCAATTCATCCTGTGTCGGCGCGCCGGAGCGGATCAGCGGCGGGGCGGCGAAGGAAAGCCGCTCGTGATTGCGTCGGATCGGAACCAGCCCGGCTCCGCATTCCTGGACGATTTCCGCTTCGCTCTTCGGCACGCGGCCCGTCGAGAGCCACGCATGACAGCTGCCGAGCGTCGGGTGCCCGGCAAAAGGCATCTCCCTGTCCAGCGTGAAGATCCTGACCCGGTAGTCCGCCTCAGGATGCGTGGGTGGCAAGAGAAAAGCGGTCTCGGACAGGTTGAACCACCGCGTCAGCCGCTGCATGTCATCCGTTGCCGGGGCATCGGCACCGATGACGACCGCCAGCGGATTGCCCGAAAGCGGCCCGGCGCCGAAGACATCGATCATATGGATCGCAAAGGTCATGACATCGCTCTTTCAATTCAGGTCAGTTCGTGATGGCGCCGACAAGCCGGGATATCAACGTTGCCAGGCAAGCAGATTGACTCCCGCAACGGCGAACACCGCGGATAGCGTGCCTTCGATCCAGCGCCGAAGACGGGTATACAGGGCGATCATCCGAGCGGTCGAGAAGAGGACCGCATAACCACCGAACACGATGACGCCGAGGAACGCGCAACCACCGATGATCGCCGGCAAGGTGCCGCCGGGGGCGTGCTCCTGAAGCCCAAGGGACATGATTGCCATCCAGGCCAGAACCGCCTTCGGGTTCCCGATATGCATGAGAATGCCCTGGCGGTAGAGCCGCCGATAGCGAGGTGTCGAGCGTCCTGGTTCCATCTTCGCGAAGCCGGAGCCCAGTTTCAGCGCCGATCTGCCCGTGCGGAACGCCAGGTAGAGCAGATAGACACCCCCAACCATCTTGATGACGAAAAGCGCCTCGGCATAGGCGGCCAGCACGGCGGAAACGCCGGTCGCCGCCAGGATCGCCCAGAAGAGTGAGCCCGTGATGACGCCGGCAGCCAGAACGAGGGCCGGCAGACGGCCGTCGCGCATCGCTGTTCCCATGATCGCCATGTTGCTCGGTCCGGGGCTGGCGGTGGCGATGAGGTAGGTGCCGTAGGCGAGTGCGATCTGACTGGCGATCATTCGAGTTTCTCCAAAGATGCGGGGCGTCTCCAGCGTTACGGCTGGAGGTCTCCGCGATGAACGATATGGACCTTGTTCCCGTCGGGGTCGCGCAGATACGCGCCGAAGTAGCCGTCACCGTAGTGGGGGCGTAACCCGGGTGCGCCGTCGTCCGTCCCGCCGTGCGCGAGACCGTTCGCGTAGGCCGTGTTCACGGCTTCTTGCGAGGGGGCCAGAAAGGCGACCATGCTGCCGTTGCCGATGGTCGCCGGCTCACCGTCGTACGGGATGTAGACATAGAAGCGCGGCAGCGGCGATTGACCGGTTACCCAGCAAAGCGCCGGAGGCCCGCCATCGGACGTGACGACGCGACGCTTCAGTCCGAGCGGAGCGAGCAGCGCGTCATAGAAACGGCCTGCCCGCCCAAGATCACGCGCCCCAACAGTTACATGGCTCAACATTCGACTCTCCACACGCCTGTCATGGCGATCAGGCGCCTCCAGAAATGCATGACCTCATCCAATCACATCGCGCATGTTACGCTTGTTGCTTTCATAAATAGTGTCACGTGACACTAATATTTGGGCGGCGAACATGCTTCTGCAATCCCCTTGGTCACCACGACTTGCCGACATCGACGCGAATACCGCCGAGCGGTTGGTCCTCGCCCTCGCCGACGACATCATCGAGGGGCGGCTGACGGGAGGCGACCGTCTGCCCGCTCATCGCGATCTCGCGTTGAAACTGGGGATTGGCCTTGGCACGGTGACGAAAGCCTATGCCTCGCTTGAACGGCGAGGCCTGACGCGCAGCATCAAGGGCCGAGGAACTTTCGTGGCGATCCGCCAGGCGCATCACGATCGCCAGATCGACCTTTCGTCCAATGTGCCGCCAGCCATGCTCGACGCGCGCTTGCTGGCGCGAACGTTGACGGGGATCGCACGCAAGATCGATGCGGACCATCTCAATCTCTATGCCCCGCCCGCCGGACATATGGAGCACCGACGTGTGCTGGCTCGCTGGCTCGAAACGCTGGGCCTGATGGTGGAACCGACGCATCTGGTGCTAACGAGCGGCGCCCGTCAGGCGCTATCGTTGGCCTTCGATCTTGCCTGTGGCTCGCAGGGGCTGCTTCTGACCGAGCGGATCACCTATCCTGGCGCGATCGCGCTGGCTCGGCGTAGCGGATATCGGATGCAGGGCGTCGAGACCGACGCGCAGGGGATGGCGCCGGGGGCACTGGCGGACGCACTCGACGGCATCGCGTCGACCGGCAGCAAGGCGGTCTATCTCACGCCGACGCTGCACAACCCGACCACCGCAACGATGGGCACGGAACGAAGGCAGGCCATCGTGGATATTTGCCGCCGGGCGGGCGCGTGGATCATCGAGGACGGCGTCTATGCGTCGGCAGAGCCGGCTTCGCCACCGCTTGCGGCGTTGGCGCCCGAGATCACCTTGCATGTGAACGGGCTGTCCAAATCGCTCGGCCCCGGTTTGCAGATCGGCGTGCTCGCGCTGCCGGCCGGACTCAACGACGCAGCGGAAGACGCGCTGCGGGACCTGCCAATGGCGCCGTCGGCGCTCTCTTGCGCAGTGGTTGAGGAGTGGCTGGCCACCGACGTCATCTCCTCGATCCAGCGGGACCTCCACCACGAGGCGCGGCGTCGATCCAATCTGGCCATCTCTCTGCTCGGCGCGAGCGAAGTGGTCTCGCATCCCGGCGCCTACAACGCGTGGCTGCCGATGGAGCGTGACGCTGCCAATCGTGTCGCATCCGTCGCAGCAGCGATGCGTATCAAGGTGACCCCTCCGGAATCCATGATGGTGAACCCGGAGGATCGGGCGAGCGGAATTCGACTTTGCCTCGGCGGCCCGTCGTTCGACGATCTGACAGAAGCACTGACCCTTCTGGCAGGGCTGATGAAGCAGCGCGCGTGACGCCACCGGGCGAGCACCGTACTAGCCGTTTGGTCGCAGGGTTTTGTATCTCTCCCCACTAACGGTAATTGGCGGCTCTTTGGTCCGGCGATTACCAAATCGTGCAAACGATCTGCTTCGATTCCACACGCCACACGCCTCGCTCATTTCAACATTATAGAAATAATGTCAAACAGCAGGGGCGTGAAAGTTGGATATTTAACGGTTTACGTTATATTATTAACGAAACTACCGACTCAAACCGTCATGTCCGACCTCGTTGCCGACGAATCCCGCCTGATCGCCGAAATCGACCGCCTGAGAGCCGATTTCCCGAAGACCCGCGAGCTCTATCGCGAGGTCTGCGCGTTGATGTTCTTCCGTTTCGGCGTCACGCCCACCGCGAACCGCCTTTACCAGCTCGTGCGCAAGGGCAGCATGAGCACGCCGACGGCGGTGCTCGGCGAGTTCTGGGCCGAGTTGCGGGAAAAGAGCCGGGTGCGCATCGAGCATCCGGATTTGCCGGCCGATCTGCAGGCGGCAGCGGGCGAGCTCGTCGCCGCGTTGTGGCGCCGCTCGAGTGCCGATGCCGCCGCAGCGCTCGATGCACTGCGCGCCGAAGTCGAAGCCGAGCGGGCCGCGGCGAAAGCGGAGGTCGCGGCATTGCAAGCCGACCTGTCCCGCACCGAAACCGCGCTGGAGCACCGCACGAGCGCGTTGCTGGCGGCCCAGGTGCGCATCCAGGAACTCGAGCAGGCGAGGGCGGCCGACGAAGCATCGCGCCGCGCGCTGCAAGCGGAAATCGAGCGGCTGAAGTCCGACAACGCGGACGCCGATCGCGCGCTGGCGCAGGCGCGCGCCGATTTCACGTCGCAACTCGACCGGCTGCGCGACGACGCGGGCCGGGCCGAGGAGCGCTTGCGTGCAGCGGAGAAGCGAGCGCTTCAGGAGATCGACCGCGAACGGCTCGCGGCCGCACGCGTTCAGAAGGAATTCGACGCGGCCACGGCTCGTGCCGAACAGCGCGATACGCAGCACCGCAAGGATCTCGCGGCACTGCAGGCGCAACTGGCCGACACGCAACACCGCTGCGGCATGCTCGAAGGCCAGCTCGACGGGGCCCGCGCGGCCAATGCCGCGTACGTCGGCGAACTCGACGCATTGCGTGCCGAACGCGCGTCACGCGCCCCCGCGCGCCGGGCGCCGGGTCGACCGGCGGGCGGCACCCTGCGTGCGGCGAAACCGGTCGCGAGGAAGCTCGCCCCCAAACCCGCGTGACTTGGGGCGCCACGGTGTGGCGACGACGTGTCCGCGACGCGGTGCGATTCGGGTAAAGTGCCGCTCAACTTGCCGGCTCGACCTTACTAGACGACCGGTCTAATCGTTGCTAAGATACGCCATCATGAATGCATCTTCAGGCGCGGAAGTCCGCCAGCACATCCTGAATATCGCGAAGCCGATCATGCTCCACAAGGGGTTTTCGGCGGTCGGTCTGAACGAGATTCTCGCCGCGGCGGGCATCCCGAAGGGCTCGTTCTACCATTACTTCGGCTCGAAGGAGGCGTTCGGCGAGGCGCTGCTCGAATCGTATTTCGAAGGCTATCTCGAGCACCTCGACAACCTGCTCAAGCACCCGGCCGGCACGGGCGCGCAGCGCCTGATGACGTACTGGGGCAACTGGCTGCGCACGCAGTGCGCGGACGATCCGGAAGGCAAGTGCCTCGCGGTGAAGCTCGGTGCGGAAGTGTCCGATTTGTCGGAGGCGATGCGCGCGGTCCTGCGGCGCGGCACCGGCCAGATCATCGAGCGGCTCGCGGGCGGGATCGAGGCCGGGTTGGCCGACGGTTCGCTGGGCGGCGTCGACGATCCGGCGCATACGGCCGCGATCCTTTACGAGCTGTGGCTGGGCGCGACGCTGCTGGAGAAGATTCACCGCGACCGCAAACCGCTCGAACGCGCGATGCTCGAAACACGGCGGATGCTGAACCTGCCGTCCTTCGAGCCTGACGGAGTGCAGTCGTAATGTGGGCGCGCGCAGGCGCGCCTTGTTTTTTGCGTGAGCGCTAGACGACTGGTCTACTTACGCTGAGGTCACATTGTTTTACCCGCGAGGCCGCGGCCCCGCCGCCGGCTGATTCGCCGGCAACGCCGCAGCCTCGCGCATCACGGTTGTCCAACGTTGATCCGATCGTGCCCGTGCACGTCCCTTCCTGTTGACGGAGGTTCCCATGCCGCAAGGCAAGGCAGCAAACCGCAGAATCATTCTGAATGCGCGCCCGGTCGGCGCGCCCACCCCGAACGACTTTCGTCTCGAAACCGGCGACGTACCGGTGCCCGGTGCCGGCCAGGTGCTGCTGCGCACGATCTGGCTGTCGCTCGACCCGTACATGCGCGGCCGGATGAGCGACGCGCCGTCGTATGCGCCGCCGGTCGAACTCGGCGACGTGATGGTCGGCGGCACGGTCAGCCGTGTCGTGGCGTCGAACCTGCCCGCGTATCGCGAAGGCGACCTGGTCGTCGCGCGCGGTGGCTGGCAGGACTATTCGCTGTCGGACGGCAGCGGTCTCATTCCGCTCGGCCGCGACTTCGCGCATCCGTCGCACGCGCTCGGCGTGCTCGGCATGCCGGGGTTCACCGCGTACACCGGGCTGCTGAAGATCGGCGAGCCGAAGGCCGGCGAAACCGTGGTCGTCGCCGCCGCGAGCGGGGCGGTCGGTGCGGTGGTCGGCCAGATCGCGAAGCTGAAGGGCTGCCGCGTGATCGGCGTCGCGGGCGGCGCCGACAAGGTCGCGTACGTGAAGGGCACGCTTGGCTTCGACGATTGCGTCGACCACCGCGATCCGCAATTCGCCGCCCGGCTGAAGGAAGCCTGTCCGAAGGGCATCGACGTCTATTTCGAGAACGTCGGCGGCGCCGTGTTCGATGCGGTGTGGCCGCTGCTCAACGAGCATGCGCGCGTGCCGGTGTGCGGACTGATCGCCCATTACAACGACACCGCGTTGCCGGCCGGCCCCGATCGCCTGCCGCTGCTGATGGGGACGATCCTGCGCAAGCGCATCCGGATGCAGGGCTTCATCATTTTCGATCATTACGCGACGGGCTACGCGCAGTTCCTGACGGAGATGAGCGAGTGGCTCGCGCAGGGCAAGGTGAAGGCGCTCGAGGATGTCATCCCCGATCTCGCCGATGCGCCGAACGCGCTGATCGGCTTGCTCGCCGGCAAGAATTTCGGCAAGGTCGTCGTGCGCGTGGGTCCGGACGAACTGGCCTGACACCGGCGCAAGACGACACACGACGATTGCACGCTGGCGTCGCGAGACGCCGGCTTGTGGCATGCTCGATTCCGTTTCGAAAGGAGTGACAAAGATGGCGCTTCACGTGATTGCTTCCCTGTTCCTGAAACCCGAACACGCGCAGGCCGCCGAGGCCGAATTGCGCAGCATGGTCGCCAAGACGCGCGTCGAGCCGGGCAACCGGCGCTACGACCTGTTCCGCGAGCAGGACGGTTCGCCGAACCTGCACCTGTACGAGATCTACGACGACCAGGCCGCGTTCGACGCGCACCTCGCCAGCCCGCATTTCACGGAATTTCGCGTGAAGTCGGCCGACTGGTTCGCGGCGCCGCCCGTCATCAAGGTGCTGTCGGGCATCGACGTGGCCGAGTAACGACGCGGTACCCCCGTCACGGCCCGTTCTCGCCCGGGACCGTGCGGCAGCCGTCACGCATGACGCAACGGCGATGACAACGACAACGCGGCGCAGCGCATCGTTCGCGCCGCTTCCCCAATACACCGTCCCCGGAGGCTGAATGGTCACCCTCAACATCAACGGCGAGAACCGCACGGTCGACGCCCCCGACGACATGCCCCTGCTGTGGGTCCTGCGCGACGTCGTCGGCCTGACCGGCACGAAATTCGGCTGCGGGATCGCGCAATGCGGCGCGTGCACCGTGCATCTCGACGGCGTCGCCGCACGCGCATGCGTGCTGCCGGTCGCGGCCGTCGCGGGCCGCAGGATCACGACGATCGAAGCCGTCGGCGCGACGCCGGCCGGGCAGAAGGTCCAGCAGGCATGGCGCGAGGTCGACGTCGTCCAGTGCGGCTACTGCCAGTCCGGGCAGGTGATGGCGGCCACCGCGCTGATCGCATCGAACCCGAACCCGAGCGACGCCGACATCGACGCGGCGATGGCCGGCAACATCTGCCGCTGCGGTACCTACAACCGGATTCGCGCGGCGGTCAAACACGCCGCGAAGGGGGCATGAGATGAAACAGCCACCACGCTCACTTTGTTCGCTGCCCCGCGAGGGGGCGGTCAGCCTCGTTGAGGCGGCTCTGCGGAGGCTGACATGTCGCGAGGACTGATCGAAGCAGGTCGGGCCGGCGCGGGCGTGTCGCGCCGTTCGTTTCTCAAGGCGGGCATGTCGCTCGGCGCGGCGGCGGGCGGCGGCCTGCTGCTCGGCTTCAGCATGCCGGCGGCGGGCGATGATGCACGCCGCTCGGTGATCGGCGGCGATGCGGACGAAAGCGCGCGCGCCGGCGTATTCGCGCCGAACGCGTTCGTGCAGATCGACCGCGCCGGCAAGGTCACGCTGGTGATGCCGAAGGTCGAAATGGGCCAGGGCGTCTACACGGCGCTGCCGATGCTGATCGCCGAGGAACTCGAGGTGCCGCTGTCGAACGTCACGCTCGACCATGCGCCCCCGAACGAGAAGCTGTTCCTCGATCCGCTGCTCGGCGGCCAGCTGACCGGCGGCTCGACGTCGGTGCGCTACGCGTGGGAACCGCTGCGCCGCGCGGGCGCGACCGCACGCACGCTGCTGGTTTCGGCGGCGGCGAAACAATGGAACGTCGATCCGGCCAGCTGCCGGGCGGCGAACGGCGAAGTGCAGCACACGCCGAGCGGCCGGCGCGCATCGTACGGCCAGCTCGCGGACGCCGCGTCGAAGCTGCCGGTGCCGAAGGACGTCGCGCTGAAGCAGCCGGCCGATTTCAAGCTGATCGGCAAGCCGGTGAAGCGGCTCGACTCGCCGGAGAAGGTCGACGGCACCGCGCAGTTCGGGCTCGACGTGCGCGTGCCAGGCATGCTGTATGCGGTGATCGTGAACAGCCCGGTGTTCGGCGGCACGGTCGCGAGCGTCGACGACACGGCCGCGAAGAAGATCCCCGGCGTGCGCCAGGTGGTGCGCGCGGACAACGCGGTCGCGGTGGTCGGCGATCACACGTGGGCCGCGAAGCGCGGCGCGTCGGCGCTCGTCGTGAAGTGGAACGAAGGCGCGGGCGCGAAGGTGTCGACGAAGGACATCGTCGCCGATCTCGCGCAGGCCGCCGCGAACGGGAAGGGCGCGGTCGCGCGCAAGGACGGCGACGTCGGCCGCGCGTTCGCGAACGCGAAGACGCGCATCGATGCCGTCTACGAACAGCCGCTCCTTGCGCACGCAACGATGGAGCCGGTGAACTGCACGGTGCACGTGCGCGGCGACGGCTGCGAGATCTGGGTCGGCACGCAGGTGCCGACGCGGGCGGTCGACACCGTGCAGAAGCTCACGGGTCTCGCGCCCGACCGGATCGTCGTGCACAACCACCTGCTCGGCGGCGGTTTCGGCCGACGGCTCGAAACGGACATGATCGGCCAGGCCGTGAAGATCGCGAAGCAGGTCAACGCGCCGGTGAAGGTCGTGTGGACGCGCGAGGAAGACATCCAGCACGACATGTATCGCCCGTACTACTACGACCGGATCTCGGCCGGCCTCGACGCGAACGGCAAGCCGGTCGCATGGCAGCACCGGATCGTCGGTTCGTCGATCCTCGCGCGCTTCGCACCGCCGGCCTTCAAGGACGGCGTCGATCCCGACGCGGTCGAGGTTGCCAACGACCTGCCGTACGACCTGCCGAACCAGTTGATCGACTACGTGCGCCAGGAACCGCGCCACGTGCCGACCGCGTTCTGGCGCGGCGTCGGGCCGACCCGCAGCACGTTCGTCGTCGAGAGCTTCATCGACGAACTCGCGGCGCAGGCCAAGACCGATCCCGTCCAGTACCGCCGCGCGCTGCTCGACAAGACGCCGCGTGCGCGCAACGTGCTCGATGTCGCGACGAAGGCGGCCGGCTGGGGCACGCCGCTGCCGAAGGGGCAAGGGCGCGGCGTATCGGTGATGCACGCGTTCGGCAGCTTCTTCTCGATCGTCATCGACGTCGCGGTGGAAGGCGGCGAAGTGCAGGTCAAGCGTGCCGTGTGCGCGGTCGACTGCGGGATGGCCGTGAATCCGAGCACGATCGAGGCGCAGGTGCAGGGCGGCATCATCTTCGGGATCACGGGCGCGCTGTATGGCGAGATCACGATCGAGGACGGCCGCGTCGTGCAGAGCAACTTCACCGACTACCGGGTGATGCGCATCAACGAGACGCCGCCGATCGAGGTTCATCTCGTCAAAAGCGCCGAGGCGCCGGGCGGAATCGGCGAGCCGGGCACCGCGGCGACCGCGGCTGCCGTGTCGAACGCGATCTTCGCGGCGACCGGCACGCGGCTGCGCAAGCTGCCGGTCGGCAACCAGCTGAAGACGGCTTGAGGGGAGGACACGAACCATGCGAAACCTCACCTCGAATCGTCCGAACCGCCTGAATCGCGCCGCTCGCACGTTCGGCACGTCGTTGATCGCGCTGTCCGCACTGATGGCCGGCACGACGGCGCATGCCGCGCAAGCGGCCGCCGCCGACAGCGCGCTGGTCGCACGCGGCGCGTATCTTGCGAAGGCCGGCGATTGCGTCGCGTGCCACACCGCGCCGCGCGGCACGCCGTTCGCCGGCGGCCTGAAGATGGTCACGCCGATGGGCGCGATCTACACGACCAACATCACGCCCGACCCGGACACGGGCATCGGCGGCTATACGGAAGCCGATTTTGCGAACGCGTTGCGCAAGGGCGTCGCGAAGGACGGCCACAACCTGTATCCGGCGATGCCGTATCCGTCGTACGCGAAGCTGAAGGACGACGACGTGAAGGCGCTGTACGCGTACCTCATGCACGGCGTCGAGCCGGTGAAGCAGGCGAACCGGGCGTCCGACATCCCGTGGCCGCTCAACATGCGCTGGCCGCTCGCGTTGTGGAACATGGTGTTCCTCGATACGACGCCTTATGCCGACAAGCCGGCCAAGGACGCGATGTGGAACCGCGGCGCGTATCTCGTGCAGGGGCTCGGGCACTGCGGATCGTGCCATACGCCGCGCGGTGTAGGCTTCCAGGAGAAGGCGCTGGACGAGGGCGGTTCGGCGTTCCTGTCGGGCGCGCCGATCGACAACTGGTTCGCGTCGAACCTGACCGGCGAGCACAATACCGGGCTGGGCCGCTGGAGCGATGCGGATATCGCGCAATTCCTGAAGACCGGCGCGAACCGGCATGCGACCGCGTTCGGCTCGATGGTCAGCGTGATCAACCACAGCACGCAGGAACTGACCGACGACGATCTGGCGGCGATGTCCCGCTACCTGAAATCGCTGCCGGCAGCGGGTGGCACGGGCGCGCCGCCTTACCGTTACGAGCCGAAGGCGACGCAGGTCGTGCTGGGCCGGCCGGCGAACGATCCGGGCGCAAAGGTGTATAACGCTTACTGCCTGCATTGTCATGGCGCGGACGGCCGCGGCTACGCGCCGCTGCTCGCGCCGCTCGCCGGCAACCCGAACGTGCTCGAGGCCGATGCCGCGTCGCTGATCAACGTGACGTTGAACGGCAGCGAGTCGCTCGTGATCGGTGGCGTGCCGTCCGCGTACCCGATGCCGGCGTTCGCGAACCAGCTGAACGACCAGCAGATCGCCGACGTGCTGACGTTCATGCGCGCCGGCTGGAACAACGGCGCGCCGGCCGTGCAAGCGGCGGAGGTCGCGAAACTCCGCAAGGCGACGGCGGCCGCGCGCTGAGCGCCGAGCGCCGAGCGCGGCCGACCGTGGCGGACGACGACGGGCATGCGTGCCGCACGCCGGTCGTCGCACATTGCCGGGTGCAGGGCGCCCGGTGGCGCAGCTCTTTCTGTCAACCGGCGTGCGGCCGTTCGCGGCCGCGCGCGTTTTATCGACGTAAAACTGGGGTGTCTGGATGGCTAACGTGACTTATACGGATACGCAACTGCTGATCGACGGCGAGTGGGTCGACGCCGCGAGCGGCAAGACGATCGACGTCGTGAACCCGGCGACGGGCAAGGCGATCGGCAAGGTGGCCCACGCGGGCATCGCCGATCTCGATCGCGCGCTGGCCGCGGCGCAGCGCGGTTTCGAAGCATGGCGCAAGGTGCCCGCGCACGAGCGCGCGGCGACGATGCGCAAGGCGGCCGCGCTGGTGCGCGAGCGCGCCGACACGATCGCGCAGCTGATGACGCAGGAGCAGGGCAAGCCGCTGACGGAAGCGCGTGTGGAAGTGCTGTCGGCCGCCGACATCATCGAATGGTTCGCGGACGAAGGCCGCCGCGTCTATGGCCGGATCGTGCCGCCGCGCAATCTCGGCGCGCAGCAGACCGTCGTGAAGGAGCCGGTCGGACCGGTCGCGGCGTTCACGCCGTGGAATTTCCCGGTCAACCAGGTCGTGCGCAAGCTGAGCGCCGCGCTGGCGACCGGCTGTTCGTTCCTCGTGAAGGCGCCGGAAGAAACCCCGGCATCGCCGGCCGCGCTGCTGCGCGCGTTCGTCGACGCGGGCGTGCCGGCCGGTGTGATCGGTCTCGTGTACGGCGATCCGGCGGAAATCTCGTCGTACCTGATTCCGCATCCGGTGATCCGCAAGGTGACGTTCACGGGCTCGACGCCGGTCGGCAAGCAACTCGCGGCGCTCGCGGGCCAGCACATGAAGCGCGCGACGATGGAGCTGGGCGGCCACGCGCCGGTGATCGTCGCCGAGGACGCGGACGTCGCGCTGGCGGTGAAGGCCGCCGGTGGCGCGAAGTTCCGCAACGCGGGCCAGGTGTGCATCTCGCCGACGCGTTTCCTCGTGCACAACAGCATCCGCGACGAATTCACGCGTGCGCTGGTCGCGCATGCGCAGGGGCTGAAGGTCGGCAACGGCCTCGAGGAAGGCACGACGCTCGGCGCGCTGGCGAACCCGCGCCGGCTGACCGCGATGGCGTCGGTCGTCGAGAACGCGCGCAAGGTCGGCGCGAGCATCGAGACGGGCGGCGAACGGATCGGCTCGGAAGGCAACTTCTTCGCGCCGACCGTGATCGCGAACGTGCCGCTCGAAGCGGACGTGTTCAACAACGAGCCGTTCGGCCCGGTCGCGGCGATCCGCGGTTTCGACAAGCTCGAGGATGCGATCGCCGAAGCCAATCGCCTGCCGTTCGGGCTGGCCGGCTATGCGTTCACGCGTTCGTTCGCGAACGTGCACCTGCTGACGCAGCGCCTCGAAGTCGGGATGCTGTGGATCAACCAGCCGGCGACGCCGTGGCCGGAAATGCCGTTCGGCGGCGTGAAGGATTCGGGCTACGGGTCGGAAGGCGGGCCGGAAGCGCTGGAGCCGTATCTCGTCACGAAGTCGGTGACGGTGATGGCGGTCTGATGACCAGGTGGTCGCGTGCGTGCCGCCGTTTACGCGGTGCGCACGCGGCATGGCGTTGCCGAGAGCCGGGTGTTCTGCCCGGCCTTGTTTTTTCTGATTCGTTCACCGTCGGTCACCGCAGTGTCCAGTCTCGCCCGGATCACGAGCACTCCATCGCCACGGCGTTTGTCGATTGACTGAGCCTGATCTCGCCCAGGTAGGCGCTGTCGCCCAATCTGCACTCGCGCCAGGCATTGCCGCGGGCATGCCGGATTTGGACTCTGTAGAGGCCGCTGCCCCTGGCCAGGCCGTCGAACCGGAAATCGCCGAAGCCGTCCGAGACGGTTTCGGCCACCTGCCGATTACCTGCATATAAGACGACGACCGCATCCGTGACACACTCGACCACGTCTCCTGCCTGAGCACTGACACTTCCGCCGACGAAGCACGTTTCCCACCGTTCGAGGCCGCTATACCACACGCGGGGCTTCGTGCTCAGGTTGGGTCGCAATACCTTGAGTCCCTCGCGCCTGGCCTTCTCGGCCATCGCCGTGTCATCGAGCTTGACCGTCTCGAAGACATCGGTGGGGCACGACTGCTGACAACGCGGGCGGGACCAGCCCTGGTCGAGCAAATGCGCATCGAAGATCCAGATCTGGGGCAGTTGCAGTTCTTCGTTCCAGACGATCGCCTTGTAAGGGCACGCCTTGACGATGTCCTTTCGGCCTCGCGCCTTGTCCGGATCGATGATGACGATGCCGTCGGCGCGCTTGCGAATGGCGCTGCCGCCCGCACGCATGCAGGGCGCGTCGTCGCAGTGGTTGCACATGACCGGCAGATAAGTGGTCTCGATCATGTGCGAAGCACCCTGTACACGACGCAGGATGCGGATGGGGCTCTCGGCACTGGCCGAAGCGGGTGCCGCGTAGCCGGGGAAGTCATTGCCGACGTGCTCGTCCCGCGCGGCGATCACGCAGTTCTGGCAGTTCTCGCAACGGCCGACGTTGATGATCAGGTTCCACTTGCTCATTTGACATTCCTCACGCTGCGCGACCGAGCATGAATGCCTCGGCACCGCGCCATTTCTCGACCTGCACCAGGCAGGAATTCGGGCTCATGCTGCTGGTGCCGGCGGTCTGAGGCCGGTCGGGGGTCAGCATGTTCATGCAGCCGCCGATCTCGACCTGCTCGCCATCGATTTCGATCAGCTGAAACTCAGCGCTCGCCTCGTAGGATTTCACCACTCCAGCGTTCACCAGGGGCGAGACATCGGCCGCACAGATCACGGCGCCGCGGTCGTTGTGTACTTTGACGAGATCGCGATGGGCGATGCATCGAACAGCGGCGTCTGCCGGGTTGAGCCTCAGCAGCCAGAACCGGTGCCCCGCGATCAGCGCGCGATGATCGTCGATGCCGTTCACGGCGGAATTCTTTCCGTCACCGTGGGTATGAAAGCTGTAGCGGCTGTGGGTGGCGACCAGTTGCAGCGGGTAGCGCCGGGCCAGGTCCGAGCGCAACCCCTCCCAGGAGGGGATATATCGGTTGAGCGGGGGGCGCTCCGGATTGTCCGCGGTGTGCCGCTTCAGCAACTCGGGCACGAACTCCAGCTTGCCGCTCGGCGTCTGCAGGCCCTTGCCGAACCGTTCCGAGAACTGTGACGGCAGCGGATGAGGTTCCGGCAGGTCCTTCTTCCTGTCTTCCGCAAACCAGCGCATATCCACGGGATGGCGCAGTTCGGGCTTTTCGGGCGGCACGACGAAATAGCCTTTGCGGCAAAATTCGCGCCACGAAATGTGATCGGGCAGATCCGACGAGTCGAAGACGCGCTTGACCCAGTCGAGATCCCCGCAGCCTTCGGTGAAAATGCCACCCAGGCCCAACCGGGTCAGGATGGCAGTGAAAATGTCGTAGTCGGAGCGGGACTCGCCCAAGGGTTCGATGCACTTGTGCTGCAGCGTCAGCATGCGATGGTTGACCGTGCCATACCCGTGGTGGGCGTAGCCGCCCGAATTCGCCCATTCTCCGATGTCCCAGCGCTCCAGCGAAGTGCACGCGGGCAGGATGATGTCGGCGAACTGGGCTTCGCCTTCCATCCAGATCGACTGATTGACGACGAATTCGATGCTCGAGTGCCGGTAGGCCTGCGTCCAGCGTCCGGAATTCGTCACGGTACTGAACGCGGATCCGCCGTAGCGATAGATCATGTGGATCGGCGAATAGCCGGGCATCGGGTAGGTGAATGGCGCAAACTGGGCTTCCTGGGACATGCCGTCCCAGAGATAACCGGTGGCGTGACCGTTGAGGATCGCATCGGGCATCTGCTGTCGCGGCACCATTTGCTTGACGGGATTCATGGTCAGGATATGCGGCATGCGCTGGTAGTTGTCCACCGCATTGGCGGTCCACGCCAGGTCGCCTGAAATGCCGCCGTCCGCGTAGCCGGGGAAGTAGAACTGGAGATCGTGCGGGACGCCGATTTCGAGGCAACCGAAATTCACCCCCGGCTTGCCCCAGCCCTGCATGGACATCATCATGATCATGCAGCGCGCCCATTGCGCGCCGGTCGCCCCGCGGCCTGCGCCGCCGAATCCCGCGCCGGTCATCCCGACGGCGAGATGCACCTTCTTCTTCCCCCACAGGCGCGCAAGCGCACGGGCGTCCTTGGCCGGCACGCCGGTCTCGCTCTCCTGCCACTCGGGCGTCTTGGGGGTACCGTCGGTTTCGCCCAGCAGGTAGGCTTTCCAATCGTCGAAACCGGTCGTGCGCGTCGCGACGTAATCCTTGTCGTACAGGCCCTCCACGGTCCAGACGTACATGATGGCGGTTGCCAGGGCAGCATCGGTTTGCGGCCGGATCGGGATCCAGCGCCCGCCCAGCAGCTGTGCGGTGGGATTGCAGTGCGGGTCGATGTGAACGAACTCGATGCCGAGTTCCTTGGCCCACAGGCGGCGCGGGGTTCCCTCGAATCCTGCGTAGGCTCCGTTGGTACTTTCGGGGTCGCAGGACCAGAACACGATCATTTCGGCTTCCTTGAGACCGTCCTCGAGGCCCCCGTAGCCGGAGGGCACGCCGACGCGCATCGAGTTGCCGAAATGATGCATGGCGCCCCAGTACCAGCCTTCCCAGCTGTCCGGATTCGCGGCGACCCGGGTGAAGCCGATCAGGTTGGCGAAGCGCGTCAGCGCGCTGAGGTAGTAGCCGACGTTGCCCCACTGGTGGTGGGACGACATCGGGAAAGTGATGGAACCGGGGCCGTGAACACGCTTCTGCCGGTTGATCTCCCTGGCGACGATGTCCAGGGCCTCGTCCCAGCTGATACGCACATAGCCGGACTTGCCCCGGTTCTGCGGATTGCGCTCGCCGTCCGGGTCGAAGTCGACCCGTTTCATCGGGTGAAGGATGCGCTTGTCGGAGTAGACCAGCGACTTGAGGGTCAACGCGTGGGGCGCGACCAGTCCGCGCCGTGGCGGGCTGAAGCGGCGTCCACGTGCCTCGATCACCCAGCTTGACGCATCCGTATCGTCCAGCTCGATGGGCGTCACGCGGACGATGCGGCCATCCTTGACGTAGACGAACAGGGGGCCGCCATTGGTACAGGTGGTGTAGCGTCGGGTGCCGTCGCGCATGGGCGTGCCCATCGTCAGGCCGACCGTGCGCATCATGCTCAGGGTTTGCATGAGCCAAACCAGCAGTTCGTCCTCGCCCTCGGTGACCACCTTGAAGTTCTTGGCGGCGTGGACGATCTCGCCCTGGTCCGGGTTCGGGGAAAGGAACTTCAGGGCGGTGGCGACGTCCTTGAAGGCCATGCGCGCATCGGGCCGCGCATGCTTGCCGGCGCGCGACCGAATGCGGCCATTCCTGAACTCGATGGCGCGACCGATGCTTTGATCCATGAGCCCGATCCACGCGACGAGATTGCGCTCCTTGAGGCGATCGCGGTAGGCGGGGAAGCGGCGCGCCGTCAGGTCCAGAACCTTGGGCAATGCAAAAAGAATGGTCTTGAGAGCCTGTCGTTTCATCGTTCGATCCAAAGTGTTGCTTCCATGCGGGGGGCTGGCATCGGGACGCACCCGCTAGAACGTGTAAGCGACGTTCAGGAAGACGTTGACGGGATTGAGTCGGAGCGTCGATGTGGAAACGATCTGCGTGCCGGTCGCGGTCTGTCCGTATAACGTGAGGTGGGTCTTCACCGGCATGTAGCCGACGGAAGCACCGACCGACCAATGTTTGGTCATCGCGTAACTCGCGCCGAGCTCGAACACCGGGTTCCACGATGAACTGAGTGTCGCGCGCGCCGAGCCGCCCGGCCCGAAGCTGTCGGTGACGAACTGGCGATTGGTCGCCCGAACCTGGGTGAACCACGTGTAGTTGACGCCAAGTCCTACGTACGGACGGAATTTCGATTCAGCTGAAAACAGGTGATATCGAAGTTCGACGGCGGGCGGCATCGGCCTTGTCGTGCCGAGGGTTCCGTACTTCTGCAACGTCCCGTCACCGACAAGATTGACTGTCAGTGGCAGTCCGAACAGCATGGCGACACCAATGTTGTCGGTGACGTAGTACTCGGTGGTGATGCCCATCGTATCCGTCGAGCTGGCATGCGCCCCGGTACCACCCATTTGCTGATTCACCGTTACGCCGCCGACACTTTGCACGGTCAGGGGCGTCGCGTCGCCCTGGGGCGCGACGTGCAGCCATCCAACCGACGTAGTGATGCTTCCGGCCGTCTGCGCATCTGCGTTGTCGGCAAGTGCAGCCGTGCAGATGCAAACCATCGCACCTGCGAAACTCGTCGTTCGCCTCAATTTCATTTTGCGTCTCCTCTGTCTCGATCCGATTAAAGAACTACAGTTGCTTTGGATACCTTATTGATAGTGACAAGCCGCTCTCGGAATTTGTGTTGTCGCGGCTAGTCACGCGCCTCCGTCACCGCAGATCTGTTGCTGCCGGACCGGACGACCGAATGGGTTCCGCTGCGAACGAGATCGAAAACGCAAACGGAAAACGCCCCAGCACGAAGCGCGCGGCAGTCTCGAGCCCGGGATTGCTCAGCTCGACCGAGACCGACATTCCGCCGGAATCACTGGTCGAGACGTCGACTGATGCGCCGGGCGCTCCGCCCTGGTCCAATGCCGCGCGGAGTGCGTCACTCGTCTCGCGGCGCTTGAGTTCGGGTTTGAATATCTTGCCGACGCCGGTGAGCGGGATCGCCTCGACGATTCGGACGTGCTTCGGCAGGGCGGCGCGTTCCGCGATCTCCTGCTGCATGAACACTTCCAGATCGTGTTCGCTAGCCGTCATGCCCGGCTTGAGCTGAACATACGCGACCGGCAGCTCGCCGGCATAGGCATCGGGGCGCCCGATCGCCGCTGCGATCTGGACTGCCGGGTGTCGATGCAGCGGTTCCTCGATCGTCGCCGGGTCGATATTGTGTCCGCCGCGGATGATCAACTCCTTCTTGCGGCCGGTCAGCCAGAAGTAACCGTCGATGTCGCAGCGGCCGAGGTCGCCCGTGTTGAGCCAGCGCTTGCCGTCGCCGAGATCGAGCCACAGGGCCTCGTTCTGGTCGGGACGCGTGTAGCCGGTGAACACGTTCGGCCCGGAGATGACGAGCAACCCCTCTTCGTTGGCTGCGCAGTCGCGCAGATACCGTCCCGCATCGTCCACGACGACCGCCTTCATCGCCTGGAAGGGGATGCGAAGCCCGATTGATCCCAGCCGACGCTCGCCGTTCGGCGGGTTGACGCTGCTCACGCACGTTCCTTCGGTCAGGCCGTAACCTTCGAGAATCCGGATGCCCGTTTTTTCCTGGAAGGACCTGAAGACGCCGACCGGCATCGGCGCGGCACCGCACAGGCCGTATTCGAGCGAGTCGATGACATGATCCTCGGAGGGAATGTCGAGCAGCGAAGCATAAAGCGTCGGGACGCCACTGAAGAAATTGATGTGATGATGTTCGACGATTTCCCAGAAGCGTTTGACGACGCCGTCGCCCCGGTAACCCTGCGGTGTGCCGAGCACGACATGGGCACCGCGCGAGAATGGCAGGAGGCCGGTCACCATCGCGGCGTTGACGTGAAAGAGCGGCAAGCCGCAAAAAGTCGTTTTGCCGGGGCCGATGCTGTCGCCGAAGAACCGGCCGGCGCTCCAGGCATTCGCCACTTCGTTGCCGTGACTGCGCATCGCGATTTTCGGCAACCCGGTGGTTCCACCGGTACAGAAGTAAGAGGACATGTCGCCGGGTCGAATGCGGCGCGCACTGTCGAGCGCCGTACCGGATTCCTGCGCGATTGCCGTACCGAAGTCGTGGATCTGGATGTGCGCAGGCACGGCGCTGCGCAAACCGCCAGCGCCGTACAACTGCGCACACGCGTCGTGCTGGAGCGTGCGTGCCGCCGACTGCGCCATGCCCCGCACGCGATCGGCCAGGTTGACCAGCACGAGATGCCGCAGCGGCTCGACCTCATGAAGGATGTCCGCGACCTTTTGCCAGAGATCGGTCCCGGGAAATGGCGCGAGCGTCACGAGCACGCTGGCGCCGGCGGCTTTGAGCAGCTGACCGATCGCTTCGCCTTCAAGCAGCGGATTGATCGCGCATACGATGCCGGTTGCCTGTCCGCCCCAGATCACGAAATGCGTTTCGGGCAGATTGGGCAGCACATAAGCGATCACCGACTGCGAATTCACACCGAGGCGCGCGAACATGTTGGCCGTGCGCGTGATGTCACGGACCAGCTCGCGATAGGTCCAGCACTCGGCGTCGCGGTGCGCGTCGGCGGTCATGAAAAAGGAGAGGGCGGGGGCGGACGGATCGATGGCCGCACCGGCGCAGATCATCTCGTACGTGCTGGCCGGAAGGTCCGGCGGAAGGCCCGGCGCTTCGATCGCCAGCACGTCGTCTTGGGTCGCGATGCCGTTCATGCTGCTTCGTCCACGATCTCGTTACGTTGCACGCCCAGGTCGATCGTTCCGTCGCGGCTCGCGATCCGGGCTTCGACGATGTCTCCGGCCTTCAGATACTGCGCGCGCCCCGCCTGCACCTTCATGAACATCTTCCATTTGACGGATTCGGGGAAAAGCGCGACGGCCCGCTGCTTGAGCGGCGACGGGATGCTGAGTGCGCAGCCGGCCGGCGTGCCGGTCGCGAGCAGGTCGCCGGCGTGAAGGTCGTGCACGCCCGACAACTCGGTCAACGTTTCCGCCGGACCGTAGACGAGGTTGGATGTCGAGTCCTGCTGGCGCACCGCGCCGTTGACGGTCAACGTGAGGTCGAGCGTCTTCAGCTTCGGGAAGTCATGCCGCTCGAGCAGGCACAGATAGGGGCCGACCGGGCCGAACGTCCGGAAGCTCTTGCCCTTGTAGAACTGCATCTGCGGGATCTGGACATCGCGCGCGGAATAGTCGTTGACGATCACGGTGCCGGCGACATAGTCGTGCAGGTTCGCGTCCGTGATCTGCTGATGAGACGTGATGTCGCGTTTGAGGATGAGGCCGAGCTCGATTTCGTAGTCGAGAAACCGGACGTGCCGGGGTTTCACGACTCGTGAGTCGGCGGCGACGATGCAACTCGTCGCCTTCGTGAAGATCATGTTGAATTTTTTCGCGTCCGGATCCATGCCGGATTCGATCATGTGCCGACGGTAATTCGCCCCCTGGCAAACGAACTGCTGGTTGGCGGTCACCGGTGGCAGCCACTCCACGTCCGACTCCGGAATCGTCGGTCCGTCGAGCGAGACGAGTCGTTCAACCGGATTCGCCGCGAGAAAGCTCGCGGTTGTCTCGAAGTCGCCGGGAATCGGCGTGACGGCGCCGTTGGCGACCACGCCCCATTGGGCGCGGCCATGATGCCGGAAGTGCAGGACATGCAGTGACATGAATGATCTCTCGTGAGTCGAATGGGCGGTTGGGGATCAGGCGAACAGCTTCGCCAGGGTCAGCAGCTTGCTGACCGTCAGATCGGGACTGCGGCGCAGGTTGCGGAACAGCGCCGCAAGGCTCGACGGCGTGAGCCGGGGCTTCGTGAAGCTGCGCGGCATCGTCGGGCCCCACTGCGCCATCGCTTCGCGGCTGACCGCGTGCACGCCCGTCGGCTCGTCGGCCGTGAACAGGTCGCCGTCGCAATAGTGTTCGTGCTTGTCGCCCCACGGGTCCTGCCAATAGTCGAAGATCTGGCTGCCGAGAATGTGCCGGCCGATGCCCCACGCGTGTGCCCACCCGTTGTCGTGCAGCATGCGCTGGCCCATGCCGACGGCATCGGCGTCGACCAGTTCGTACGCGCTGTGGCTATAAGTCGGCACGAACCCCTGGGCGAGCGCGAGCGTATGGTGGTCGGCCGGCCGGTCGCCGAGATCGAGCCGCATGAAGGCAACCGCGGGTGAGCCGTCCGGCAGCACCTGGACATCGCTGGGGATGAACCCGAAATGCCGCGTGTACCACGCGCAGGTTTCCTGGTAGTCGGCGAGCTCGAGCACGACGTGTCCGAGCCGAATGACCTCGGGCGCGCTCGCCGGCGGCCGCTGCGTTTCGTTGATCCGCAACGGCGTGTCGACCGAGTTGAATGAAAGCGCGGCACGGTGCGGCAACGTGTCGGCCCGGGTCTGGCCGGCAATCGCGTCGACCCGAAAACCCGACGGATCGGCGAGCCGCACCCGGAGGCCGCCGCCTGGCCAATCCGATGCCTCGATCTCCGACGCGCCAGGGATTTTGGCGAGCGCCTCGAGATCGGCACGACTGTCGACCTGCAATCCGAAGCCTACGAAGCGGGCCTTCGGCGCGTGGCGAACGACATAACAGAAGTGTGCGCTGCCGGTTCCGCGCAGCAGCAATTGCGTGTCATCCCGCAGCACCGTTCGGAGACCGAAATCGTTGAGAAAGTGCTCTGCTTCGTCGAGATCGGGGCGATCGAAGATCAGATAGGCGAGCGCCGATGCCTTCGTTGTGGGGTGCGGGTGGCGAGCCGGTTGTGTGGTGGTCAGTTTCATGGCGGATGACAATCAGGCAGGTCGAATGACAATCGCGAAGGCGGGCGCCGTCGCATCGAGGGGCTTGCCGCGCAACGGCGGGCATGCAATCTCACCGTCGCAGGACATCACTGGCCGGACCATGAATGTCGTGAGGTCGCTCGTCGATTTCGCATGGGAGCGGCGCGCCTCGCCGCCGGCGCCGTGACTGGCCGAAAAATGGCCCGATGCGGCGCCGACCGGCGTGAATCCTGCGATCAATACGCCGAGCATCGATGGCAGCCCGCACTTCGGCGACGCGTGCAAGCTGTTGTGAATGGACGCGCTGGCGCCCGTGTGCATGTGTGTCTCCACCGTATCTCCATTCGTCGTTCGATCGGTTCTCGAGGCCGTGTTCTGCCGCCCTTGATGACATTAAAATCATAGATGATGACTTTGTCAATGTAGACATTTGAATCTATACTTGGGCACGAACAAGGATCGAAAACGTCATGACGAATACACCGAGCCGCCGGACACCAAAGCGCTCCGCTGCGGAAGCATCCAGTCCCGCGGTCGCCGAAGAGCGCGAGCCGCGTGGCGCGCGCCGCAAGCGGGAGACCCGTGCCCGCCTGCTGGATGCCGCCCTCAGACTGATGGCCGAGAAGGGCATGGAAGGCGTTGCCATCAACGAAATCACCGAGGCCGCCGACGTCGGCTTCGGCTCGTTCTACAACCACTTCGAATCGAAGGAGGCGATCTACGCGACCCTCGTGGAATCGGTATTCGAGGAGTTCGCGGATTCGCTCGATCGCCTGGCCAGCGGCTTGTCCGACCCGGCGGAGATCATTTCCGTCTCGGTGCGACATACGCTGATGCGCGCGCGGCGCGAGCCGGTGTGGGGACACTTCCTGATACGCGAGGGCTTTTCGGCGCGCGTCCTGACGCTTGGCCTGGGTCAACGCCTGCTGCGGGACATGGAGCGCGGTATCGCCGAGAAGCGCTTCGTGGTCGCCGACCCATTCGTCGGCTTCCTTTCGGTTGGCGGTACGGTGCTGACCGCGATTGCCGCCGAACTCAACTTCGTCGCTCCGGGCGCACCGGCTGCCGGTGTCCTGAAGGAACTCGGATTCAACGGAGAGCATTTTCCGGAACGCACGGCGGCGACGCTGCTGCATACGCTGGGGCTCAAGCGTGCGGAAGCCGAGAAGATCGCGAGCCGGCCGCTGCCCGTTGTGGATGCGGCCGAGACGGCGCAGTGACGTAATGGGGTGACGCAGGCGGCGGCCAAGCCACCCCGAGCGCTCGTGCGGTACCCGTCAGCTGACGGGGGCGATGCGACGCCTGCGCTGTTCAGCCGGCGCTTGTCGAAGTGGAATAGCGCGCGGCGATGTCGTGGGCGTCATTTCGGACGCAACCCACGCGGGCGTCGCATGAAAGACCGGCTTCGCGACTATCCCGCGAATACCGACGACTACCTCACACGCAGTTTCTTGCAGTGCCGGACGGTGACTACCGACGAGCGTATCGCTGTCTTTGGAGCGTTTTCCCGGATCTCGCCGTGGCAAGTCGGCGTTTGCCGGTCGTGCGCCTGGCGCGCGCTCCATCTCGCATCAATCAGGACCTGCGAACCTGGCGACGATTGGCATCGCCGAATCGAGATGGCAACACGCTATACAGGCAAGGTCCTCGTCGTGCCGGACACCATGCACGTCGATCGCGCTCGGCCGGCGCGTTACCTGGATTGACGGCATACCGCGAAACTCGTCGCCGACGGCTGAGGCCCGGCGATCGTCATCGAGCATGACGCTTCGTGCCGGACCGAGCATTCCCGAAACGGTCAGATCGCGGGCTGCGCCTGGGCCTGCATCCGTGCCTGTCCGCGTTCGAGCAGTGATGCAACGGGCGTTTCAATCGGCGGCAATGCCGTTTCGACCAACTTTTCCGCCTCGAGGTGCCCGACGCCCAGTGCGCGCAGAATTGCTGCGACCACGGGCTCCGGAACGACGTTTTGCGGGCCTTCGTTGGTGATTCTGAGGATCGTCGCGAGTGCGGTTCCGGCGATCACGTCGAGTGCGGTTCCGACGCCGACATCGCTGAAACGTCCCAGCGCCAGCCCCTGTTCGATGTGGGGTGGCAGGAACACGTAAATCAGGCTGCTCGGCCCCGCCGAATGCAAGCCGGCCGCGCAAATGAAGCGCGCCAGCAGCGGATACGCGCGCGCGGCGTGCAGGAACATGCGCACACCGCACGCGATGCGCAGCGCCGGATCCCGATAGCCGTGGACTTCCGTTTCGATCAGGCGCAGCAACTCGTCGTTCAGCTCCTGCGTCACTGCCGCGAGCAGATCCTCGTTGGTGCGGAAGTACTTGTAGAACGTGCCCTGCGATACGTCCGCGGCCGCAATGACGTCCTGGATGACGCTTGCGCCGACGCCTTTTTCCGCGAACACCAGCATCGCACTTTCGATCAGCCGGGCACGCATGCGCTCGCGACGCTCTGCCGCGACACGGGTCCGATGGTCAACGGTCGTTTCATTCATGGCGGAATTATAAGGCGACGCAGCAGGCGCTCCGAGATGCTAGGTGAAAACGAGAATATTGTCATGATGACAACTATCTCATTATTAACGCCAAGCAAGTTCGATCAACCGTCTGGAGCGACCACGCCGTGAATGCCCCGTCCATGACTCACGCAATGATTCAACGTACCGTTCGGGTCGGTGCGCGGACCATTTCCTTTACCGAAGCAGGCGAGGGTCCGGTGGTGCTCATGCTCCACGGCGGCGGCCCCGGCGCTTCCGGCATGTCCAATTACGCCCGCAATGTCGGCGCGCTCGCATGCGTCCACCGGGTCGTCGTGCCCGACATGCCGGGCTACGGCAAATCGACGAAGGGGCTGGATCGCGGCGATCCGTTCGGCGACCTGGCGGCGAGCATGCTCGGCATGCTCGATGCGCTGCGCATCGAGCGCGCGCACGTCCTCGGCAACTCGCTCGGCGGGGCATGTGCGTTGCGCATGGCGATCGAGCGTCCGGCCGCGGTGGGGCGCCTCGTGCTGATGGGGCCCGGCGGCGTGGACACGACGCGCGCATTGCCCACGCCCGGCCTCAAACGTCTGCTGAACTATTACAAGGGCGAAGGCCCGACACTGCAAAAGCTCGCGGCGTTCATCCGGGGCGACCTCGTCTACGACGGCAGCCTGGTATCCGATGCGACGCTCCAGGAGCGCTTTCAGTCCAGCATCGATCCGGAGGTCGTCGCCAGCCCGCCGTTGCTCGGGCCCAAAGGCATTCCGAATTTCAGGAATCTCGATTTCACGCGCGATCCGCGCCTGGCCGCCGTACAGAATCCGACGCTCGTGCTGTGGGGAACGGAGGACAAGGTCAATCGACCAAGCGGCGCACGCTCGCTGCAGCGGCGCATGCCGAACTGCGACGTGCACCTGTTCAGCAAGACCGGCCACTGGGTGCAGTGGGAGCGCGCCGACGAATTCAACGCGATGGTCGTGGCGTTTCTGGCCGAGGACCGCGTTGACGCGCGCGTCGTCCGCCGCGTCTGATCCGGAGCGCGTCGCCATGCCTACCATCGCCAGTTCGCCGGCCGCGCCCGACAGCTTGTTCGGTCGCGTGCATCTCGGCTATTTGCTGATCCAGTCCGTCCGCCTGGACGCATGGAGCACATTCGTTACCGAGGGGCTCGGGCTGCATGCGGATCGTCCGCTACGCACGGTGCTCGCGTGTCGGATCGATGCGCACCAGCGCCGATTGATTATCCACGAGGGGCAAGCGGAAGACGTCACCGCGATCGGCTGGCAACTGGCCGATGACGCGGCGTTGCAGCTCGTGCTCGCGCGGCTGTCCGCGCTCGGCATCGATGTCCGGCAGGGCAGCGCGAATGAAGCCGCGCTGCGAGGCGTGCAGCGATTCTGGTACTTCACCGGACCGAAGCGGCTGCGCACCGAGCTGTTCACCGATGCGGTGCTGAGCGATTCGCCATTGCAGATGAAGGCGAGCGGATTCGTGACCGGCGCATCCGGCCTGGGGCACGTCGCGATCACCACGCGTCGGCCGGAAGCGATGCAGGCGTTCTGGAAGAAGGTGTTCGACGCACGCTTGTCGGACGAGATCGAGGACAAGATCGACGGCCTGAATCTCGACTTCGCGTTTCTTCGACTGAACGAGCGCCACCATTCGCTTGCAACCGCGTCGACGCGCGGCATCCGTATGAATCCGCTGCGCACGCAGATCCACCACCTGAATCTTCAGTGCGTATCGCTGGACGACGTGACTCAGGCCTACTTGCGATGCCGGTCGATGGGATACCCGATCGCCAATGCGATCGGCCAGCATCCGAACGACCGCGAGCTGTCGTTCTACGTTCGGACACCGTCGGGCTTCGAGATTGAACTGGGCTGGAACCCGATCGTGGTGGACGAGCGCGCGTGGCGCACGACGACCTACCAGGGGATCAGCCTGTGGGGCCATCGCCCGGAGAACCTGACTTTGCGCGGCCGGCTGGGCCGTGCCCGGCGCGCGTTCGCATCGCTGCTGCATCCGGAATTCATCATCCAGGGAGACCAAACATGAACGCAGTGCATCAGGACGATGCGTGCGACGTCGCGATCGTGGGGCTCGGACCGACCGGCCTCGTGCTTGCGCACCTGCTCGGCCAGGCTGGCCATCGCGTCGTGGTGCTCGAGCGCGAGCCGGTGTTTTACGGCAATGCCCGCGCTGTTTATACCGACGACGAATGCATGCGGATCTTCCAGCATCTGGCGGTAGCCGACGAATTGCAGGCACGGATGATGATGGAAACGCCGGTGCAGCTCGTGCGCCCCGACGGCACGCCGATCACGCAATACATGCCGCGCAAGCGGCCGCTCGGCTGGCCGATCATCAATTTCTTCTACCAGCCGTATCTCGAAACGACGCTGTCGGACACGCTGTCGCGCTATCCGAACGTCACGATCCGGCGCGGGCGCGAAGTCGTCGATTTCTCGCAGGACGCCGACGGCGTCGGCATCGTGCACCAGGCCACGCGTGAAGCGCGCTTCAGCGATGCGACGGATGCGCGCACGAGCATGAACAACGATCCCGACGTGCAGTCGTTGCGGGCGCGGTACATGGTCGGCGCGGACGGCGGGCGCAGCATCGTTCGCACGCGGCTCGGCATCGACATGGCCGGCAAGAGCTTTCCCGAGCCGTGGCTCGTCGTGGACATCGAGCGCAAGCCGGGTACCGACGCGCTGCGTCACCTGCCGTACTTCAATTTCGTCGTCGACCCGAAGCTGCCGGTCGTGAGCTGCGTTCAGCCCGACAAGTTCCACCGCTTCGAATTCATGCTGATGCCCGGTGAAACGAAAGAGAACATGGAACGGCCGGAGACGGTGCGCGCGTACCTGTCCCGGTTCGTCGATCCGGACCAGTTCGTCGTCAAGCGCAAGCTCGTCTATACGTTCAACGCGCTGATCGCGGCCAAATGGCGGGTCGGCCGCGTGCTGCTCGCGGGCGACGCGGCACACATGACGCCGCAGTTCATGGGGCAGGGGGCCAGTTCCGGCGTGCGCGATGCGTACAACCTCGGATGGAAGCTCGACCTCGTGCTGCGCGGCGCCGCCGGCGACGCACTGCTGGACACCTATCAGTCAGAGCGCCACGCGCACGCCAAGGCGATGATCGACGTGTCCGTGCTGCTCAAGAACGTCGTGTCCGTGCGCAATCCGCTGGGCACGCTCGTGCGCGACACCTCGCTCGCGGTCATCCGGATGATCCCTCCGCTCAAGCGCTGGTTCCAGGAGGGGGGCTTCAAGCCGGCGCCGGTCTATAAAAAGAACGCGTACGTCGGCTTGCCGCGGCGGCGCCGCAACGGCCCGGAGGGCGCGCTCGCCCCGCAACCCGACGTGCGCCGGTTCGACGGCGCGAGGCAACGGATGGACGACGTGCTCGGGCGCGGGTTTTCGCTCGTCGGCCTGAACGTCGATCCCGCACGGTATCTGGACGATGCGTCCGCCGAAGCGCTGCAGGCATTGTCGGTGCGGTACGTCACGCTCTATCCGTACGGCGGCCGCCCTCAAGGGCTCGAGGGCGTCGAACGCGACAACCGCCACGGCGGCACGACCGAGGTCGAGGACATCGACGGCAACATGATCGCGTGGTTCGCGAAGGCCGGGTTTCGCGACAAGGCCGTGGCGATCCTGCGGCCGGACCGGTTCGTATTCGCCGTCGTGCCCGTGACCGAACTCGATCGCACCGTGGCGCGCCTGCGCGACCAGCTCGGTGTGCCGAATACCCTCAGCGGCACCCGTGCAGCCACGCCGGCCGAGGCATCGTCGCTCGCCAGGGCCGCCTGAATTCCGACTCTCTCGTTCCATCAATCATGTCTCCATTGCCCGATCACTCCCGTATTCACGCCGCCGCCGACGCGTTGCGCAATGCGCGCACGACGCGCATCCCGATCGAACCGATTGCCGAGCGGTTCGGCATTGCCGGGGTCGCTGCCGCGTATGCGGTGGCCGAAACGAACACGGCGGCGCGGATCGCCGCCGGCGCGCGCATCGTCGGCAGGAAAATCGGCTTGACGTCGCGCGCGGTGCAGCGGCAACTCGGTGTCGATCAGCCCGACTTCGGCGTGCTGTTCGACGACATGGCGCATCTCGACGGCGACGATGTGCCGATGAATCGTCTGCTGCAACCGAAGATCGAGGCCGAGATCGCATTCGTCGTCGGGCGCGATCTCGACGACGACGCGCCGAGCTATGGCCGCGTACTGTCATCGCTGGCCTATGCGCTGCCGGCGCTCGAGATCGTCGACAGCGCAATCGCCGACTGGCGGATCACGCTCGAGGACACCGTCGCCGACAATGCGTCGTGCGGCGCATACGTGCTCGGTCATCAGCCGGTGGCACTCGGCCGGCTTTCGCTCGGCGAACTGGGAATGACGATGACGAAACAGGATGCAGTGGTATCGACGGGCGTCGGCGCCGCCTGTCTCGGCCATCCGTTGCGCGCGGTTTACTGGCTCGCCTGCACGATCGCGCGTCACGGACAGAGGCTGCGCGAGGGCGACGTGATCCTGTCCGGAGCGCTCGGCCCGATGGTGGCGGTGGCGAGCGGGGACGTCATTCGCGCGCAGATCGGCGCGCTCGGCAGCGTGCATTGCCGCCTGGGCGAAGGAGCGTCGCGATGAGCAGGAAACTCAAGGTCGGTATCGTCGGCAGCGGCAACATCGGCACGGATCTGATGATCAAGATCCTGCGGCACGGCGAACACGTCGAGATGGGCGCGATGGTCGGCATCGACGCGGCGTCGGACGGGCTGCGGCGTGCGGCCCGGATGGGTGTCGCCACGACGCACGAAGGCGTCGAAGGGCTTGCGCGGATGCCGGGCTTCGGCGACATCGACATCGTGTTCGACGCGACGTCGGCGTCGGCCCACGCGCACAACGATGCGTTCCTGCGTGCGCTCAAGCCCGGCCTCCGCATGGTCGACCTGACGCCGGCGGCGATCGGCCCGTACTGCGTACCGGTGGTGAACGGCGAGCGCCATCTGGATGCGCCCAACGTCAACATGGTGACGTGCGGAGGACAGGCGACGATCCCGATGATCGCGGCGGTGTCGCAGGTCGCCAACGTTCGCTACGGCGAGATCGTCGCATCGATCTCGAGCAGGAGCGCAGGGCCGGGTACCCGCGCCAATATCGACGAATTCACCGAAACGACGGCGCGCGCGATCGAAACGGTCGGTGGCGCCGCGAGAGGCAAGGCCATCATCGTACTCAATCCGGCCGAGCCGCCGCTCATGATGCGCGATACGGTGTACGCCCTCAGCGATTTCGCCGACGAAGCACGCATAGAAGCCTCCGTCGCGCGAATGGTGGAAGCGGTGCAGTCGTACGTGCCGGGCTATCGCCTGAAACAGCGCGTGCAGTTCGATCGCATCGAATCCGATCGGCCGATCCGCATTCCGGGCGTCGGCGAACGCATGTCGGGCCTCAAGACTTCGATCTTCCTCGAAGTCGAGGGGGCCGCCCACTACCTGCCTGCCTACGCCGGCAACCTCGACATCATGACGAGCGCAGCCATGGCGATGGCCGAACGGGTCGCCGCCCGCATGCTGCGCGACGCAACGTGAGTTTCCCGACCATGGACAAGAAGATTTACATCTCCGACGTGACATTGCGCGACGGCAGCCACGCGATTCGCCACCAGTACAGCATCGCGCAGGCGCGGCAAATCGCCATGGCGCTCGACGCTGCGCGGGTCGATTCGATCGAGGTCGCGCATGGCGACGGCCTGCAGGGCGGCAGCTTCAACTACGGTTTCGGCGCACATACGGATGTCGAATGGATCGAAGCGGTCGCCGGTGCCGTCACCCACGCGAAGGTCGCCACGCTCCTGCTGCCCGGTATCGGCACCGTGCACGATCTGCGCGCCGCGTACGACGCGGGCGCGCGCATCGTGCGGGTCGCCACGCATTGCACGGAAGCCGACATTTCCCGCCAACACATCGAATCCGCGCGTGAGCTCGGCATGGAGGCCGTGGGCTTCCTGATGATGAGTCACATGCACACGCCCGTCGGGCTCGCCGAGCAGGCGAAGCAGATGGAAAGCTATGGCGCGACGTGCTGCTACGTCGTGGATTCCGGCGGCGCGATGAACATGAACGACGTGCGCGATCGCGTCCGCGCGTTCAAGGACGTGCTGAAACCGGAAACGGAGGTGGGCATTCACGCGCATCACAACCTGAGTCTCGGTGTGGCGAACTCGATCGTCGCCGTCGAGGAGGGCTGCGATCGCGTCGACGCGAGCCTGGCGGGGATGGGGGCCGGGGCGGGGAACGCGCCGCTCGAGGTATTCATCGCGGCGGCCGAGCGCCTTGGTTGGCGTCACGGTACGGATCTGTACCGGCTGATGGATGCGGCGGACGAAATCGTTCGGCCGCTGCAGGATCGCCCGGTGCGCGTCGACCGCGAAACGCTCGCGCTCGGTTATGCCGGGGTGTACTCCAGCTTCCTGCGCCATGCCGAACTGGCCGCCCGAAAGTATGGCCTCGGCACGGTCGATATCCTCGTCGAGCTGGGGCGACGCGGCATGGTGGGTGGGCAGGAAGACATGATCGTCGATGTTGCGCTGGATCTGTCGAACGCACGGGCCGCATCCGGGCATGCGACCTAGCGACCGACTCGTTTTGCGCGAAGACGCGCCTGAATAATATTTTGTCATCCATATCAATGTTTCGCGCCGGAGCAGATCGTGCACCGAATCGACGTCCATCATCATTTCGTTCCGCCGGCCTATCGCGACGCAATGTCCAGGCATGGCATACAGAAGGTCGCCGGCGCGGCGTTGCCGGAATGGCATGCGCAAGCGTCGCTCGACGTGATGAACGTGAACGGGATTCAGGCGGCACTGCTGTCGATCTCGGCGCCGGGCGTGTATTTCGGCGACGTCGAAGAGGCACGCACGCTCGCTCGTCAATGTAACGAATATTCGGCGCAGCTCTGCGATGCGCATCCCGGCCGCTTCGGTTCGTTCGCGGTTCTGCCGATGCCGTTTACCGAACTGGCCTGCGCGGAAGCCGTTCATGCGCTCGACGTGCTGAAGGCGGACGGCGTCGTGCTGCTCGGCAGTACGGAAGGAAAGTTTCTCGGCGCGCCGGAATTCGACGAACTGATGGCCGAACTCGATCGCAGGCAGGCCGTCGTGTTCGTGCATCCGAACCTGCATCGGACAAGCGAGGCGCTCGGGCTGGGTGCGCCGGGATTCCTGATCGAATTCCTGTGCGACACGACGCGCGCGGCGGTCAATCTGCTGCTGACGGGGACGCTGGCGCGTTACCCGAACATTCGCTGGATTCTCGCGCATGCGGGCGGATTCCTGCCTTACGTCGCGTGGCGCGTGTCGCTGGCCAACCTGATGCCGGAATACCTTGCTGCGGTACCGGACGGCGTGCTCACGACCATTCGTCGATTCCACTTCGACACGGCATTGTCGCCAGCCGCGTATCCGCAGGCCGCATTGCGCGAACTGGTCGAGCCGACGCAGATCCTCTTCGGCAGCGATTTCCCGTTCGCGCCGGCACCGGTCACCGCCATGCAGCGCGACACGCTCGAACGATCACCCGTTTGGGATACCGACGCGCGCGCCGGCATCGAGCGCGGCAACGCATTGCGCCTGTTCCCGCGTTTTGCCGGCGGCGCGGAGCGTGTCGCCGGTACGCCCTCGCCCGAGGACGGCCCGCTGGCGTCGCTCAGGCGTGCGGCTGCCGGCGCGGGCGTCCGGTTGATCGACCGGCTCAGAGACCGCTGAATCCCGTTTCGTCCGGAACCCTGGACGCGCATGCCGGGCGGATGACCTCCGTCCGGCGGCGACGCATGCCGCCGTTCCCCGGCGGCGCCATCCTGCACATCACAACAATCGGAGACACCATGAAGCATACGAGCGCGGCAATTCTTCTGTCGATCGCGGCGATGTCGTGCGCCCGCGCACAATCGGCCGGTCAGTGGGTCATGAACGCCGGATGGCTGCACATGGCGCCGCAGGATTCGAGCGAGCCGCTGACGGTCAACGCGCTCGGGCGCTCGGGCACCGTACCGGGCAGCGGCGCGAGCGTGGCCGATACCGATACGTTCGCGCTGACGGCGACCTATTTCGTCACGGATCACGTCGCAGTCGAGACGATCCTGGGCATTCCGCCGAAATTGCATCTGAGCGGCACGGGCTCCCTGTCGTCGCTCGGCGAACTGGGGACGGCCCGCGCATGGAGCCCGGCGATTCTCGCGCAATATCATTTCGGCGAACCGTCGGCCCGCTTTCGGCCATACGTCGGTGCGGGTCTCACCTATGTATGGTTCAGGGACGTACAGCTGAGCAACAAGGTCGCGAGCGGCGCATTCCTGTATTCGCCGACGCTCGGCAATCGCCTGGAGGGCCCCACGTCGGTGGCGCTGAGCCATTCCTTTGCGCCGATCGTCAACGCCGGGCTCACGTACAACATCGATCCGCACTGGTCGGTCGGCGTGTCGGTCGCCTACGTGTGGCTGTCGACGAAAGCCGACCTGAGTACGCGATCCGCGGTCGGAACCGTGACCAGTTCGACGCGGATCAAGATCGATCCGATCACGACTTTCGTGTCGGTCGGGTATCGGTTCTGAACGGGATCAAGCGGCTGGCGCCCATTCGACAGCCAGCCTGTGTGGAAGGCCGGCGTCCGCCATTGTGCGGATACTCGTTCGGGACGGCCGGATTGATGGACCGGGCGGTCACCCGAACGGCGCGCATCACGGTGTCTTGCGTCGGCTCGTCGTAACGTGCGTATTACGCACCGGCACGCATCAGCGCAGCGCCGAGCACTGCCGCCCATTCGGCCGACGATGGTATGCGCTCCGACGCGTCTGCCGTATCGCTCGCCGCAGCCGGCGGCGCCGGCTCGGCGTGCAGCCGGTCGACGATCTGCCGGATCCCGGCATCGCGCAGCGCGTACAGGTGCACCTCGACCCACAGCGGGAAACATTCCCAGCCGGCGGCGATGTCCGCGGAGCCGGCGGTGCGGGAGCCACGGTGCTCATGCGCTGCCGGCCGCATTTTCGCCAGTAATTTCGGGCGGTCGCGACGCAGGATTTCGATCAACAGCTCGCGCTTGTGCCCGAAGTTCGCATAGAACGCGCCGCGCGTGTAACCCGCGCGCTCGACGATATGCTCGACGGTCGTATCGGCGAAGCCCTTCGCGATGAAGCATTCGCGAGCGGCGGCGACGAGCCGCTCGCGAGTGTCGAGCCGGCGTTGCATGCGGGTCAGGCGGGCGGGTTTCATCCTGTGCTGTCCGTGCGGTGGAAATGGCTGAAGCGGAGCAATATCGCGCCGCGGGAAATGTCGCGTCGTCACGGCGCCGATTCAATCGTCGAGCGCGTCCGGCGCGCCGCGATCGACAGCGGGGCGTGCGATCGGGCGCCCGGGTGCGCCCGCGCGGCAATCTGCCGGTGGCGCGGCGTGCGCAGCCGCCGCGCGAATGCCCGCGGCGATCCCGAGCGCGAGCGCATCGAGCGCGCGACGCTGCGCGTCGACGAGTGCTTCGTAGCCCGTCGACGCACCGGACCGCACGATGCTGCGGCACGTCAGTGCCGGCTGTCCGGACCCGGAACTCACACTCCACGTTGCATCGAGCAGCACGTGCGATGCCGGCCAGGATTCGATTCGCTGGACGTCCACCGCGACCCGGTAGACGGGCGCGCCGTCCGGGTGGGCGACGCGATGAACATCGATCGTGCCGAGCCGGGACGCGACGCGCGTCGACAGTCCGCCGCGCATCTCGTCGCCGAGCGGCGCGGCCCAGCGCTCCTGCTCCAGGATGTCGGTCCGATCGGGTCCGCGTTGCACGACGAGCCGGTTGCCGTCCGCAGGCGCCGCGACGTGCACGGCCTGGATGTCGATCAGCCAGGCGGGATGCGATGCGGTGGCCTCAACACCCGCATCGTCTGTCACCGCGAGGGTATGAAAATGCACCGGTGGCGACGCGCACGCGCTCAGCACCGCGAGTGCGACGCACGTCGCGATGCGCGCCGGCATACGGAGATGACCAAACGAACGCGCTTTCATTGGCGGTCCCCCTTCTTGCCGAACAGCAGCGATTCGGGATGACGTTCCAGATAGTCCGCAAGCGCATTCAACGACTGCAGCGTTTGCGTGAGCGACTGCATCGCCTCATGAACGTCCGACTGCATCGGCGAATTCTGCCCCAACGTCGACTCTGCCGCGCTGAACGTGCGTTGCGCGGCGGCCAGCGTGTCGCGCGCCTGCGGCACGACCTGCTCATCGAGGTGACCGAACAACTGGTTCGCATGCGCGAGCGCGCCGTTCAGATTGTTGCCGATCCGGTCGAACGGCACCTGATCGAGCTTGCGCGCGATGTCGGCGATCTGCACCTGCAGTTCGTCGAGCGTGTTGGGCACGGTCGGCAGTTCCACCGGCGTGCGGCGCGCGTCGACGCTCGCGTGCGGCGCCTTCGGGAACATGTCGAGCGCCACATAGAGCTGACCGGTCAGCAGGCTGCCGGTACGCAACTGCCCGCGCAGCCCCTGGAGCACCAGGTGCTGGAGCAGTTCGTGGCCGCCGGCCGTATCGGGCGCGGGCAGCGCCGTATCGCTGTGTCGGCTCAGTCGCGACGGATACAGCGCCATCGCGACCTTCATGCTGAAGTTGCGCGTGTGTTCGTTGTACTCGATCCCGATGTTCGTGACCTGACCGAGCACGATGCCCCGCAGATCGACCGGCGCGCCGACCGACAGCCCGCGCAGCGACTGGTCGAAGCGCATGACGACCATCAGCGGCGTGCCGTCGGGGTCGCGCATCGCGTCGGCTTCGTCGGGGGCGAGCCGGAACGGCGTGTTGTCGGCTGCCTGCGGCGCGTCCGCTTGTCCGGGCGGCGACTGAAACGCGAGACCGCCGACGATCACGGTCGCCAGCGACTGCGTGTTGAGTTTCAGGCCGCTCGAATCGAGCCGAAGATCCACGCCGCTCGCGTGCCACCAGCGCGTATTGACGCTGACGTACTTGTCGTAGGGCGCTTTCACGAACGCCTGAACGTCGACGCCCGTACCGTCCTTGTCGAGCGAGAATCCCACGACCTGACCGACCTGCACATGCCGGTAGAACACCGGCGAGCCGATGTCGACCGAGCCCAGCGAGTCGCCGTGCAGCAGAAAGCGTCGGCCCTGCTGGTCCGCGGTGACGGCGGGCGGCGTCTCGAGACCGGTGAAATCGGTCTGCTTCTGCGACGAGCGGCCGAGATCCGCGCCGATGAATGCGCCGGAGAGGAGCGTGCCGAGGCCGGAAATGCCGGTGGCACCGACGCGCGGTCGAACGACCCAGAAGCGCGTGTCGCGGTTCGCGAAGCGCGCGGCCTCGTGCGTCAGCTGAATGCCGACGACCACGCGCTTGAAGTCGGGCGTGAGCGTGATGGTCTGGACGGTGCCGATGTCGACGTCCTTGTAGCGGACCTTGGTCTTGCCGGCTTCGAGGCCCTCGGCGTTGGCGAACGTGACCGTGATCGTCGGACCGTTGGCGGTGACGGTCCGGATCACGAGCGACAGCCCGATCAGCGCGCACACGAGCGGCACGATCCAGACGAGAGACGGGATCCAGCGGCTGCGCGGCCGGATCTCGGGTGGCGAAAAATCGAAAGAAGACATCGTTTTGGAATTCGAAATAAAGCGGGCGCTTGCGCCGGTTCAAGGTTGGTGATGGGCGGCGGCGGGGCGGGGCGCGCCGTCCCAGATGAGCCGCGGATCGAACTGCATCGACGCGCACATGGTCAGCACGACCACGGCGCCGAACGCGAGCGCGCCGGGGCCGGGCGTAATGTCGGCGAACGAGCCGAAATGCACGAGCGCGATCGTGAGCGCCACGACGAATACGTCGAGCATCGACCAGCGGCCCACGCGCTCGACCAGCCGATGCAGCCGGGCTCGTTCGAGCGGCCGCCATCGCACGCCGCGATGGGCGGCGATCGCCTGGAATGCGAGGGCCGCAAGCTTGAGCATCGGCACGAGCACACTCGCGATGAACACGATGACGGCGAGTGCCCAGTCGCCGGACGTCCAGAAGTACGCGACACCGCCGAGGATCGTGTCGTCCTCGGCCCGGCCGAGCGAGGTCGCGTGCATGACGGGCAACAGGTTCGCCGGGATATAGAGCAACGCAGCGGCAGCGACGAGCGCGCCCGTGCGCGCGATGCTGTGCGGACGGCGCGCGTGCAGCGGCGATCCGCAGCGCGTGCAGCGCTCGCCGCATGTGTGAGCCGGCTGCACGCGCGCGCAGAGGTGACAGGCGATCCATCCCGCGGCGCGGGCCGTCATGCCCGCCGATCCGCTGCTTTCCGCGGCCCGGGGCGCCGCATGTCGCGTCGTGTCGGGGCGGGGCGGTTTCGCACGCTCGGCATCGCCTGGCCGCAGTGCGACGAGTTCGTCGTGCGCTTCCCACAGTCGGGCCGGTTCGATCGTCGACAGCACGCAGAGCATCACGGTAAGCCCGGCGAACGCGAATAGCGCGGGCCCGGCAAGCACGTGTGCGAGGCTCGTCAGTTTGACGATCGTGATGAGCACGCCGAGCATCAGCACCTCGACCATGCTCCACGGCCGCAATCGGTGAATGCCGCGCAGCACTTGCGCGAAGTGGCGCGGTACGCGGCCCGCGCGCAACGGCGCGAGCAGGTACAGCCACGCGGCGAGCTCCAGTATCGGAAACAGCATCGTCGTGCAGAACACGAGCGCGGCCACCAGCGGCTGACCGTTCGACCATAGCGCGCGAACCGCGTCACCGAGCGTCGCATGCGACGCGATGCCGGCCGCATCGAGCGCGACGATCGGAAAGGCCTGCGCGACGCAACACGTCACCAGCGCGGCGACCGTCAATGCGCACAGCCGGTCGAGCGAGCGGCGGCCGTGCGCCGTACCGCTCACGCGAGCGTGGCATCTCGGGCAGTGCGCCGTGAGCGCGCGCAGGCGCGGCGGACGCTGAATCAGCAGGTCGCATTCGTGGCAGGCGACCAGGTTGTCGGATTTCATCGGGAATCAACCATGCGGGTAATGAAGGCCCGGCGCCGCGCGATGCACGTTACGCCGGGCATCGGGCTTCGAGACTGCGGACCGGTGCGGCTCGAAGGCGCGCAGCCGGTCCATCGACGCAAGCAGCGGCTATTGCCGGGCCGCGACCGTCGTGCCGGTGGCGGGCGGCAGTTCGCCCATTGCCTGCAGCAGCGCCGCGGTATCGGTCATCCGGCGGCTCGCGGCACGCACCGCATCGAGTTCCGCGTTCAGATAGAGCTGTTCGCTCGACCGTTGCGCGGACATCGGAACGGCACCCAATGTGCGGCGTTGCGCCGTTTCGTGGAAAGCCTCGCCTGCCGCGCGCGCCGCGAGTTCGTTCGCGGCCAGTCCTTGCGCGTCGTTGTCCAGCGCGGCGAGCGAATCGGCGACGTCGCCGAATGCGGACAGCACCGCCGCCTTGTACTGCAGCACCGCGGCGTCGTATGCATCGCGCGACGCCCGCCGGTGTGCCAGCAACGCACCGCCGTGGAAGATCGGCTGCGACAGCCCGGCGCCGACGGCCCACAGCCCGCCCGCGCCCGACAACAGCGCTGGCCAGCTGAAGCCGCCGCGCCCCATCGTCGCGGTGAGCGACAGGCTCGGGAACAACTGGGCGGTCGCCTCGCCGACGTCCGCCGATGCCGCCTTCACGGCTGCCGCGGCCGCGCGGATGTCCGGCCGTGCCTTCAGCAGGTCGGACGGCACGACCACGGGCACGTGTTCCGGCAGCGACAGTCCAGTGTAGGAGGGGACCGGCGGTGGCGCGTCGGGCGTGCGGCCCAGCAGGATCGCCAGCGAGTGAACCGCGCTCGCACGCTGCTGGCGCAGCGGCGGCAGCGTCGCGGCGAGCGACGCCGCGCCCTGCGTCGACGCCAGCGACTGCACGTGGGACACCGCGCCGAGCGCGTAACGTTGCTGGTCTTCGACTGCGGATGCCTCGGCAACGGCGACCAGGCGCTCCGTCAGCAGGATCTGGCGGTCGAGCGTCGCGGCGCGGATGGCGGTGCCGACGATGTTGGCCGCCAGCGCACGCCTTGCCGCTTCGAGTTCGCAACCGCGCACGTCGACGCGCGCGGCGCTCGCCTCGTTCGCATATCGCGTGGCGCCGAACAGGTCGAAGGTGTAATGCGCCTGCAGTTGCCCGACGAAGACGTTGTAGCGCAGGCTTTGCGCGCCCGCGCCGGAGATGTCGGGCGTGCGCGTGCGGGCCACCTGTGCGTTCGCGTCGATCGACGGCAGCGTCGACGCCCCGATCTGCGCGCGCAGCTCCTCCTGCGCGGCGGCGAGCGTCTTTTCCGCCGCGGCCAGAGTCGGGTTCGCGCGCAGGCCTTCGTCGACCAGCGCGTCGAGCGCGCTGGACCGGTACAGGCGCCACCATTGCGGCACGGGCGCGGCGCCGACGTCGAACTGCTGCGCGACGCCTGCCGCTTCGGCGGTGCGCGGCGCCTGAGGCGTCGCGCCGTAGTGCGCCGGCGACGGCATCGCGGGCGGCGTGCTGCTCGGGGCCATTGCACAGCCGCTCAGGCAGAGCGCCGCGCTCGCGGCGAGCACCGATGTGGTAAGGGGAAATTTCATCAGCATGTCTCCGAGGACGCGACGTCCATCGCGTGCGACTCGCGTTCGTCGCTGCGCACCTTGAAGCAGGTCGCGTAGAGGGCCGGCAGGAAGAAGATGGTCAGCACCGTCGCGATCGTGATGCCGCCCATCAGCGCGGTGGCCATCGGGCCGAAGAAGCCGGAACGCAACAGCGGAATCAGCGCGAGCACGGCGGCCGCGGCGGTCAGCATGATCGGCCGGAAGCGGCGCACGGTCGCGCCCACGATCGCGGTGAAGCGTGGCTGCCCGGCCGCGATGTCCTGGTCGATCTGGTCGACCAGGATCACCGAGTTGCGCATGATGATCCCGAACATCGCGATCACGCCGAGCAGCGCGACGAAGCCGAACGGCTTGCCGAACAGCAGCAGCGCCGCGACCACGCCGATCAGGCCGAGCGGGGCCGTCAGCACGACGATGAAGGTGCGCGAGAAGCGCTTGAGCTGGATCATCAGCAGCGTCAGCACCGCGATGATCATGAGCGGCATCTGCGCGTTGATCGACGTCTGGCCCTTCATGCTCTCCTCGGCTGCACCGCCGACCTCGATCCGGTAACCGGTCGGCAGCGTGGCGCGCAGCGTCGCCAGGGTGCCGTCGATGGCGCGCGTCACGCCGATGCTCGGCGCTTCGCCACGAACGTCGGCCTGCACCGTGACGGTCGGCTGGCGGTCGCGTTCCCAGATCACGCCGTATTCGAGCGTGTCGCGCACGTGGCCGATCGTGCCGAGCGGCACGGGGCCGTGCGGCGTCGGGATCGCCAGGCCGGCGAGCTGCGACGGGTCGATCCGTTCGCGCTTCGGCGCACGCAGGTCGACGTCGATCAGCTTGTCGCGTTCGCGATACTGGGTGACCGTATAGCCGGACAGCGTCATCGCGAGGAAACTCGACACGTCTTCCGACGTCACGCCGAGCTGGCGTGCCTTCAGTTGATCGATTTCGAACGACACCGATCGCTCCGCCGGCTCGTCCCAGTCGAACTGCACGTTGCGCGTGCGGGCATCGGCGCGCATCTTGTCCGCCACTTTTTCGGCAATGCCGCGAACGGTCGCGATGTCGTCGCCGCTCACGCGGAACTTGATCGGAAAGCCGACGGGCGGCCCGTTCTCGAGGCGCGCGACGCGCGTGCGCACGGTCGGGAAGCGGCTTGCCAGCGTCGACTCGAGCCAATGCGACAAGCGGTCGCGCGATTCGACGTCCTTGGCCGTGATCACGAACTGCGCGAAGTTCGGCTGCTGGAGCTGCTGGTCGAGCGGCAGGTAGAAGCGCGGCGCACCGGTGCCGACGAAATCGACGACGTGATCGATTTCGGGCCGACCGTCGAGCACCTTCTCGAGCCGCGTGGCCTCACGCAGTGTCGCGTCGAACGAAGCGCCTTCCGGCAGGCGCAGGTCGACCAGCAGCTCGGGGCGCTCCGAGTTCGGGAAAAATTGCTGTGGCACGCGCGTGAATGCCGCCATCGCGATCGCGAACAGCACGGCCGTTACACCCAGCACCACCCAGCGGCGCTCGATGCACGCCGAGATCCATCCGGACAGCCGCCGGTAAAAGCCCGTTTCATAAACGTCCTGCCCATGTGCATGAGCGTCGTGATGCTGCTGCTCGGGCAGCATGTGGTAGCCGAGCAGCGGCACCAGCACGACGGCCGCGAACCACGACACGATCAGCGAGATCGCGGACACCTCGAAGATCGACCGCGTGTATTCGCCGGTGCTCGATTTCGCGAGCGCGATCGGCAGGAAGCCGGATACCGTGACGAGCGTGCCGGTCAGCATCGGGAACGCCGTGCTCGTGTAGGCGAAGGCCGCCGCGCGGGCGCGGCTCCAACCCTGCTCGAGCTTCACCGCCATCATTTCGACGGCGATGATCGCATCGTCCACCAGCAGCCCCAGCGCGAGCACCAGCGTGCCGAGCGACACCTTGTCGAGGCCGATGCCGAACACGTGCATGCACAGTGCCGTCACGGCGAGCACGATCGGAATCGTGATGACGACGACCATGCCGGTGCGCAGGCCCAGCGACACGAGGCTGACGACGAGCACGATCGCGACGGCTTCGCCGACCGCTTCGACGAAGTCGTCCACCGAGTGCTTGACGGCATGCGGCATGCTCGACACCGCGGCCAGCTTCAGTCCGGCCGGCAAGCCGGCCCGGAGCTCGGCTGCCTTCGCGTCGAGCGCCTTGCCGAGGTCGATCACGTCACCGCCTTTTTGCATCGTGACGCCGATGCCGAGCACCGCGTGACCGTTCGTACGCATCTGCGTGACGGGCGGATCGTCGTAGCCGCGCGTGACCTTCGCGACGTCGCCGAGCCGGAACGTCCGGCCGTTCACCGTGATCAGCATGTCGGCGAGCGCCTGCGTGTCCTTGAACGCGCCGCTCGGCCGCACGAACACGCGGTCGTCCGATGTCGTGATCGTGCCGACCGGTGCGACGGCGTTTTGCGCGTCGATGGCCTGCGCGAGCTGCTGCGGCGTGATCGCGAGCCGCGTCAGTTGCGCGTTCGAGATCTCGACGAATACGTGCTGGGCGGGGTCGCCGAAGTAGTCGACTTTCGCGACACCCGGCACGCGCAACAGCACGGTGCGCAGCTTGTCCGCGTAATCGTGCAGTTGCGCGGGCGAGTAGCCGTCGCCTTCGAGCGCATAGATGTTGGTATAGACGTCGCCGAATTCGTCGTTGAAGAACGGGCCGACAGTGCCCTTCGGCAGCGTCGCCCGGATGTCGCCGACCTTCTTGCGCACCTGATACCAGGTTTCCGGCACCTGGTCGACCGGCGCCGAATCCTTCATCGCAAAGAAGATCATCGACTCGCCGGGGCGCGAATAGCTCTTGATGTTATCGACGTAAGGCGCGGCCTGGAGCTGGCGGCCGATCCGGTCCGTGACCTGTTCCTGCACTTCGCGCGCCGTGGCGCCCGGCCAATAGGTCTGGATCACCATGGTTCGGAACGTGAACGGCGGATCCTCCGATTGCGCGAGGCGCGTATAGCCGATCATGCCGAAGATCGTCGCGAGGCCGATCAGGAAGATCACCAGTTGCTGATGCTTCAGCGCCCATGCCGACAGATTGAAACCGCCGTCGTCGCGCGACGCGGCACCGCTTTGTGCGCCGAGCGCACCGTCCATCGAGGACCGGTGTTCTGGACCGTTCATGATGCGAAGTCCTCCGCATGCAGCGGCGGCACCACGCGCACGTGCTGGCCGGTACTCACAGTATGGACGCCTTGCATCACGACGCGCTCGTTTTCCGCGAGGCCGGACGTGACCGTGACCGTACGCTCGTCGTAGCGTCCGACCGTTACCGGGCGCAGTTCCAGCGTGTCGCTGCCTTTGCGAATGACCCAGACCGCCGGCGCTTCGCCGCGATGGAAGAGTGCGGTGGCCGGCAGCGTGATCGCGTGGTCCACGGCGGTGTCGGCGGCGCCGTCGAACGAGATGCTGGCAGTCATCCCGGAGCGGACGTCCGGCCCCGGCGCGACCAGCGTCAGCTTCACGCGCCAGGTGCGGCTTTGCGGATCAGCGGCCGCCGCGACTTCGCGCACGCGTGCGTCGAGCACCTTGCCCGGCAGCGCCGTCAGGCTGACGTGCGCGGTGCGGCCGACCGCGAGATCGCGCAGATCGCGCAGATCGCGCTCCGCGACGTCGCAGACGATGTCGAGGTCGCCGCTCCAGTCCAGATGAAACACCGCCTGGCCGGGCTCGACGTTCTGCCCGGTATCGGCATCCTCCGACGTGATGACGCCGTCGTGATCCGCGACCAGCGTCGCGTAGCGCAGGTGATCGCCCGCGAGCGCCATTTGCGCGAGCGCGGAATCGCGTTGCGCGACCGCCGATGCATACGCGTCCTGCGTTGTCTCGAGCTGAGCGGGCGCGATCAGGTTGGCCTGGGCCTGGGCGCGGTCGCGATCCAGTTGCTGCTTCGCATAGGCGAGGCGATGCTCGGCGGCATCGAGCTGCGCGCGCGCGTTCAGCAACGTGTTGTGAAGATCGGCCGGATCGAGCATCGCGAGGGTCTGGCCGGCCTTGACGGTGTCGCCGATTCGCACGCGCCGCTCGACGATCTTGCCGCCGACCCGGAACGACAGCGGCGTCGAATATCGCGCCTGAACCTGCGCGGGCAGCACGCGCTGCACGGCGCCATTGTCCGCATGAACCGGCAGCGCGACCACCGGTTGCAGTTCGGGCGCCGGGGCCTCGTGCGAGTGGCAAGCCGCGAGAAGAATCGCACAGCAGGCGAATGCGATCGGGGCGCGCCGAAGCGGTGGCGCGATGCGTGTCAGAAACGGGCGCGTTGAAGTCCGCGCGTCAAGTCCGGGTGATTTCACGATGTTTCCAAGACAAGTGAGGGTCAAACTAAAAATGATTCGGCGACCACGGCAGGTCACCCCGGTTTATGCAGGCGCGCGCGGGCGTCTCCGCCGACGGTGCGCATGACGATCAATCAGTACTCCGATGTTCGAGGTGCAGATCGTTCCGATTGCCGACATGACACGGCTTGCGCACGACGATGGCCGCCGAGTGTGCCGACAGGGCCGCCTGCGCGTCACCGACGCTCGCTGGCGTGGGTCCGGAACAGTGTCCGGACAGGAACCGGTTCTGCTATTTTCGAGATTAGACTCATAACTGATAATGTTGTCAAGTATGAGCGAGTCATCTAGAATTGCGTCATGCAGAAAATTCTTATGGAAAGGGAAGGTGCGCTCGTGGACGACAAACCGGTCCGGCCGCGTCGCCCGAATGCGTCAGTGGCCGAAGCGGAACAGCGTCAACCGCGCGGCGCCCGGCGCAAGGAGGCGACACGTATGCGCTTGCTGCGGGCGGCGTTCGGCCTGATGGCGGAAAAGGGCAGGGACAACGTCGCGATCAGCGAGATCACCGAGGCGGCGGATGTGGGGTTCGGCTCGTTTTACTACCACTTCGAATCGAAGGACGGCATCTTCGCCGCGCTGACCGAGTGGGTGTTCGACGATTTCGCGGACGGCCTCGAGCGTCTTGCGAGCGGTTTGTCGGATCCGGCCGAGGTCGTGTCGGTTTGCGTGCGTCACACGCTGATGCGCGCGCGCCGCGAGCGGCTCTGGGGGCGGTTCCTGATGCGGGAGGGCTTTTCCGCGCGTGCGCTCGACCACGGGCTAGGCCGGCACTTGCGGCGGGACAGCGAGCGCGGAATCGCGGCACGCCGCTTCGTCGTCGGCGATCCGTTCATGAGCGTGCTCGCGATGACGGGGACGATCCTGGCGGCGATCGCGGCGGAGTGCTACGCGGCCGACACGGCTGAGGGCGAAGCGAGGAAGCCGGCGGGAGACGAAGGCCGGCTCCCCGAGCGGGCCGCGGCGATGGTGTTGCAGACGCTAGGCCTGACGCGCGCCGAAGCAAAGGACGTGGCGAACCGACCATTGCCGCCCGGCGAATTCACCGCTGCGGAGAGCTGTTGACGGTTGGTTGCCGTCGACGCGGGGCTGGCTCGTCGAGCCGGGCAACGAAGGCGGTGCCACTGTCATGTCCGGTGGCGAGCGTACTGCCAGACTCGAATTGCTCCGCGGTTGCGGGATGTCACTGCAACAGTGTTGGGCGCCTCGGCACGCCGTAGGAAAAAAGGAGGGTTTGACCGTCGAGCGCGTCGATGCCCTCAACTTAATTTTACATAACGTGAATTATCGATATGACTGGTTGTAGTAGCTTTTTAGAAATGTCGTGTTCTGGCTACTTAGAAATGTCGTGTTTTGACCTCGGTATGCTGGCCGGTT